>JAIESI010000233.1 GCA_019746135.1 Xanthobacteraceae bacterium
GTCACAGGGAGTCAGCATCCGAGCCGCGCCGCAAGCCCCTTGAGATGTGTGAATGTCGTAGCCCGCGAGGGGAGGGTGGCGGCGAAGCCGCCGGGTGGGGAGAAATCTCCGCTTCTCGCTGGCCTCTCCCCACCCCCGCGCCATAGCGCGTCGAAGACGCGCGTGAGCGCGCTGGTGGCGCGGACCCTCCCCTCGCGGGCTACCGCATGCACACATCTTTTGACCGGTCGTCCGGCGCGAGGAAAAAATCGAATCTTTTCAGCGCTGGATCGGAGACCAAGATCACGCCGCTTCTCATACCGGGGGTCATCTAAGTCTCTGTTTTGGATTCGGTTTTTGAGATGTGTGAATCCCGTAGCCTCGCGGGGAGGGAGGGCGCCGCCGATGCCGCAAGCGCTTGCATCGCAGACGATCGATGCCGGTTCGGCGGCCGGGCAAAGCCGAAATGGTCGCGCAGGGTCGGCCCCTCGTAGTCGGTCCGGAACAGGCCGCGCTGCTGCAGGATCGGGATCACGCCGCTGCAGAAGTCGTCGAGGCCGCCGGGGAAATAAGGCGGCATGACGTTGAAGCCGTCGGCCGCGCCGGCGACGAACCACTCCTCCATCCGATCGGCAATCTGCTCGGGCGTGCCGCACATCACGAAATGGCCGCGGCCGGTCGCCACCATCTGCGCGAGCTGGCGCAGCGTGAGGTTGTCGCGCCGCGCCGCGTCGGTGAGGAGCCTGGCGCGGCTCTGGATCTGCTCGGAGACCGGAAGCTCGGGCAGCGGGCCGTCGAGATCGTATTGCGAGACGTCGTGGCCGAGCCGGTCGGACAGCATGCCGACCACCCTGCTCTGGTCGGCCCAGCCGTCGAGCAGCGCGAGCTTGTCGCGCGCCTCCGTCTCGGTGCCGCCCAGCACCGGCAGGAAACCCGGCATGATCGCGAGGTCCGCAGGCTTGCGCCCGAACCGAGGAAGCCTTGCCTTCAGTCCGCGGTAGAACACCTGCGCGCCTTCCAGCGTCTGATGTGCGGTGAAGACCACATCGCCGGTGCGGGCCGCCAGCTCCTGGCCGGGCTCGGACGAGCCGGACTGCACGATGATCGGATGGCCTTGCGGCGGACGCGAGGTGTTGAGCGGGCCTTTGACGGAAAAGAATTCACCCTTGTGATCGATGACGTGCCGCTTCGACTGATCGACGAAAACGCCGGTCGACTTGTCTCTCGGAAAGGCACCGTCGTCCCAGGAATCCCAGAGGGCACGCACCACGTCGATGCACTCCTCGGCGATGGCATAGCGGTCCGCGTGGGCCGGATGCTGCACGCCGAAATTCGCGCCGGTCGAGGCATAGGAGGTGGTGACCGCGTTCCACGCCGCGCGGCCGCCGCTGATGTGGTCAAGCGAGGCGAAGGCGCGCGCCAGATGGAACGGCTCGCCGTAGGTGGTCGAGGCGGTGGCGGCAAGCCCGATCCGGCTGGTCGCGACAGCGAACGCGGTGAGCACCATCAGCGGCTCGAGGCGCGCGATCTGCGACGGATGGCCGTCCTCGCTGCTGGTCAGCCCGTCGGCGAGGAACACCATGTCGAACCTGGCGCGCTCGGCCGTCACCGCCTGGCGGATGAGATGCGGCAGGTTCTCGCTGCCGGAGTCGGCACCGGGATAGCGCCAGCCCGCGACGTGGTGCCCCGCCCCTTGCAGGAACATGCCGAGATGCATCTGCCGGGGTTTTTCAGTCACGTCAAACTCCGGAATGGTGGTAGAACAGGCGGCAGGAACAAGCCGGAAAGAAAACATGCAGCCCGACATTGAAAAGAAGCGCGAGGCCCTTGCCGCGCTCTGCCGCCGCTATGGCGTCAAGCGGCTGGAGGTCTTCGGCTCGGCGGCGCGTGGGCTGGACTTTGATCCGAGCAAGAGTGATTTCGATTTTCTGGTCGAATTCGAGCAGCGCAGCGACCTGCCCCCGGTCGAGCAGTTTTTCGGATTTGCCGAAGCGCTGGAAAGCCTGCTGGGACGGCCGGTCGATCTCGTCGAGCGCAAGGCGGTGGAGGCCAGCCGCAATTACATCCGGCGGCGCGCCATCCTGAGACACGCTGAAACGGTCTATGGCTGAATTGCCCGAACGAGACGCGGCGCTGCTTCTCGACATGCTGCTCGCAGCGCGTGACGCGCTGAGCGTCACGGGATAGGCTTCAGTCATTGGTGACAGCATCCAACCAGCGAATTTGATCCTCGCTGTCGAAGCATATCGGGCGAAAACGTACGTTGCTATCGTGGGTCAGCAGAGTGCTGAAACTCTCCCACGGTCATTCCGGGGCGCGCCCCTAAGCGCGTTCACGCGCGTCTTCGACGCGCTATGGGCGCGAGCCCGGAATCCAGTTTCGCAGGTGCTTTCTCCTGAACTGGATTCCGGGCCCGCCGCCATAGCGCGTCGAAGACGCGCGCAAACGCGCTTGTGGCGGCGTCCCGGAATGACCGCGGGAGAGTTTTCAGCAACCTGCTAGAGTTGAGACGTTGCCAAAGGAGAGCGCCATGCGACCATTCGAGGGTATCCGGGTGATCGACGCGACCCACGTTCTGGCGGGGCCGTTCGCGGCCTATCAGCTCGGCGTGCTCGGCGCCGACGTGATCAAGATCGAGGACCCGAACGACCCCGACCAGAGCCGCGGCTCGGGCACCGACAAGGCGCTCAACCAGAAGCTGATGGGCACGCAGTTCCTGACCCAGGCCTCCAACAAGCGTTCGGTGGCGCTCGACCTCAAGCAGGAGCGCGACCGCGACGTCCTCAAGGCGCTGGTCAAGACCGCCGACGTGTTCGTCGAGAACTACCGCCCCGGCGCGTTCGAGGCGCTCGGCCTCGGCTACGAGGCGCTGTCGAAAATCAATCCGCGCCTGATCTACGCGTCGTTCTCGGCCTTCGGGCAGAACGGGCCGCGCGGCCCCCAGACCGCCTATGACCACGTGATCCAGGCGACCTCCGGCATCATGGCGATGACCGGGACCAAAGAGGTGAACCCGATCAAGTTCGGCTCGCCCGCGGTCGACTACGGCACCGGCATGACCGGCGCGTTCGCGCTCTCGGCGGCGCTTTATCAGCGCGAACGGACCGGCCAGGGCCAGCGCATCGACATGGCGATGCTCGACGTCGCCATGATCCTGATGGCCTCACACGTGACCGGCTACCTGCGCAACGGCGTGCATCCGAAGCCGCACGGCAACCGCCATCCGCACGCGACCAACGGCGCGTTCAAGACCAGGGACGGCACGCTGGTCATGCTCGGCGCGAGCAACATCCGCCAGCAGAAGCGGCTGTGGACCCTGCTCGGCAGGCCTGAGATGATCAAGCAGACCAACGACGAGCGCGACGCCGACCACGACCGCGAGATCGCGGTGCTGGAGGAGATCATGCTGACGCGCACTGCGGACGAGTGGGAGGAATTCCTGCAGGCCCGCCACGTCCCGGCGTGCCGCGTGCGCACCATGGGCGAGGCCATCGCCGATCCGCACCTCGCCTCGCGCGGCGTCCTTCACCGCCACGGCAGCGGCGGCAACGGCGTCGAAGGACCGTTCGGCGTGCCGCTCGCGGCGTTCACGTTCGCCCATGACGGGCCGCGCATCGATGCGCCGCCGCCGTCGCTGGGCCAGCACAATGCGGAAATCCTGGCCGAGCTCGGATTTGGCAAGCCGGAGGCGAAGCGGGCTTAGTCCTGCGCCGTGAACACTGGCTGAAACGCAGTCTGGCGGAGCCGAGAATGCGCGCTGCTCACATGTCGCACTGGCGTCGGGCGCGGAGCATGACATTCTCCCGTCTGCGGCCGACGCTCTGCTTCAGAACGACTGAGCTGCCGGCCAACGAAAACTCCAGCGAGGAAGCCCAATGAAACACCCAAGACATTCGTTTCGGCATCTGGCAGCGGCCGCTGCCATTCTCACGGCGCTGTCCGCCATGGCCGGCGACCGGGATGCGCTGGCGCAGAGCCGACAACCGGTGCGGGTCGTCGTTCCGACGCCGCCCGCGGGCGTCAACGACCTGATGGCGCGCCTGCTGTCGGAATATGTCGGCCGGGTGCACGGCCTGAGCACGGTGGTCGAGAACCGGCCGGGCGCCGCCGAGGCGATCGGCACCGAAAGCGTCGCGCGCGCGGCGCCGGACGGCAACACGCTGCTGTTCGCGTCGTCGCAGCTCGTCATCAATCCGCATCTGCGAAAATACAATTACCATCCGCTGGAAAGCTTCGAGCCGATCTGCCAGCTCGTGGTTGCGCCTACGGTGATGTCGGTCAACGGCACATCCGCCCACCGCAGCCTCAAGGACCTGCTCGATGCGGCGCGCGCCAAGCCCGGCAGCGTGACCATGGCGAGCATCGGACCCGGAACGCCGTTCGATATCGGATTGGCGATGCTGAGGCGCGCCGCCGGCGTCGACATCACCTTCGTGCCCTACAACGGCAACGGTCCTTCGATCAACGCGCTGCTGGGCGACCACGTCACGTCGGCGTTCAACAGCTATTCGAGCGCAGCCGAGCAGATCAAGGCGGGAAAGATGCGGCCGCTCGCGGTTGCCATGCGGTCGCGCATCGAGCCGCTGCCCCAGGTGCCGACCGTGGCTGAATCCGGCTACCCGGACTACGAGGTGACGGTTCAGTTCGGGGTCTATGCGCCGGCGAACACGCCGAAGGACATTGCCGCGCAGTTCGCACGATGGTTCACCGAGGCGCTGCGGGCGCCCGAGATCAAGAGCAAGCTCGCCGCGCAGGAGCTTTACCCGCTCGGAATCTGCGGCGCCGAGTTCAGCGCGCACCTTCGCGCCGAGCACGAGAAATACGGCCGGGCCGTTCGGGAGGCGAATTTCAAGGTGGAATAAGGGTTGGCCGGCGCGCCGGCATGGGAGTGGTGCAAATCGCCAAGGGCGCGGGCCCTGGTCCGGAACAAGGACGCTCAGCTCCAGAGGCGCCTTGTGGCGATGTCCGCGCCTTCGCGACAAGCCTTCAATTTGGCCCAGACCACGTCGGCCGAGACCGCTTCGGTCCCGGCCGAGGTGCCAAAACCGCAGTCGGTTCCAGCAATCACCCGGCTTCGATCGCCCACAGCGCCAACCGCTTCGCAAATGCGATTCGCCACGACCATGGGATGCTCGACGAAATTGGTGGTGGTGTCGATCACGCCTGGAATCAGGAGCATGTCCGCAGGCAGCGGATTGCTCCTCAGCGCCGCGTATTCGTGTTGATGCCTGGGATTGGCAAACTCGATGCTCAGCGCCCCGACCCTGGCCTGATAAAGCAGAGGAAGCAGGGACGCGAGCGGATAATCGTGCGTATGCGGGTGTTCGGTGTTGCCCCAGCAGATATGCAACCGGATGCACTCGCGGCGGATTCCCGCCGTCGCACGATTGATGGCCTCGACGTTGATCTCCATCGCGCGCAGGAATTCGCGCTCGGTCTGGTTCTTGAACCTTCGTGCACGCTCCAGCCCGAAATCGGGCGCATCGAGCTGCAGAAGAAAGCCCGACGCGGCGATCAACTGGTATTCCTTTTTCAATTCGCGAGCCAGCGCGAAAACATAGGCCTCATAGGTGTCGTAGTATTTGTTTTCCATCGTCGTGGCGATGATGCCGGGCGATGCCGCCGTCATGAACGTCTCGGCGGGCTTTTGCGGAAGCCTCGCCAACGCTCCGGCGAACAGATCGCATTCGGCTTGTGCCGCCTTCAGATCGGTGTAACGGAGCTCGCCGATCGCCTGGGGCGGCGTGGCAATGCGATTGCGGCGACCCGCGCGTTGCGCCATCCGCTCCCGAAACAGCGGGAAATCCTCATAGTCCCGCGGAATTGGCCGGGTCGACTCGCCGCCGAAGCCTTCCATGCGCTGCGGGACGTACATGGAAAAGCCGACGCGCGGCTGCTCGCCGTCACTGACGACGTCCACGCCGGCGTCGAGCTGCGCCCGCAACACACCGGCGACGGCGCCGGCGCACTCGCGCTGCAAAATCGCCTCGTCGACGACCTCCCCGGCCTCCTGGTTCAGCAGCAACTCCGAGAGCCGTGCCGGGCGCGGCAAGCTGCCGCAATGCGTCGTCAAGATGCGATCACGGCTCGTCAACATGAATGGCGCTCCCCATCAGGCTGAATTCAGTGACGCAGACGAAGAGAGCGGACCTTGTGATCGTTGAGCCCCGGCATCGCCCGGTCGATGCACTCCGCCACAATGTGAAGGTTGGCCGGGCACGGATGTTGCAGGTCCACTGTCCGAGCGGTCGAGCCCAAGTGGAAACAGAAGCCATCGCGCCTCGATCTAAAAACTGACCGACAGCTCGCCGAGCTTCGCAGACCCGGTGAATCCGAAGAACCGAGACGGATTGTCCCAGAGAATTTTCCGGCGGGCTTCCTTGCTGGGCACCCAACTGCTCAATACGTCGGCCTCGCGACGGTATTCAACCGGCGCAATCTTCATCGGCCGCTTTGCCGGCCCGACGTCGGGGTTCAGGAACGGCCAATCCGAACCCCAGATGCACCGTTCTACGCCAAACGCGTCGAGCAGCTCGGCCGCATAGGGTCGCACATCCTCGTAAGGCTGTTCCTTCCAGGAAATCCGGAACCCGCCGGAAAGCTTGATGACGGCGCTGCTTGTGCGTCCAAATTGCAGCAGGGCCTGAAAACCAGCCTGATTCAGGCCCTCGGCAAGCATCGGCCAGCCGACGTGCTCGGCGATGATCTTCACCTCGGATCTCAGGAGCTGCGGGATGATCGAAGGCCACGCCCCGGCAGCAGCGAACACCTCGACCCAGAAGTCGTGCTTCTGACAGCGCCGGAGGAAGGCGCCCATCTTGTCGCTCTCGAAGAGGTGAGGATCGAACGTGATAAGGCTCAGACGAACACCCACGACGCCTCGACTCTTGAGATCGATGAAGTCCTCATCAGGGGCATCCAACGGAAGCGCTGCGAGTGCCTTCACCGTGCCTTTCGACACGGCAATGACGTCCAGCATCGCGCGATTATCGAACGCGTAGGCGCCCGGCTGAATGAGGAGGCAATGAGTGATGCCGTTCTTTCCCAATGTCGCAAAGAGACCTGCAGGACTGGCCGCGAGATTGGTCTCGTCGATTCGGCTGCCGGTGGGGTGCAAGTACGGATATCGTTGCGGCCAATGCGAGTGAAGGTGACAGTCGACGACGAACTCACTGGACGACATTGATGCTACTCCGTGGCCTGCAAGTATGGACAAAGATGGTGTGCCGGCGGCACGTCACGTTGCCGAAGGCATGAAGCGTGGTGATGGGGATTGATCGGGAATTCGATTCGATCTGCTTGCGGTGACGACTACGGCAAGCCGCTGCACATCCCGGATCAAGTCCGGAGCAGGCTTTCGCCGGAAAACGCCCCGGCGCGCACAACGGCGCTCACGGGGCATATTCAGGCCGCTTGGGCGTGAAGATGTCGATGTTGATCACCGTCTCATCACCCAACACTTCGCCCCAGTGGGTTACGCCTGACGGAATGACAACCAGGCCGCCCGGCCCGAGGTCGACGACCTCGTCGCCGATGTGGAACCGCATGCGGCCTTCGGCGATGTAGGCGATTTGCTCATGTGGATGGCTGTGCGGCTTCGGCTCATGCCCCGGCGCAAGCCGATGCATGGCGATGGTTGCCGCACTTCCGGAAAAGGCCTTCTGTTCCACGCCCTGGCGGATCTGCTTCCACTCGATCTTGCTCCAATCGACCTGATGCAAATTCATGGCTCAACTCCATTGTTCGGTGTCCGGAAACGCGAGGTGACTTGAGCAATCAAGCTTCGGCTGCGCGGCGCACATCCTATGGGTCCGGCGGGATCGTCGCCGGCACACCGCCTTCGAAAATCGGAATCAGCCGATGCGAGACATACTGCCAGCGCCCCTCGGCGTTGCGGACGCACTCGCTGACGATATCCGCGATCATGATCGCCGGCAGTGATGGCAGAACCGGCCGGCCATCGGCGGCATAAAGGCACATCACACAGCAGAAGCTTGCCTTGTCGCCGGCGTGGGACAACATCCGGAAATTGGTTACGACATGCCGCGCCGTGCGGTCACCGCGATTTTCCCGCCAGCGATAGAACTCTGCGATGGCCTCGCGGCCCTTCATGGTCTTGGAACCGATCGCGAACAGGCCGTCGCTCACGTAGAGCTCGCCGGCCTTGCGGCCATAGTTATGGTCGACCTCGTACCAGTAGTCGGTCTCGAGCGCCGCGAGCTCCTGCAACATCGGAATGGGCCTGTGCTGTCTGACGATCTGCTCCCGGTCGCCGGCTTAGTCGCCGGCCTAGTCGCCCGCTTGGATTTTCGCTTTCTCGATGATCGCCTTGTTGAAGCTGAGTTGCTCATCCGCAAACGCACCGAGTGCGGCAGGCGTCGAACCGACGACTTCAACCAACAGATCTTCGTAGCGCTTGCGCACAGCCGGCTCGCTGAGCGCATCGGCAATCGCCTTCGACATCTTCTCCACGATCGGCGCCGGGGTCTCGGCGGACGCAAAGACTGCAACCCACATCGGATACTTGAAGCCGGGCAGCACCTCATTGATCGCAGGAATGTCCGGCATCTGAGGAGCGCGTGCTTCGGTCGATACCCCGAGCGGAACGACGCTGCCCGATTGGATGTTGCCGATTTGCGGCGCCAACCCGTCGATCGTCAGGTCGATCTGGCCCCCCAGAAGCGCTGCCGTTGTCTGCCCGCTGCCTCGGTACGGGACGTGAGTCATATCCAAACCAGCCTGGGATTTGATGGCCTCCAGGGGAATGTGCGACGCACCGCCGACCCCACTCGATCCGAAGGTGAATTTGCCGGGATTGGATTTCACCAGCGCTATGAATTCGGGCAGCGTCTTCACGTTGAGCGAAGGACGGGTGACGAGAACGAGGGGGTACTTCGCGACAAGCGACACCGGTGCGAAGTTTTTTCGGACATCGAAACCGGGGTTGCGATGGATGTACGGCAACGCCGCGTAACCCGGTCCTTGAAACAGAAACGTGTATCCGTCCGAACCGGCGTTCGCGACTGCTCTGGTGGCGATCAGGCCGCCCGCCGCGCCGTTGTTCTCCACGACGACGGGCTTGGGCAGCTGGCGGCTCAGGCCGTCGGCCAGCATTCTCGCCATCAAATCAATGCCGCCGCCTGCGGCCGACGTCACGAGGAAGCGCACCGGGCGGTCGGGCCACGCGTTCTGCGCCGTTGCCGCGCAGGTTCCCGACGCGAAAACGACAGCAGCGACCAGGGATCGAACAAAAATCATGTCTTTTCTCCCGCACGCCTTCCGTTCCCGGGGCGCGGACTTGATGTTCCGATTATTAATAATTAATAATTTTGCAAAGAGCAATGGCGACGCGACCGGTGCGGCCACGAGACACAGGCGGACGACCGGCCGATTGGCGGCGCTCGACAGCGCCCACCTGCCGACGGCAGTTCATTGGCGGCGATTGCATGCGGAAAAGAAGCATCACCAACCACCAGGAAGCGTTGTCGTCCCTGAACGGCCGCAAGCCCCCCTTGCGCCATGACGTTGGACCGAAGGCAGCCAGCTCACCACGCGGGTTCGGAACGCGGCCGGCAACGATCTCGACCACACCGGGGACGGCTCGCAGGCACCATCGGTTGCGCGCCGGAGCACAAGAGCGGCGAGCTGATTTATCCGCCCGAGAGTTTCGGACGGAGCAACCGGCTCACCCGAAGCCTCGGCTCCGCCGCCGTGATTTGGCGGACCCTTTGCTGGAATTCGGACTTCGCTGCCGAAGTCCGATGCGGTCTCACGGTGTCAAACCGAGACCAAACTCCGCCCTCGTCTCGGTGGAAACGCCACGGTATACAGTTCCACCTTGCACACTGGCCGGCAGTCGCCATCACTGCAGGTCCTGCGGCTGCCGGGATTTCGTTGGCTGAACAAAATGGCCCGACCGAAGGCAAAGATTCGTTCCACTGCGAGCAGCGAAGCTCGACTCGGGCCTAAGGCTTCCGAGCCCCCGCCGGAAAGGCCGGCAAAACAGAGCCAACGGCAAGACGGCGCCGATCGTTTCTCCAGAACGGCGTGGCTCGCGGGCTTGCTGCGCGAGCGGATCTTGAAGGGCGTGTACCGTCCCGGCGAGCGTATTCGAGAAATCCAGCTTCGCAGCGAATTCGGATTTTCAAATGGACCCATTCGCGAAGCGCTGCAGGCGGTCGTAGCCGACGGCCTGGCAGAACGTGTGCACTGGGCGGGCATCCGCGTCAAAACGCTCGATGAGAAGCAACTGGTCGAGCTGTTTCAAGTGAGATTGGCGTTGCTGGAGTGCGCATCCGATCTTGCGGCGCGCAACATCACGGCCGATTCGCGCGCCCGCGCGAGTGTCCTGAAAAAGGAATTGAATACAGGTTTTGAAGAGATCGAGAAGGACGGCGGCCATATTTCGTTCAACGGTGCGCTGTCGACCTGGCTGCTCACCGCTGCGGGAAACGACACCCTGAAAGAACTCTGGAACAAGACGATGCTGCAGACTCTGATCTACGTCAACGCATCCCTCGTCCGCAGCCATGGCCGGAAGGGGCGGCTCCTGATCAATCATCTGGTCGACGCGATCTGCGCCGGAAACGCATCCGAGGCACGCGGGGCGGCGCGAGCATTGACAAAGCAGACCCTGCTCGATCTGGGTGTCAGCGCGGAATTGTGACGGCGCTCCGATTTGGCTGCCGCCCTCGCCCGTATCCGGTCAAATGGCGCGCGGCGCCCGAGGGAATGTGAAACGCGCGCCAACGAGCGACTGGCCTCTCCGGACTGTGACGAATACAGTCTGCAATCGCACGCCAGCGTATGGAGAAGGACCATGATGTCGACGGTGATCGGCGGGGCCATGCTGCCCCATGCACCTCAATTCTTCACGATGCCCGACACGGAAGACAAAAACGTGGTTGCGCACGTACGCGAGGTCGCGGCCGATATCGGAACCAGACTGAAGGCGCTCAATCCCGACCTCTGGATCATCTTCTCAAACGACCACGCCGAACAGTTCTTCCACAACGCCGCCCCGCCGTTCACCGTTCATGTCGGCGGCGAAGCCTCCGGTGAGTTTGCCGGCCGCAAGTTTCACTGGAAAATTCCGAGCGAGATCGGTTTCGAGATTGTCCGCCAGCTTTATCGGCAGAATTTCGATCCGGCGTTCACCAGCACGGCCAAGATCGACTACGCAATCGGCATTCCCCTCACGCATCTCGGCCTGACCGACCCGGTCTTGCCGATCTTCGTCAACGCGTATCTCCCGCCGCAGCCGACGATGGAGCGCTGCTATCTGTTCGGACAGGCGGTCGCCCGGACCGTGACCGCACTCGGCCTGAAGACGGTGATCCTGTCGAGCGGAGGCATGTCGCACTTCCCCGGGACCGACCGCTATTCAAACCCGGAGCTGGCGTGGGACAACAAGGTCCTCGAGCGCTTGCGGGCCGGCAACCTGAAATCGTTGATCGGTTTCGACGAAGCCGAGCTGGACGACACCGGCAACATCGAACTGCGCTGCTGGGCCTGCGCCGCCGGCGCGCTGGGCGAACGCAAGCCGGACGTTGTCTCGATGGACCCGAGCTGGCACCACAACTATGCCTCGCTCGCCTGGATCGGTGCGCCGGTTCAGGGACACACCGCTCATTACCCCTCGATCAAGCCCGAACTCGTCGAACTGACGTCGGCACTGCACAAGCTGGCGCATGAGGCGAAGGAGCGCGACGCCTACATGGCAGACGCCCGCGCGTTTGCAGATCGCTTCCAGTTGCCGCCCGATCAGCGCGATGCGCTGATCACACTGGACATGCCGGCGATCGTGAAGATGGGCACCCATCCGCTCGTGCCATTCCTCGCGAACATGCAGATCCAGCGCTTGCGCAAACGCTGACGGCGACGACGCGGCTCGGTGTTGCGCCGGGCCATCGTCTGGCTACGGAGCGGGAGCGCCGCGTCGACCCGCAATGCAGAATTGGTGCGTCAAGGCGCCTGTTCAGCGCCTTGTCTTTGATTTTCCGGCCTTGGATCGTTGCGCGATCTCGGCGGCTTTCAACCGGCGCGCCATCATGAGCCGACTGACGCTTTCCAGATGCCGACGCATCGCCAGACCCGCATCCTCGGCGCGGCTGTCGAGAATGGCGCGCACGATCTCCTCGTGATGTTCGGCGCTTTCCGCGGTGAGCGGCTCGACCACGGCGGCGCGATGGCGCTCGCGGTGAACGTGCCACATGACTTTCTCATGCAGTTCCGCCAGCGATCGATTGCCGGTGCCGCGCACGATGCAGCGATGGAAGTCGGTGTTGAGGTCGTAATAGAGGTCGGACGCATTTTGCTTGGCCGCCCGCTGCATCTGGCGGTAAATCGCTTCAATCTCGCGCAAAACCGCCGGCTGCTGCGATTGCGCGACGCGGATCGCCGCGAGCTGCTCCAGACCGATCAGGATTTCCATGGTCTCGCCAACCTCGGCGGCGTCCGGATCGGTGACCACCGCGCCGACATGGGGAATGAGCCGGACAAGACCTTCTGACTCCAGCGTCTTCAGCGCCTGACGCAACGGCGTCCGGGAAATTCCGAACTCCTTGCAGAGCTGCGGCTCGGGCAATCGCTCCCCGCATTTCCAACGGTTCTCCACGATGCCCTTTCGCAGATGCGGAAGGATCTGATCGTGCATCGGCATGTTGCGGACAACGGTGCCAGGGCGATCGGCATTCGTTCCGGTCCGGTCTTCACGTGTTGCCATGGGCTGCCTTCATCTGTGTCGCATAGCTCCGCCGGGCCTTGACTCGTTCCAATTTCCAAGATCGTATACGAAATACGATCTGGTCGCACGGGGGTGCGGTCGGACGATCGAACATGACCGCGGAGAGGTGTGTCATGAGTTTTCCTCGGCGTCAGTTTCTTCGTTTTGCGGCGGCGGCAGCCGCCCTTCCAACCATGTCACGCGTTGGTTGGACACAGGGTTACCCGACACGGCAGGTGCGCGTGATCGTGCCGTTCGCGCCCGGCGGCCCGCCCGACACCGCCGCGCGTCTCCTCGCACAGCGGCTGTCGGAGAGCCTGGGCAGGCAGTTCTATGTCGAGAACCTGCCCGGCGGCAGCGGCAACACCGGCACCGGCCAGGCCGCGCGGGCGACACCGGACGGCTATACCGTGCTCGTCACCGTGAACAACATCGTCATCAACCCTCCGTTGTTCGAGAGGGTCCCGTACGACCCCTACAAGGACTTCGAACCGGTGTCGCTGGCGGTCAGCTACTCATCGGCGCTTGCGGTCAACCCGACGGTGCCGGCGAACACGGTCGCGGAGCTGGTCGCATTGATCAAGGCCAATCCGGGCAAATACAGTTACGCCTCGCCGGGATTTGGCACGCCGACGCACCTTCTGGGCGAGCAATTGCGGGTGGCGCTCGGTCTCGACCTCGTGCACGTCCCCTATACCGGAAGCGGCCCTGCGACCGCCTCGATCGTCGCCGGCCATGCGCCGATCGGCTTCGTCGGTCTCGCCGCCGCCGGGCAGATGGCGCGAGAGGGCAAGCTGCGCCTGCTCGCCGTGATGAGCCGGAATCCGGCGACTGCCCTGCCGAACGTCCCCACCATCGTGGCCGCCGGCTACCCGGGGCTCGACGGCGACGGCTGGGTCGGAGCGCTCGTCCCGGCCGGCACGCCGAAGGAGATCGTTGCCCAGCTCAATGGCGAGATCGTCAAAGTCGTCAAGGCGCCGGACTTGAAGGAGCGGCTCGCGACACTCGGCCTCGATCCGGTCGGCAGCACGCCCGAGGCGTTCACGCAGCAGCTTCGCGCCGAAGACGAGAAGTGGGCGAAGGTGATCCGCGCCGGCAACATCAAGGCGCCGCAGTAGCCGGTCGACCGGGACCAGGAGACACCCATGAGCCAGGCCGACGAAGACGCCATCCGCGAGATCGAAAACCAGTTCAACGCGGCTTGGAACCGACACGATCCCGATGCCATCGCCGCGTCGCTCGCCGACGACGCTCAGTTCATCACCGTCAACGGAGCCTGGACCACGAATCGCCAGGGCTTCCGCGACCTGATGCAGCGCCTGCATGGTCCGAACGGGCCGTACGGGGCGAGCGTACGGCGCTCGCCGGAGATCAAGGTGACGCTCCTCACCCCCGACGTCGCAATCCTGCACACGCGGTTCTGGATCAAGGGCGAGGTGATGCACGATGCGCTGAGCCAGCAGGACCGCGAAAGCGTCGGCACCCGCGTGCTGCGCAAGGTCGACGGCCGCTGGCGGATCGTCGCGACGCAGAACACCGATGTCCGCCACGGCCGCAGGCACTAGCTGCGAGGTCAGTGGCGGCCGGCCCTCAAGCTCTTCTGGACCAGGATGACTGAAGTCACAGGACAAGGCGTTGGCGCACGGGTCCGCCGCAAGGAAGATTCACGTTTCCTGCGCGGGCGCGGCAGCTATGTCTCGGACCTGGTGCTGCCCGGCCAAAGCGAAGTCGCATTCCTGCGCAGCCCGATCGCCCACGGCCGTATCCGACGAATCACGAAGCCGCCGGACAGCGAGGGGCGCGTGTTCGTCCGATCAGACCTGACCGAGGCGGCCGCCATGATCGCGCCGACCACGGTTCCCGGCTACAAGGTCTCCGAGTGGCATCCGCTGGCGCACGACAAGGTGCGCTTCGTCGGCGAACCGGTTGCGATGTGTGTCGCGCCGACGCGCGCCGAAGCCGAAGACCTGACCGAACAGGTCGAAGCCGACTTCGACGAGCTGCCCGTTCTGGTCGACGCGCTCGCCGCGCGGGGCGAGAAGACTGTCCGCCTGCATGAGCAATGGGACGACAATTCGTTTCTGACCCTGAACCTCGACAGCGGCTACGACGCCAACGCCAAGGACGCGCCGGTCCTGGTCAGACGCGAGCTATCGCTGAACCGTCAAGCGATGGTGCCGATGGAAGGCAAGGCGATCCTGGCGCATTGGGACGAGCGCAGCAACCAGCTGGTCGTCTACTATTCGAGCCAAGTGCCGCATGTCATGCGGGTGGGGCTGGCGCAGTTCCTCGGCATCGATCAGGGTCAGGTGCGGGTGATCTCGCCCGACGTGGGCGGCGGGTTCGGCTACAAGGTCATCGTGCATCCCGAGGAGCTGTGTGTCGCGTGGCTGGCGCTCAAGTATCGCCGGCCCTTCCGCTATATCGAGGACCGGCGGGAGCACCTGGTGGTTGGCGCCGTTGCGCGCCAGCATCACTACCGGCTCACCGCGCACGCCAACGAACGAGGCCGGCTGCTGGCGCTCGACGCGGAAATCACCATCGACGGCGGCGCCTATTCCAACTGGCCATTCACGGTTGCCCTCGAGCCGGGACAGGCGACCGGCAACCTGCCGGGCCCCTACGAGTTCCGAGGCTACCGCTGCAAGACCCAGTGCGTCGCGACCAACAAGCCCGGTTTCCTGCCCTACCGCGGCGTGGCCCGCACCGGCGTCTGCTTTGCGATGGAGCTGATGATCGACGCCATCGCGCGCGCAGTCGGCCGCGAACCATGGGAGGTGAGGCACGACAATCTCGTTCCGGCCTCCGCGATGCCGTACGACAATGTTACGCGCAAGCATTACGACAGCGGCGATTACCAGAAGGCGCTGCTGACGGCACGCGACAAGATCGGCTTTGCGGCCTGGCGCGAGCGCCAGCGCAAGGGCGAGCCCGACGGCCGGCTCATCGGTATCGGCTTCGCGTCGTATTGCGAGCAGACCGCGCATGGCACCAGCGTGTTTTCCGGGTGGGGACTGCCGATCGTCCCGGGCTACGACCAGGCTACGGTTCGGGTGATGCCTGATGGCGGACTCGAGGTTCGGGTCGGCGTGCATTCGCACGGTCAGGGCATGGAAACCACCATGGCGCAGATCGCGCACGAGATCACCGGCGTCGCTCTCGACAAGATCCGGGTGATCCTCGGCGACACCGGTACCACTCCCTATTCGACGGGCACCTACGCGTCGCGCAGCATCGTCATGTCGGGCGGCGCGGTGGCGAACGCCTGCAAGGAACTGCTGCCGCGCTTCGTGCTGATCGGCGCCCATCTGATGCAGGCCGCGGTGAACACCGTGCGCTACGAAAAAGGAATGATTGTCGGGCCGCAGAAATCGATCCCGCTGCGCGAGGTGGCGGAAGCCTGGTATTTGCGCCCGCAGGAGCTGCCGCCCGATGTCGATCGCGGCGGCCTCGAGACGACGATGGCCTTCAAGCCGGCGCGCGACACCGGCGCCTTCAGTTACGCCTCGCATGCAGCCGTCGTGGCGGTCGACACCCGCATCGGCGAAGTCGAGATCCTGGACTATGTCGCGGTCGAAGACTGCGGCACGCTGGTCAATCCCATGGTGGTCGAGGGGCAATCCCTGGGCGGCATCGCACAAGGCATCGGCACCGCGCTCTACGAAGAAAGCCCGTTCGATGCGAACGGACAACCGCTCGCTTCGACCTTTGCCGACTATCTGCTGCCTGGGCCGACCGAAATCCCGGCCATCCGGATCTTCCACATGGAGACGCCCTCGCCCTATACCGAGTTCGGGATCAAGGGCATGGGTGAAGGCGGTGCGATCGCTCCGCCGGCTGTGATTTTCAACGCGGTCAACGACGCGCTCAAGACGTTGGGCGTGGAGCTGACCGAGACCCCACTGACGCCGCGCCGCCTGTTGGAGGCGATCGAACGCGCCGGCGCCTCAGCGCCTACGCCGGTGGGGGGCGCATGAAGGCGGCACGTTTCGACTACGTACGGCCGGGTGACGTGCACGAGGCCGTGGCGGCGCTGGCCAAGGCCGAAGGCGGCGCGAAGCTCCTGGCCGGCGGCCAGTCGCTCGGTCCGATGTTGAACCTCCGGCTCGCGCGTCCTTCGCTCCTGGTCGACGTGTCGCGCCTGGACTCCCTGGCGCGCATCGAAGATTTGGGCCGGACCTGGTGCATCGGCGCCTGCGTCACCCACTCCCGGATCGAAGACATGCGCGGACAGCTCGCGGGGGCCGAAATGCTGTGCGAGGTGGCGGCCGGCATCGCCTATCGGGCGATCCGCAATCGCGGCACGATCGGCGGCAGTCTCGCTCATGCCGATCCGGCCGCGGATTGGCCCTTGGCGCTCGCGGCGCTCGGAGCGACGGTCAACATCAGGAATACCGGCGGCGCACGCGCCATGCCATTCGAAAGATTTGTGCTGGGCGCTTTCACCACGGCGTTGCACGAGGACGACATCCTCGAGTCCGTCGAGGTGCCCAAGCTGTCGCGCGCGGGGCGCTACGGCTATTACAAATTCTGCCGCAAGACCGGGGAGTATGCCGAGGCGAGCGCCGCGGCGGTGTTTGATCCGGGATCGCAAATGGCCCGCATCTATTTCGGCGCGGTTCGCCCCGCACCGGTTTCGCTTTCAGCGCTGGCCCGGCGGATTGCGGAGGAGGGGCAATCCGCCGTCTCGGAAGAAACAATCAGTGCGGCCGTCGCCGCGGTGGCGAACGACCTCGATCCGGTCGAGCGGCGCATGGCGATAACCGCCGTGACGCGCGCCCTGCAACAGGTGTTCGCGTCGTGACGCCGATCTCACTCACTGTGAACGGGCGGACAGTCCAGGCGCTGGTCGAGCCGCGCATGCATCTTGGCGATTTCCTGCGCGAACATTGCCGGCTCACGGGGACGCATCTCGGCTGCGAACACGGTGTCTGCGGCGCCTGCACGGTCCTGATCGCCGGCGCGCCGGCACGCTCATGCATCACTTACGCCGTCGCCTGCGATGGCCTTGCCATCCGGACGATCGAAGGGTTTGACGACGACCCGAGCATGGCCGAGTTGCGCGAGGCCTTTTCGCGTGAGCACGCGCTGCAATGCGGTTTCTGCACGCCCGGCATGCTGATCGCCGCACGCGATATCGCCGAGCGGGTTCCGGATGCTGACGAGCGCCGTATCCGGGTTGAGCTTTCCGGCAACCTCTGCCGGTGCACCGGCTATCGCGGCATCGTCAATGCGGTGCGCAGCGTGGTCGAGGCCCGGCGGCAACAGCCGGCCGTTTCCATGCCAAAAGCCGGCGCGGCGCCGGCCGCTGCCCCGCTTGCCACGTTCGTGCCGAAAGAATCCGAGGCAAGCCCTGCCGCTGCCGCCGCTTCCGCAACGGCAGCCGATGAGCCGCGCCAAGGCTGGACTCGTTTCGAAGAGAGCTTCGTCATTCTCCAGCCGCCGGCGACGGTGTGGAATGCCTTTGAGGATATTCCGGCGGTCACCGCATGTCTGCCGGGCGCCACGTTGACCGAATACGATGCGCACACCGTCAAGGGAAAAATGTCTGTGAAGCTCGGCCCGATTTCGGCTTCCTTTGCCGGCTCGGCGGGCATCGAACGCGACGATGCGGCGCTGCGCGGCGCGATCCGCGGCGCCGGCAGCGATCGCGGCACTGGCTCGCGCACCAAAGGCGAAGTGATCTATCGCCTTCAGCCGGAGAGCGACGGCCGCCAGACGCGAGTCATCCTGTCGGTCGAATACAGCCTGCAAGGCGCGCTCGCGCAGTTCTCGCGCTCAGGGATTGCGCAGGACCTCGGCCGCCGGCTGGTTGCCGAGTTTGCCGCCAATCTCAATGCTCGCCTCACGGGGACATCACCAGATCGACAGTCGAGCACCCAACTCAATGTCGGGCGTTTGCTGCGTCTATGGGTCCGAGATCGGTTGCGGCGCTTGATTGGCCTCGATCAACCCAAGTAATCAAGCCCGTACTCGGGCAAGACGGTTCACAACCCGCGTCAGCCGACGACGGCGATCGCTTTGATTTCGATCAGCGCGTCGGGCCGGACCAGCCCCTTCACCACGACGCCGGTGGCTGCCGGCCACGGTGGGCCTTTCAGCAGTTCGCGGCGAACCTGAGCGGTGCGCCTGTAGTCCTCCAGCGACAAGACATAGTCCGTCGTTTCAACGATGTTGGACAGCGAACAGCCGGCGAGAGCCAGGGTCTTTTCGAACTTGCGGAAAATCTGCCGCGTCTGTTCGACAATGTCGTTCTCGCCGACGATCTTTCCGCTTTCGTCGGTCGCAGTCGTCCCGGACAGAAAGATGAGATTTCCGGCGCGGACCCCCGGCGAAAAGGTGAAGCCACTGGGCCACGATGACGAGGGGATCAAAGGTTCATAGAGGCGTGTCACGGGAGTCAATGTCCTTTGGGGTTGGGCGCACGGAGCAAAAACCGCTGAATTTTTCCGGTCTGGGTTTTCGGCAGGCTGGCGACGAATTCGACAATGTGCGGATACTGGTGCCGACCGCACACCGATTTGACCAACTGCACCAGTTCGGACGAAAGCGCCCCCGGATCCTGCGGCGGCGTCCGCAAGACGACGAACGCCTTGATGGCCTCGCCGCGAACATCGTCCGGGACACCCACCGCCGCGGCCTCGATGACAAGAGGATGCCTCAGAAGCGCGCTCTCAATTTCAAAGGGCCCGATTCGATAGCCCGAGCTCTTGATGATGTCGTCCGAACGGCCTTCGAACCAGAAATAGCCATCTCCGTCCCGCCGCGCGAGATCGCCGGTGCAAACCCACTCGCCCTTGAAAAGTGCCCGGGTGGCATCATCGTCGTTCCAGTAGCGGAGCCAATAGCGGCTGTTCTCGTCGGTGCGTTGCGCGATATAGCCTGTCGTGCCGGGCGGCAGTTCCTGACCGTCGGAATCCACGACCGCCATGCGTTGGCCCGGCGCGGGCAGGCCCATGGAACCCGGCTTCACGTCCATCGAGAATGCATTGTGATTGCCGACCGGCAGCCCGAACTCGGTGGCGCCGAAATGATCCATCGGCGTGCAGTTCCAGACGCGCCGGAAGAACGTGACGACTTCTCCGTTCAAGGGCTCCCCGCAGCAGGAGATGGTGCGCACCGTGGCTCCGGCCGGGGCGATTGCCTCGCCTTGCGCCATCAGGCTTCGCATAACGGTCGGATTGGTCGCGAAATTGGTGACGCCGTATTTCGAGATGATGTCCAGGCAGACGCCGGCGCTCGCATTGGCTTCGACACTCATCACCATGGCGCCCGCGGCCAGCGCCGGCAAATAGCAACAAAGGCCGTAACCCCAACTCGGATCGCCCGTCGGCCAAAAGACATCGACCTGTGGCCGGAGATCCAGGCTGAAGCGGACATAGGGCCACATGGCCGCCAGCATGTTGGCCGCAATCACGCATCCCTTGGGCCGGCCGGTGGAGCCGGACGTGTAGATGATGAACGCCGGCGTCTCGCGGGACACCCTCAGCGGAACAAAGGCATCGGGCTCGGCGGCGATGGCGCGTGCATAGTCGATGTCGCCAGGCTTGTCCGCGCCAAGCTTGCCCGCGCCAAGCGAAATCACCGTCGCGCTGCTGCTGTTTTCGCGGATGAGGCCGCGGTACACGCTCGCCACGAAGGCAAATCGCGCCGCGCTGTGGTTCAGCCGATAGCTGACGGCCTCCGGCGAGAAACCGCCGAAAATCGGCACATAGATCGCGCCCGCGCGCAGGCACCCGATGATGATTGCGATCGTTTCGGGAACCCGCGGCAGAAGACCGGCGACACGATCGCCGGGCTTGAGACCCTGCCGGTGCAGCAGGCTCGCAACCCGTCTGCTTTCGCTCGCGAGCTCGACGAAGGAGACCCGGCGATCCGTCCCATCTGCGCCAATCCAATGGATGACCGTTTGATGCCCCCGCCCGGCAGCCACATGGCGGTCGACCAGGGTCCAGGCCAGATCGACGCCGTCCGCCCCGGCCCATCCGAGATCGTCGAGCGCCTGCGACCAGGCGAATGCCGCCACCCCGTTCGAATAGCCGGGCTTCGTCATGCCGTGAGATATCGGCGCGGTCATGCGGGACGGCATCGCAGGAGATAGACGTGCCGGCCTTCCAGCAGCGTGTCGCCCTGCGCATTCGCGACCCGAACCATCAGCTCGACGCGCGCCGTCGTGCCGCTTTTGGTGACGGCATTCGAGAGGACCTCATACGAGGTGCGCAGCCTGTCGCCGACGAATGCAGGCTTCAGAAACTCCGAGCGCTGGCTGACCAGGGCGACCATCGCGGCTTCCAGTCGCGCCGAAAGCTCGGTGGCGCCCACCGCCGTCATGGCCATCAGCAGCAGCCCGTGCGCGACCGGCCGGCCGAACCGCGTCTTGCCGGCGTATGCTGCGTCATAGTGAATGGGGTGCCGATCGCCGGTCAGCTCGGCGAAGCCTTTGAACAGATCGACGGTCAGCGCTTTCTCGCTGCCCACGAACGAGAATCCTTCGTGAAGATCTTCGGCATAGAGCTGTCGATCTTCGCTCATCCGGACAGCCCGTCGGTGACGGCGGCATTGTCCGGCTTGAGCGACATCCCGGCATACTGGGCGAGCTTGTCCAGGATGACGGTGTAGTCCTGCTCGGCCCGCCCTTCGTCGATGCAGGCCTGGACGATATTCCGCACAACCTCCGTCGCCGGAAGCGAAACGCCGGCCGAAGCCGCCGCCTTGAGGCCGAGCTCCAGATCCTTGCGCATCAGCGTATTCGTGAACGTGACGGTGTAGTCCAGGTTGGCAATCACAGGCGTCTTGTAACGGGTGAAGGTCGAGCCCAGGACGCTGTTGTTGATGACTTGCAGGAACAGGTTGCGCGGAACGCCATGAGCTTCGGCCAGCAGCGTAACCTCCGCCAGCCCCTCGTAGACGATGCCGAGATAGAGGTTGTGGCAGATTTTGACGACGCGCGAGACCTCGCCCTCGCCGACATAAGTCACCTGGGGCCCGAAACATTTCAGATAAGGCAGCAGGACGTCGAAAACCGGCTTCGGCCCGGACGCCGTCACGCTCAGCTTTGCCGCCCGCGCCACCACGTCATTGCCGCTGACGGGAACGACCAGCATCTCGGTCCCCTTGCTTGCTGCCAGCGCGCGGATCCCTGCCGATGCTTCCGGCGAGATGGTCGAGAGCTCTGCGAGAATTCGCGGCGCCTTGTTCGGCCGGGAGAACAACCCGTTGCGGCCGTCGAGCACAGATTGGAGATCATCCGCGGTCGACACCATCGTGAAGACGATGTCACAGTCCGAAAGATCGGATGGATGATCGACCAGGATGACGCCGGCTTTCTGAAGTCCTTCGGCCTTGGAACGCGTCCGATTGTATCCCTTCAGATTGAAGCCGGCCTTTGCAAGCTGCTCGGCCATGGCGTAGCCCATGCGGCCGAGCCCGATCCATCCGAGACGGTGGCCTTCTGCCGAGTGCGTCATTCAGGCGACCCTTGCTTTGTTGCGGTGCTGAACCGGCCCCGCGGACGCCGGCCGCGCCGCGGCCATGCGCCTTGACGGGAGGCGGGACGTGTCCGGTCCCAAAGGTTCGCGGACCCCGTTCTGAATTACACGCCTGAGCTGTTCGGCGCTCTGCCTGAGCGCCGCCACCCGCTCGACGAGGGGCCTGCCCTTCAACCGCGCGGTGAGGCCCGTCACGGCGACGGCGTACTGAACACCAATCCCCTCCACCTCGATCGGGCAGGCGAGCGCTCCAAGCCCAAGCTCCATTTCGTTCCAGCAGGTTGCAAACCCATCCTTGCGAATGCGCGCGTGCTCGCGCCGGATTTGCGGCAGCTCGGTCTTGGTGTGGGGCGTGAACCGATCGAGCGTTCCCGCAAGCGTGCGCTGCACGACGCTGTCGGGCTGGTGTGCCAGGATGGCCTTCGCAGACGCGGCGGCGTGCGGCGGCATGACGTCGCCGGGATACACCTTGCTGCGCAGGCCGCTTTCCGGCACGGCCCATGAGATCGATATGATTTTCTGGCCGACCAGCTGAGCCAGATACGCCGTTTCGTGGCTCCGGTCGGCCAGACGATCGAGCGCGGGCTGGGAGGCGATTTTCAGCCAGCCGTCGTCCATGCCTGCGAGCAGCAGGCCGAACAGGCGGCGGCCGAGCACGTACTGCTTGCTGCCCTCCCCGGGGATGAGCAGGCCGCTTTTGATGAGCCCCCGAACGAGGCGATAAGCGGTCGGCACCGGCAATTCACAGCCGCGCGCGATATCGCTCAACCCCAAACCCGCCCGGCTGGCCGATGCCACCTGCTCCAGCACCAGGATGGAGCGCTCGAGTGGTGACTGCTTGGTCATGCGCGCTTGCAGCTCCTGCGGCGGCCCGGCTCGTTGACTCGGCGAGCGGCGCAAGCCGTAATCTTGTCCGGAAAACAAAACAAGTTTTTCGTTTTTCGAAATTTGTGCCGGCGCCACCCGGGCCGCGCAAGTGCGGTCGTCGTGGCCGGTCCGGCCGGTGCATGGCCACGGTCCGCGCCGCCGCCTCGATACCTGGAAAGGAAAGACGACGATGTCGAAAATGCATCTGGTTTCGGCGGGCAACATGCGTCAGCTCGTGCGGCTCGTCCTGGCATGCGCCACCGTCGCCGCCGGCATCGAGGTCGCCGCGGCGCAGAGCGCGAGCAGCTTCCCGAACCGGCCGATCTCGCTCGTCGTGCCGATGGGCGCCGGCGGCGGCGTGGATGGAATGGCTCGCCTCATCGCGCCGGCGATGTCGGACGTCCTGAAGCAGTCGGTCGTCGTCGAGAATGCGCCCGGCGCCGGCGGCACCGTCGGATTGTCACGTGTCTCGAAGGCACCGCCGGACGGCTATCTCATCGGACTCGGAACCATCGGCACGCACGCGTTCAGCCAGACGCTCTACAAGAGGCCGCTGTACAACGCGGCATCGGATTTCACGCCGATCGGATTGGTGGCCGAGCAGCCGCTGATCCTTGCGGTCCGGCCGGACCTTCCGGTTTCGAACCTGCAGGAGTTTCTCGCTTACGCCAGGACAAACCAGGACAAGATGCAGTTCGGTTCGCCGGGATTGGGATCCGGGTCGCATTTTGCCTGCGTGATGTTCAACGCAGCGGCCGGCCTTTCGATCGCTCACATTCCCTACAAGGGTGGCGGCCCGGCCATGAACGATCTGATCGCCGGCCGCATCGACTACTGGTGCCCCTTCAGCGCGACGGCGATGCCGTTGATCAGAAACAAGCAAATCAAGGCGGTTGCGCTGCTGTCGAAGGAGCGCCTCGCCGTCGCGCCGGACCTGCCGACGGCCCACGAACAGGGGATGAAGGACTTCGAGGCCAACACATGGAACGCGCTGTTCGCACCGAAGGAAACACCGGCCCATGTCGTTGCGGTCCTGAATGACGCCATCAACAAAGCCGTGATGAACTCCAGGGTTCGGGAGCGCCTGGAAAATCTGGGCATGGATCTCGTTACGCCCGAGCGGCAGTCCCCGGACTATCTGCAAAAGCTCGTGCGCGAGGAGATCGAGCGCTGGGCTCCGGCCGTTCGGGCATCCGGCCTAAGCATAGAATAAGCGCTTGCCGTGGGCGCGATGCCTCCCGAGCGGATTCCCGTTTGATCCGACTTGCGCCAACATCCGTTCATTCCCGCAAAAGCGGGAATGAACGGGGAGAGCTTCGATGACCACTCAATGCTTGTGCGCCGCGGAGGCCTTCTCGAACGCCGCCTTCTGCTCGGCCGACGCTTCCTTCTGATGCTTGGCCTTCCACTGCTCGAACGGCTCGCCGTAGACGATCTCGCGGCTCTGGTCCTTGGTCATCGGCACGCCCTTGGCGTCGGCCGCGTCCTTCATCCAGTTGGACAGGCAATTGCGGCAGAAGCCGGCGAGATTCATCATATCGATGTTCTGCACATCGGTGCGGCTGCGCAGGTGCTCGACCAGCCGCCGGTAGACGGCGGCTTCAAGCTCGGTGCGGGTTTTGTCGTCCATGAATTCCTCCAATTCCTGCTGCAAAGATAGTCGCGAACCCCGGACCTGACCAGACGTCGTGAACCCGCGGCGGGCGTGCCGCGAAGGCAGGAGACGATCATGTGGCGCGTTCGGAAAATTCACTGCTCGTTCTGCGGCCAAAGCGAGCACGCGGTCGCGTGGCTCATCGCCGGCCCCAAGGTGTTCATCTGCGAGGGATGCGTCGACAAATGTATCGGCATCCTCGGCGCCAAGGCCGAGTGGCGCGACCAGCAGATAGCCCGCCTGGAGCAATTGCGCGCGTCGCCGGCCGGCTGACCCCCACCCTCCGGCTGCCCCCCAACCCTCCCCCTTCAAAAGGGCGTTCACGCCCGTCTTCGACGGGCTATGGAGAGGGAGCGCACCACCCGAGTTGCATCGCGCCGGATCGTCAACGGCGCCTGCAAAAAAAGAAGCCCGCCGCGTCCCCGGCGGGACGCGGCGGGAATGGGGCGATTGGGGCGGCCTTAAGCCAGCGCCTTCTTCACCCGGTCCGACGACATCGGCAGGTGGCGGAGCCGCTTGCCGGTGAGTGTTGCGACCGCATTGCCGATCGCCGGCGCCACGGTCGGGATGCCGACCTCGCCCATGCCGGTGGGCGGGTTGTTGGTGGCGATGATCTTGATGTGCAGCTCCGGCATGTCGCTCATCCGCAGCACGTGATAGTCGTTGAAGTTCGACTGCTGAATCGCGCCGCCCTTCATCGACAGCTCCTCCGTCAGCGCGCCGGAGAGCGCATAGACGATGGCGCTTTCGACCTGCGCCTGGGCGTTTTCCGGCTGCACGACAAGCCCCGGATCGACCGCAATCCAGTAGTTGTGAACCTTGATCTTGCCGGTCGCCTTGTTCACCGACACCTCGGCAATGCCCGCGGTGAGCGTGTCGTGATAGTCGGAAAAGGCGATGCCGAGCGCGCGGTCCTTGCGCTTCTTCTTCCAGTTCGCCATCTCGGCCACCGCCTTGATGACCGCCTGCGCGCGCGGCTGGTCCTTGGTGAGCTCGAGCCGGAAGGCGAGCGGATCGACGCCCCTCGCCTGCGCCACCTCGTCCAGGAACGACTCGCTCACGAACTTGTTGTAGCCCGCGCCGATGCCGCGCCAGGCATGCACCCGCATGCCACGCTGCTCGCGGATGGCATCGGCCTTGAGGTTCGGGATCTTGTAGAACTCCTGGCTCATCCCGACCCAGCCGATGTAGTCGCGGCCGCCGGTCGCCGCAAAGCGCGGCGGGGCTGCCACCGCGTCGACGTTCTCGGCGACGATCCGGTGATGCCAGCTCACCAGATTGTTGCTCTCGTCGAGGCCCGCCTTCATCACGTGATACGTCATCGGCCGCGGACGCGCCGCGATGATATCGTCCTCGCGGGTCAGCATCAGCTTCACCGGCTTCTTGACGATGTTGGAGATCACCGACGCCTGCACCGGCGCGTCCGGCCAGATGCGCCGGCCGAAGCCGCCGCCAAGCAGTTGCAGGTTGATCTTCACCTTGTCCGGCGTGGTCTTGAGCACGTTCGCCACCACGGCCGCGGCGAGCGGCTGCACCTGCGTGCCGACCCAGATCTCGACCGACGTGCCGTCCGGCGAGACCTGCGCCACGGCGTTCATCGGCTCCATCTGGGCGTGATACGTGTGCTCGGACCAGTAGGCCGCTTCCAGCGTCTTCTTCGCGCCGGCGAGCGCCTTGTCCGCGTCACCGACCTTGAAGGCTTCCTTAACTTCGGCCGCAGGGTCCTTGGCCTTGCGGGCGTACTCGTCCTTGGCCTTCTCGGAATCGAACGGCGCGGCGGGTGCGGCGCTGGTGTCCCAGGTGACCTTGAGGGCCATGCGGCCGGCCCGGCTCGCCTCGACGGTGTCGGCCACGACGGCGACGCCGAACGGCAAGGTCAGGACATGCGTCACGCCCTTGATCTTCTTGACGTCATCGGCGTTGGCGCTCGCGACCTTCACGCCCTCCATCGGCGCGTGCATCAGCGAGGCGTAGACCATGCCCCGGATCTGAACGTCGATGCCGTACCTGGCACTGCCGTCGACCTTCGAGGGCACGTCGACGCGCTTGATGTCCTTGCGGCCGATCAGCTTGAAGTCTTTCGGCTTCTTCAGGTCGCCCTCGGCGATCTTCGGCAGCTCGGCCGGCACCTTGGCGAACTTCACCACCTCGCCATAGGAGATGCGGCGCTTGGACTTTGAGTGGATCACCGTGCTCTTGTCGGTGGTGAGTTCCGCGGCCGGAACCTTCCATTCCGCGGCAACCGCATCGACCAGAACCTTGCGCGCCTGCGCGCCCGCGGTCCGCAGCGGCGCGTAGTAGGCCGGCACCGACACGCTGGCGAGCGTCACCTGCGCGCCCGGGAACATCTTGTGCACGCCGCCATAGACGCGCGGATTGCCCGGCGCGAATTCGCACTTCACCTTCGACCAGTCGGCGTCGAGCTCTTCGGCGAGAATGAGCGGCAGCGCCGTGAGCACGCCCTGCCCCATTTCCGAGGTCGGGCAGAGAATGGTGATGGTGTTGTCGGCGGCAATCGTCACCCAGGCGTTGAGCCTGGTGCCAACGGCGGCGAACGCCTCGGAGGCGCGGCCGAGGATCGTGCCGCTCAGCGCGAACGAAAACGTCAGTCCGGCCGCACTCTTGACGAAGCTGCGGCGGGAGACGTCGGGAGTCTGAATAGGCGCGTTCATGGTCAGGCCTCCTTCGCGGCGCGCTGGATGGCCCGGACGATGCGCGGATAGGTGCCGCAGCGGCAGATGTTGCCGTCCATGTGGGTGACGATCTGCTCCCGCGTCGGCTTCTTGTTCTTCGAAAGAAGCTCGGCCGCCTGCATGATCTGGCCGGACTGGCAGTAGCCGCATTGCGGCACCTGCTCGGCGATCCAGGCCTTCTGCAGCGGATGCGAGCTGGTCGGCGACAGCCCTTCGATGGTCGTCACCTTCTTGCCCGCGACCTCGCTCATCGTCGTCTGGCAGGAGCGCACCGCCTTGCCGTCGACATGGACCGTGCATGCGCCGCACAGGCCCGAGCCGCAGCCGAATTTCGTGCCGGTGAGCTTCAGGTGCTCGCGCACCACCCAGAGCAAGGGCGTGTTGGCGTCGACATCGACGCTCGCCGCCTTGCCATTGACCGTAAACGCGACCGCCATCGTGTTCCTCCTTTGGCAGTTGTTGACGCGCGCCGGTCGCCCGGAGCGGCACGAACGCGCAACAGATTCTGGAAGCGATCTTGAGAAGGCCGGCCATCGGCCGGCGTTTCCTCCCGAAGAATCTTGTTTGGAAGCATTATAATCGGGTCCGCGCTGTTTAGGCAGCTATCGGGTGCGATAAATTGTCAGAATCCGCCACCAAGGCGGCTTTGACGCATCTGGAAGAAACCCGGGAAGGCTTGGCACAATTCCGCAATGGACCGAGAGCTCGTAACGACCAGAACCCTGCTTGACGGATGGTTTCGCACCGCGATTGCGGCGGCACACCCATCATCGTGTCTGCGCCCTCACCTGCCCATGCCGTCAGCATCCGGCCGGCTGATCATACTCGCCGCGGGCAAGGCCGCAGGCGCAATGACGGAAGTGGCCGAGCAGCATTATCTCGACCACGGCAAGTTCGCGCCGGACCGGCTCAGCGGAATTGCCGTCACGCGGCACGGCTATGGCCGCCCGAGCCGGCGGGTCGAGATGATCGAGGCGGGACATCCGGTCCCCGATGCGGCAGGCCTCGCCGGCGCAGAAAAGGCATTGCAGATCGCCGACGCCGCAACGACCGACGACCTGGTGCTGGTGCTGCTCTCCGGCGGCGCGTCGGCCAACTGGATCGCGCCGGCCGAGGGCTTGAGCTTTGCCGACAAGCAGGCGGTGACGCGGGCGCTCTTGCGCTCGGGCGCCAACATCGGCGAGATGAACACGGTGCGAAAGCATCTCTCCCGCATCAAGGGCGGACGGCTTGCGCGCCGCGCGGTGCCGGCGCAGGTCCTGACACTGGCGATTTCCGACGTGCCGGGCGACGACCCCGCGGTGATCGGATCGGGCCCGACGGTGCCGGATCCGACCACGCTTGCGGACGCGCAGGCGATCGTCGCGCGCTATCGGCTCGAGCTTCCCGAAGCGGTGGCCCGGGCGCTGTCCGATCCCAGGAACGAGTCGCCGAAACCGAACGACCCGGCTTTCGCTGCCACGGAGTTCAAGCTGATCGCGCGACCGGCCGACGCCTTTCGTGCCGTCGAGGATGCGGCGCGCAAGGCCGGCTACGAGCCGGTCATGCTCGGCGACGCCGTCGAGGGCGAGGCCCGCACCGTCGCGGCTGAGCACGCCGGGCGTGCACTGGAACTGCAGAAGCAGGGCCGCCGCGCCGTCATCCTGTCCGGCGGCGAGCTGACGGTCACCATGCGTGGCAAGGGCCGTGGCGGGCCCAACCAGGAATATGCGCTGGCGCTGGCGCTCGCGCTCAAGGGTGCGCGCGGCATTGCAGCGCTCGCCGGCGACACCGACGGCACCGATGGCGGCGGCGGCTCGGCCAGCGATCCGGCGGGAGCGTCAATCGACAGAACAACACTGGAACGCGCCCGCGCGCTCGGCCTCGATCCGGCCCATTTTCTCTCGGACAACGATTCCACCGGGTTTTTCGCCCGGATCGGCGATCTCGTGGAGACCGGGCCCACGTTCACGAACGTGAACGATTTTCGCGCCATTGTCGTTGACAGCCCTTAAGCCTTCACGCGATACCGGCCAAACAACAGGTCAAGCGCTTTGCCCTTCGCTGTACCCACGTCGGTCCGGCTCCTCCTCGTCGCAGCGGCGTTCGCGCTGGCGCCCGCGCCCGCGCAGGCCGACTTCCATCTTTGCAACAACACCGGCAGCCGGGTCGGCATCGCCATCGGCTACAAGGATCCGGAAGGCACCTGGATCACCGAAGGCTGGTGGAATCTGTCGGCGCGCGCCTGCGAGACCGTGCTCAAGGGAACGTTGGTGGCGCGCTACTATTACATCTATGCCATCGACTACGACCGTGGCGGCGAATGGTCCGGCCAGGCTTACATGTGCACACGCGACAAGGAATTCACCATTCAGGGCACGCAGGATTGCCTCGCCCGGGGCTTCGACAAGACCGGCTTCTTCGAGGTCGACACCGGCGAGCAGCGCACCTGGACCGTGCAACTGACCGAAACCGGCGAAAGCGCGCCGCAACGGCCGCTTACGCCCGGCACGCCGGTGCTGCCGACGCCCGGCCGTCAGGCGCCATCGCAACTGCCGAGGACGCCTGGTCGATGAAAAGGATTGCCCGATGAGACGACTTCGCCGCACCAAGGTCGTCGCCACGCTCGGCCCTGCCTCCGGAAACAAGGAAATGATCGCGCGCCTGTTCGAGGCCGGCGCCGACGTGTTCCGCATCAACATGAGCCACACGCCGCATGACCGCATGCGCGAGCTGGTGCGCACCATCCGGTCGGTCGAGGAGACCCACAACCGGCCGGTCGGCATCCTGGTCGATCTGCAGGGGCCGAAGCTGCGCGTCGGCGGCTTCGTCAACGGGCCGGCGATGCTCGACACCGGCGCCACGTTCACGCTCGACACCGACCCGACCCCCGGCGACGCGACGCGCGTGCACCTGCCGCATCCGGAAATCTTCGCGGGCATGAAGCCGGGGCACACCCTGCTGCTCGACGACGGCAAGATCCGCCTGGTCGCGACCGAGGCAAGCCGCGAGAAGATCGTCACCCGCGTCGAGGTCGGCGGCAAGCTTTCCGACCGCAAGGGCGTGAGCCTGCCCGACACGGTGATCCCGTTCTCGGCGCTGACACCGAAGGACCGCTCCGACCTGGAAGCCGCCCTCGATACCGGCGTCGACTGGATCGCGCTGTCGTTCATTCAGCGGCCGGAGGACATCGCCGAGGCCAAGAAGATCGCGCGCGGCCGCGCCGCGGTGATGGCCAAGATCGAGAAGCCGCAGGCGGTGCACCGGCTGGAGGAAATCATCGACGTCACCGACGCAATCATGGTGGCGCGCGGCGACCTCGGCGTGGAAATGCCGCTGGAAAAGGTGCCGGGCATCCAGAAGCAGCTCACGCGCGCCGCGCGCAAGGCCGGCAAGCCGGTGGTGGTGGCGACGCAGATGCTCGAAAGCATGATCTCGAGCCCGGTGCCGACGCGCGCCGAGGTGTCCGACGTCGCGACCGCGATCTTCGACGGCGCCGACGCCGTGATGCTGTCGGCGGAATCGGCGGCCGGCCAGTTTCCGGCCGAGGCAGTGGCGACCATGAACCGCATCGCCGAAGAGGTGGAGAACGAGGGCACCTATCACACCATCATGAAGGCGCAGCATGCCGAGCCCGAGGCGACCGGCTCGGATGCGATCGCGGCGGCCGCGCGGCAGATTGCCGAGACACTCGACCTCTCCGCCGTCGTCTGCTGGACGTTCTCCGGCTCAACCGCGCTGCGCGTCGCGCGCGAGCGGCCGCACGTGCCGATCGTCGCATTGTCGCCGAACGTCGACACCGGCCGCAGGCTGTCGGTCTGCTGGGGCGTGCATTGCATCGTCACCGAAGATGCGCGCGACCCGGGCGACATGGTGGAGCGCGCCTGCCGCCTCGCGTTCAAGGACGGTTTTGCGAAAGCCGGCCGCCGCGTCATCATCGTCGCCGGCGTGCCGCTCGGCACGCCGGGCGCGACCAACATGCTGCGGATCGCGTTCGTCGGCTCGGACGTGACGAACGATTAGAGCATGCTCTACTTGCACTGAATCATCCGTCGTCATGGCCGGGCTTGGCCGTCCGAAGGACGGCGTCGCTTCGCTCGCCTATGTCCCGGCCATCTCGCTTAGGCGGGCACGGTGCGTCCCTTATCGAGATGCGCGGGTCAAGCCCGCGCATGGCGAGGAGGTAGTGGTGCAAGCCAACTAAAAGCCGAGCTAGAGCATGATCCCGAAAAGTGTGAAGCGGGTTTCGGAAAAGATCCTGCTCAAACAAGAAGCTAAAGCGGGATGACGATTCGAAGAAAAGTCATCTCGCTTTAGCGCTTCGTATCCTGCTTGAGCAACCCGGCGATCGCGTCGGCGACCGTGTCCGCTGCCACATGGTGAACCATGTGTCCGACGCCGGGCAGCACGATCAGCCTGCCACGCGGCAACACCCCGGCGATCGCCTCGGCGTGAACCTGCAACGACACCACGTAGTCCAGGTCGCCGGTGATGATCGTAACCGGCGTTGCGATGGTGTCGTAGCTTGGAGCCTGCGCGCGGACGAAGGCCTTGAGCTGCATGAGGTCCTCGGCGTTGGCGATCATTTCCGCCGGCCGCAGCACGAGCTCGAGCGCCGTGCGTTCGGCATAGCCTTGCGGCGGTTTGTGCGGCGCAAACACGCTCGTCACCACGGGCCCGGTCATGAGCTTGCCGATGGGAAGCGCGAGCGTTCGCGCAAACAGCGGACCGATGACCGGCGTCGTCAGGATCGGATTGTACCAGCCGACGCCGCCCTGCCACGGATGCGTCACGGGTGCCAGCAGCAGCAATCCGGACACCGCATCCGGATAGGCCAGCGCATAAGCCGTCGCAAGCGCTCCCGACCACGAATGTCCCACTATGACTGCGCGCCGGATGCCGATCCGCTGCAACGCTTCATGGATCAAGGCCGCCTGACGTGCCGGCGAAGCATCAGCGCTGCCGCCGGGGCGTCCGCTCCAGCCATGGCCCGGCCGATCCACCAAAATCACCCGATGACGCGCGGCGAGCCTGGCACCAAGCGCCAGCCGCATGTCTTCGAGGTTGCCGCTCGCGCCGTGCAGCAGAACGACCGGCGCGGCGGTTGCGGGACCAAGCTCGACCAGATGAAGGCGGCCGCCGGAAACCTCGACAAATCGACCGGCGGGCGGATGAGCCTGTTCGATGCTGCGAACGCAGAATGCCGTGTACACCCCGAGCCCGCCCAGCAGCAACACGGTCGCCAGAAATACGATCAGAATCACTCGCATGGATTTGGACACGAGCCGTTTCTGACCGTTCAGAATTGCGGGACGATGATCCGCGAGGCCGTCAGATGCCGCGGCCTTCGACCTTTTCGCTCAGCGTCTTCACCAGATCGGGAATCCGCGGCAGGTTCGGATGAACCTCGAGCGCGCGGCGGAACACCTCGAGCGCGCGCTTGTCGTCGCCGAACTCCTGCAGGATCATGCCGAGGCCGGACATGGCGCCGAAGTGACGCGGCTCGCGGCTCAGCACCTGCCGGATGTCCTCCAGCGACTGGCCGAATTCCTTGCGCATGTAGTGGATGGTGGCGCGGCGGTTCCAGGCCTCGACATAGTCGGGCTTGATCTGCACCAGCGCGTCCAGCAGCTTGATCGCGAGGTCGAGATCGTTGGCCTCGATCGCGGTCTTGGTGCGGGTCATCAGGAGGTTGGCGGTGTCGCTGCCGGAGGCCATCCACTGCGCCCAGATGCGCGCCTCGACCTGCTTCGCGGTATCGGCGTCGGGCGCGGCCTTGAGCGCGCCGAACAGGAAATCGAGGTTGCGGCCGCGGTCGCCCTGCTGGGCCCGCGGCAGGTCCTTGGGCGGCTGCATCGGCTCGATCGCCTTGCCGGGCTGGTTGGGCGGCGCAATGGTCTGCGCCGACGCCGGGCCGACGAGCAGCGCCAGAACCGCTGCGGCAGCGATCAGGGACCTGAGGAATCGCGGGCTCATGCCATCAATCTATTCCCCCGCCGCAGGGCGGCAAGATGGCAATTGCGGCAGAGGTGCCCGATACACAGGCGGCCCGGGAATGACCCGGGCCGTTCCATTCCAGCGGCTTGAGAAGCCTGCCGGGCTTAACCCTGCCGCGCCTTGAACCGGCGCTGGGTCTTGTTGATCACGTAGACCCGGCCCTTGCGCCGCACCAGGCGGTTGTCGCGGTGGCGGCCGCGCAGCGATTTCAATGAGTTACGGACTTTCATGGGATTCTCGTCGACTTCGGTTTGGCAGGTTCATAAGGAGCCAAGGCCCCCCTGTCAAACCGGCAGCCGCCGGTTCCGGGATGGCATCAGAACGAACGACGCCCGCGTTTCCTCCCGCGGACCGCGGGAGGAAACGCCAGGCGTCGATCAACAGAGCAGCGGGCTAGCCGAGGCTCAGCCGCACTTCGGCGGGCAGAACGGCTGCACGCAGGTCGGCGTGACCTGCGCCTTGTACCACTTGCCGTCAATGCCGCAGAAATTGAGGTTGTTCAGGCCGGTCGCCTTGCCGCTCGAGCACATCGGGCCCGGAAGGCAGGGCGCAGCCGCCTTGGCCTTCTTCTTCGCGGCCTCGGACGGAGCAGACGAAATCGCGATCGCCGCCACCGCGACGGCGCCAGTCAGCAGAATCTTCGAGATAGACGTCATGTCGAGGGCCCCCCTCTGTTTGATGACGGCAAAAGGATGGCACGCTGCAACCCGGCTCACAAGGTCCTTCTGGTATCCATCCACCGTGGAACCGTACCCCCTGCTGCTCTAAGGTCGCCGCCAGAAAACGCGGCAGGAAACGCAAAATGAAACGCAGCACCGAACGCTTCCTCACCACCCATACCGGCAGCCTGCCGCGGCCCGACGACCTGATCCGGATGATGTATGCCAAGGAGGAAGGCGTGCCGGTTGATCCGCAGGCGCTGGCCTCCCGCGTGCGCGAAGCGGTCGCCGAAGTCGTCAGAAAACAAGCAGATGCGGGCGTCGACCTGGTCAACGACGGCGAATTGTCCAAGCCGAGCTATGCCACCTACATCAAGGACCGGCTGAGCGGCTTCGGCGGCACCGGCAACACCTTCGTCTATCAGGACCTGGCGGACTTCCCGAAGCTCGCGCAGCGCGTGTTCGGCGACCCCGGCCGGTCACGCCGCAAGACGCCGGCCTGCAACGCCCCGATCAGCGTCCGCGACGCCGCCGCGGCGCGGACCGACGTGGACAACCTCAAGGCCGCACTGGCGCAGGTGAAGGCGCAAGAACAGGGCCGAGAGGGCTTCATGAGCGCCGCCTCCCCCGGCGTGGTGTCGCTGTTCTTCCGCAACGACCATTACAAGGATCACGACGCCTACCTCGAGGCGATCGCCGAGGCGATGCGCGACGAATACGAGGCGGTCGCCAAGGCCGGCATCGTGCTGCAGATCGATTGCCCCGACCTCGGCATGGGCCGGCACATCCAGTACGCCGCCCTCGACCTCGACGAGTTCCGCAAGCGCATCGGCGCGCATATCGCCGCCCTCAATCATGCCACCCGCAACATCGCGCCGGAGCAGATGCGGCTGCACCTGTGCTGGGGCAATTACGAAGGCCCGCACCACCGCGACGTGCCGCTCGCCGACATCATCGACGTGGTGTTCACGGCGCGGCCGCACGCGATCTCGCTCGAAGCCGCCAATCCGCGCCACGCTCACGAGTATACGGTGTTCGAGACCGTGAAGCTGCCGGCCGGAAAAGTCCTGATCCCCGGCGTCATCGAATCCAAATCGAACTTCATCGAGCACCCGGAGCTGATCGCGCAGCGGATCGGCCGTTACGCCAAGCTCGTCGGCCGCGAGAACGTGATTGCCGGCAGCGACTGCGGCTACGGCACCTGGGTCGGCCAGGCCGCCGTCGATCCCGACGTGGTCTGGGCCAAGATGGCGGCGATGGCCGAAGGCGCCCGGATCGCCACCCGGCAGTACTGGAACTAGTACAGCCGAGCGGAAGAGCGGGACTCATTTCGGGTCATGTGGTCAGAGGCTTTCCTGTGTAGGTCCAGCGGA
>JAIESI010000148.1 GCA_019746135.1 Xanthobacteraceae bacterium
TCGCAGCCTGAAACGATACCCTCATGTTATCGGAGATCGCGCCACGCCGAATTCCAACCACTTTTCGGACAGCACCAGCGGTGACACGATCGTGTTCAAGCCGGGTGTCTATAACTTCTCGAAAGTCGTCAATCTCAAGTCCGGCGTGTCGCTCCAGGGCGAGCCTGGTGCTGTGCTGAAGTCGAATGGGACCGTCGGCATCTTCCAGGGTCTTGGCGTTCGCAACATCAAAGTTTCCGGATTTACCTTCGATGGTGCCAAAAATGGTCCCACAAATTCCGGGGCGATTTATTTGGATTCTTCCTCGGGAGGCGCAAGCGGAACCCCCAGCAACAACATTCAAATCACGAACAACACATTCCAGAACTGGCTGAATAAAGACAGCGCCAATCTCTGGTTTTGGCATACGCAGAATACCTACGTTCAGGGAAACACCTTCAAGAACGGTAATGCGGCCGTTGCCTGGTCGACGGGTGAAGGTGCGCCGCCGATGAGCAATCTTGTGATTTCCAAAAACCTCATCACCGGCATGAGGTGGATGGGCATCGAGACTGCGTTTGATTCGACTGTCTCCAACGTCCACATCGACTACAACACCATCAAAAATATTGGCGATATGGCGATCTCATTCGTGGAGGGCGAAAAGGGAGCCAGGGTGTTATCGGGAACGGTTTGGGGCAACAAAATCGACGGTGCCAATTCCGGCGGCACGCCGGTTGAGCTCGGCAACTATGGCGGCGGCCCGTTCAACGTCACCGTCTCGCAAAACGTCCTGGCCAATCATGAATGGGGAATGATGTTCTCCGACGTCCCCGGCCTTGCGGTGTTGAACAACAGGTTCGTCAACATCGGGACCCCTTTCGGGGAAGACGGAGGGTACAAAAGGACGGAATGGATTGGCGTCAACACCGTTGACGGCGTGAAACAGAACGGTTGGATCGGCAACGGCAGCTACGGAGAGCGGCCGGCGCTCCATTCCCCGTCGGCCCCGCCGTCTGGATCGACCTCGGTCCGCGCCACGGTTGCGAACGACGCGCAATTGTCTGAAGCCGTGGGCGCGAGCGCTTCGTCGTCGTCGGACGCAACCAGCGGCCAGATGCCGGCGGCGACCGGCGCGGCCGATCCGCGTCTGGCGCTGATCCGGCCGGACACGTTGCTTGGCAAGTTGGGGGAGGCGGCAGGCTTCAGGCAGAGCTTGGCCGGTGCGGCTCGGGATCGGGCTGCCGAAGCGGCGCCGGACACTCAGAGCCGCCCTGGGGCTGGAGTTCTTGCCCAGCTGGCCGGTGGGTCGCTGAGGGCCGACCTCACGAACGTCGCTGGCCTCGACAAGGCCTTGACCGCGGGCGCTCCGCACGCCGGCAGCGGTGCGCCGACCCAGGCGGTCGGCGGCATTGGCGCGGCACTCAGCAGCCTGGACCAGAGCGGCAAGCAGCATGATGCGCTGAATCCAGACACCTGGCGCCAGCACGCCTAGTCGCGGCGTGACCGTGCGGCACGCAAGTGCCGCATGCCATTGGAAGTGACGGACCCCCAAGGTCCGTCACTTCTCTTTGATGATGCCCGTGAGGCGCATGAAAGATCGAAGTTAGCACGCCTGCGTGACGTTTTGCGTTTGTCGGCAGCCGGCTGGGGGGCCGTTTTATGGCAGGTGAAGAAGAGGTGCGGGAAAATCCCGTCAAGAGCCGCTACTACCCGCTGATCGCGAGCGCAGTCGAGGATATCGAGCACAACACCGTCGATGCTCGACGTGTGCTCTATGACCGCGCGCGCAGCGCGCTGTCCAACTGGGCCGGGCGCGGCGATCCTCCACCAGCCAAGGCGGAGGTCGAGAGCCAGCGTCGGGCACTGGAAGAAGCGGTCCGCTATGTCGAGGCCGAAGCGAGCCGGCGCGAGCGCCTGATGTCCAGACGTGAGGTACGGGCACGTCGGCGGCTCCAGCGCGCATCGACCGAAATCCCCGATGTCAGTCCGCGAATGCGCCTGGGCGCAGCGGCAACCGAAGAGATCGTTTCAGGAGCAGACGCCGGCGTGACCGCGCAAAGATATCCATCACGCGAGCCATCCGAGCAAATCGTGCTCGATGCCGCTCACCAAGGCTCGTCCGGGGTCGATCGCGACTCCGCCGCGGTCGCCGGGGGCGGGCCGGTGCATGGCCGCCTGCAGGCGATGATCCAGGCCGCGCGCTATCATGGTATCGAGCTCGATGTGCACGAGTTCCAGCACAGCGGCGGCGAGACCGCGCCGTCGGCGGCGGAACTGGCGCTCTGGGCCGAGAATGCAGGGATGTGGTCCCGGGCCATGCGAATCCGCTGGCGGCATTTGCTTCGCTTCAATGACACCGGTCCCGTCGTGCTGCTGTTCAAGGACGGCAGCGCCGGTCTCCTGACCGGTGCCGATGCCGCCCGGAAGGTCGTCTTCCTGAAAAATCCCACTGTGCCGGCAAGCGGGATGGCAAGTGGGTCGGCAGGCGCGCCGCCGGTCGAGGTCGACGAGCTGAGGCTGTCCCAGGTCTGGGCCGGCGAGGCGGTGCTGCTGCGCGCAAGCCGCGGCGTCGTCGCGGCGGACGCGCTGTTCAATCTGCGCTGGCTCGTCGACTTGGTGCTGCACGAGCACAAATCGCTGCGCGTCATCGGCTTGGCTTCGCTGACCATCAGCATCCTGACCGTCTTCCCGCCGCTTCTGGTCATGGCGATGGTGAACAAGGTGCTGCAATTCCACAGCGTCTCGACGCTGGTGCTGCTGAGCGTCCTGATGGGGGCGGCAGCCGTCTATGAAACGCTCCTGGGCTACGCGCGCCGGCTGATCATCGCAGTGGTCGGCGCGCGGCTCGATGCCAAGCTGAACCTGCACGTCTTCAATCGCCTGCTGCGCCTGCCGCTCGATTATTTCGAGCGCCATCCGGCCGGCGAGACGACCTACCGGATCTCCCAGATCTACCGTGTGCGCGAGTTCCTGACCGGACGTCTGATGACGACCTTTCTCGACCTGGTCACGCTTCTCGTGCTGCTGCCGTTCCTGTTTTACCTGAACGCAGTGCTCGCCTCGATCGTGCTCGTCTGCGCGGTCGCGATCGCGTTGATCATTCTTTCTCACCTCAAACCGCTGCGCAACATGTTCGCGCGCGTGGCGCAGGCCGAGAGCGAAAAGTCGGCGGCGCTGAGTGAGACCATTCTCGGGATCAAGACCGTGAAGGCGCTGGCCTTGGAGCCGCAGCGCAGGGTGCTGTGGGACGAGCGGGTCGCGGAAGCCGGCAAGTGGCGGCTCGCCTTCGGGCGGCTGGCCAACTGGCCGCAGACGCTGGTCAATCCGATCGAGCGCCTGATGGTGCTCGGCACCATGTTGATCGGCGCTTACATGGCCATGAACGATCCGTCGGGCTACATGGTCGGCGGCCTGTTCGCGTTCCTGATGCTGAGCCAGCGCGTGGCGCAGCCGCTGGTCGGCCTGGCCCGGCTGGTCGAGGACTACGAGGAGGTCGGTGCCGCGATCGGCGAGGCGGGGTCGGTGCTCAACCGTCCGGTTGAGTCCGCCACGGGCTCGGTCGGACTGCGGCCGCAGTTCGCCGGCGCGATCGACTTCCAGAACGTCACCTTCACGTATGCCAACACCAAGGTGCCGGCGCTCGACCGGGTGAGCTTCGCGGTGCCGGCCGGCACGATGCTCGGCATCGTCGGGCGCAGCGGCTCGGGCAAGTCGACGATCACGCGCCTCCTGCAGGGCATCAACCGCGATTACACCGGATTTCTCAAGGTCGACGGATCGGAACTGCGCGACATCGATCTGCGGCATCTGCGGCAGAGCCTCGGCGTGGTGCTTCAGGACAACTTCCTGTTCCGCGGCTCGATCCGCGACAACATTATCGCCGGGCGGCCCGGGCTGACCCTGGCGGACGCGGTGCACGCCGCGCGACTGGCCGGTGCCGAGGAATTCATCGAGCGGATGCCGAAGGGCTACGACACCTATGTCGAAGAGGGGTCGCCCAATCTGTCCGGCGGGCAGCGGCAGCGGCTCGCGATTGCGCGGGCGCTCATTTGCGACCCGCGTATCCTGATCCTCGACGAGGCGACCAGCGCGCTCGATCCGGAAAGCGAGGCGGTGGTGACCGCCAATCTGCTGCGTATCGCCAGCGGACGAACCATGATCATCGTCTCGCATCGATTGTCGTCGCTGGTGGCCTGCGACCAGATCCTGGTGCTGGAGCAGGGAACGGTCGCGGGTATCGGGCCGCACAGCGAGCTGCGGGAGCGTTGCAGCATCTATCGCCAGCTCTGGATGCAGCAGAACCGCCATATCGAGGGTTCGCGTCCGGTTGTCGCGCCACGGGTGGTCGCCGGCGAGATGGTGCAATCGTGAGCAGGAGCACGTCCAAGGCTCTGGCGTTGATGGTTCGCCGATCCGGCGCGGACGATCCGTTGTTGCCGGCGATCCTCGAGTTCCAACGGCCGTCGGCTGCGATCGTCAACGCGCCCGTCCCGCGCTCCGCGCGCGGCGTCGTCTGGATCATCGCCAGCATGGTTTTTGTTCTGATCGCTGCGATGGGGCTGATCCCGATCGATCAGGTCGTGACCGCGCGCGGCGTGGTGGTTTCGGGATCGCCGACGATTCTGGTGCAGCCGCTGGAAACGGCGATCGTTCGCTCCATCGACGTGCGCGAGGGGCAGCGGGTGCGCGCGGGCGACCTCCTGGCGCGGCTCGATTCCACGTTTGCCTCCGCCGACGTTGCGACGCTCGCGGCTCAGGTGTCGAGCCTCGAGGCGGAAGTCGCGCGCCTGCAGGCGGAGGCAGAAGGCCGGGCGTTCAGCTACACGGGGCTCGATCCCAATTGGACGCTTCAGGTGGCGATCTTCGGGCATCGCAAGGCCCAGTTCGACTCCAAGGTCGACAACTACGAGCACCGCATCGAGGAGCTCGCGGCGACGATGGCGCGTTCGCGGTCCGACGCGGCGGCTTATCGCGAGCGCCTTGGTTTCGCGCAGACGATCGAGCAGATGCGCAAGCAGCTCGAGTCGATTCAGGTGGGCAGCAAGCTCAACACGCTCCTGGCCATGGATTCCCGCGTCGAGATGGAGCGCGCCATGGCCAATGCCGAGCAGGCCGCGGAGGGCGCGAGGCGCGATCAGGCGGCCCTGGCGGCGGAACGCGATGCGTTTGTTCGGGGCTGGCGGGCGGACGTCTCGCAACGGATCTCCGAGACCATCGGCAAGGCCAAGGATGCCCGGGAGCAAATGAACAAGGCAAAGCTGCGCCAAGAGCTGGTGGAGCTGCGCAGCGAAACAGACGCCGTCGTGCAGTCGGTGGCCAAGGTGTCGGTGGGCTCGGTCATGCAATCGGGCCAGCAGTTCATCAGTCTGGTCCCGACCCATGCCGTGCTCGAAGTCGAGGCCAACATCTCCGGCCGCGACAACGGATTTGTCCACGTCCACGATCCGGTGGCGATCAAGTTCGACACTTTTCCCTATACCCAATACGGGGTGGCCGAGGGAATTGTCCGAATCATCAGTCCCGACAGCTTCACCGCGCAGTCGGAGGCACGCAATCCGACCAGCACGGTTCCGTTGGCGGCAGCGGCAACCGAGCCGTTCTACCGAAGCCGCATCACCATCGACCGCGTGGCGCTCCATGACGTGCCGGCGGGGTTCAGCATCATTCCCGGCATGCCGGTGACCGCCGACATCAAGGTGGGGAAGCGGACCGTGCTGGGATATCTGCTCGGCCTGATGCTGCCGGTCGCTCGGGAGGCGATGCGCGAGCCGTGAGCGAGGTGGGTGACGGCAAATGATCGTTGACCGCTTGATCGGCCTTGCTTCGCCGGCGGCCGCTCTCAGTCGGGCGGTCCAGCTGATCGAGCAGCAGCGGTTCGCGGCGGCTTTTCCGCTGCTGACGCGTGCGGCAAAGGCCGGCATCCCGGATGCGGAGTATCGCGTTGCACGATGCTATCTCGAGGGCGCGGGCGTGCCGCCAAGCCGGGCGGAAGGCGCGTGGTGGCTCGAGCGTGCCGCTTCGCATGGCTGCGTCGAAGCCCAGTCGCTGCTGGCGGCGCTGCATGTGCGTGGTCTGGCCGGTGCGACGAACGGCGATTCACGCAGCGACGGAGCTCATGCCCACCGGCTTTTCGCCGGTGATGCGCCGGCGGCGCCGGATTTCGAAGCTGCGCTCAAATGGGCCCGCGCGGCAGCCGGGCGCGGCTCGTCCGAAGCCCAGGCGCTGCTCGGCTATATCCTGACGGATGGTCCGGAGTCGTTGCGCGATCAGGAAGAAGCGGACCGATGGTACGAACGGTCCGCCATGGCTGGGTGCCCGCAAGGAAACCTCGGCCATGCACTCTCCCTGGCGCGTCGCGCAACCGACGACGATGGTCGCCGTCAGGTGGCCGATCAGCTGCGCCGCGCGGCAGCGGCCGGGCTGCCGACGGCGATCTACCTCCTGGGGGTGCTGACCGAGCACGGGACCGGGGTGCCTCGTGACCCAGGCCTGGCCGCCGAGCACTACCGGGAGGCGGCCGAGAGCGGGCATTCTCCGGCGCAAGTCAAATGGGGTCTTGCGCTGATCGAGGGGCGGCATGTCAGCCAGGATCTCGTTGCCGGCGAATCCTGGTTGCGCCGCGCGGCGCTCGCCGGCGATCTGCGGGCGGCCGTCTTGATCGGCGATCTCTATGTTCACGGCGGTCCGTTGCCGCCGAACTATGCCGAGGCCGCGAGCTGGTATCGCCGGGCTGCCGAGGCGGGCGACGGATCCGCGGCCCGCGCTTTGGGCTCACTCTATCTGACAGGTGCCGGCGTGGCGCGAGACGATGAGGAGGCGGCCCGTTGGTTGCGCGTCTCTGCCGAAGCCGGCGATCAGGCTGCGCAGGTGGATTTGGCCAAGTTGGTGCTGGGAGGCGTGGGCGCGCCTGAAGATTCCATCAGGGTCGCGAACTGGTTCGAGCAGGCAGCCTCGGCGGGCGACCGCGTTGCGGCCTTCAACCTCGGTGTCTGCTGTCTCAAAGGAGTGGGGGTCGAGCCGGACGAGCAGAAGGCGGCGCATTGGTTGCGCCATGCCGCCGAGGAGGTGGCTGATGCGCAGTTCCTGTATGCACGCATGCTCGCCGAAGGGTGCGGGATGCCGTCGGACTTGCCGGGGGCGCGGACCTGGTTCGCGCGTGCCGCGGACGGCGGCGTGCCCGACGCGCAGGTCGCGCTTGCGGAAATGATGGTGAATGGCCGTGGCGGTCCGGTCGATCGCGCCGCCGCGCTGACACTGTTCGAGCAGGCGGCGGCGAAGGGACACAGCGGGGCGATGTTCGCCCTCGGCACGATCCACGCCGGGGATGGCACCCTGTCCGTCGACCGGTCGACGGCGCAACGCTGGTTCAGGGCCGCGGCCGAGCTGGGTCATGGTCATGCCCAGTTGATGCTCGGCCGCTATCTCGCCGACGCGGCCGCCGGTGGGTATGATCCGATGGAAGCTCGTCGCTGGTTCGAAAAGGCGCTCGCGCAAGGCATCGCCGAAGCGGAGTCCGATTTCGCAGAACTCACCTCACCGCCGGAGTCGCAATGATCGACGGCCTCGGTTCAAGGCATCTTGCAAGGTGAGTTGGGGAGCTGCCGTTGTCCGGCTTCGGCGACCAGCGAGCGAAATCTCGCCCATAGTTACGCTCGGGGACCATTCACGGCGGCGGAAGGCTGCGACGGGAACTGGGCGATTGTATGGCATTTGACAATAAAACTGTGCATGCCTATTACAATAATGTTTAGTACATTAGCGGTACTGATTGACTTTGTAGCTATTTGTGTAGCGTCGAGTTTTCGGGGGTTCGCTCGTGTCGGTTCGGACGAGCTTGAATTTTACCCGACCGTTGCCACGATACACCTTGCCGTTCGTTACAGTCGCGGCGGCAGGTGTAGGAAGTTTCATTGCTCCTCCCGTCAGTGTTGGCACTCACAATCTCTTTCTCTTCTTTGCCGCAATCGTCATCACCGCCTGGTATGCCGGCGCCGGTCCCGGCTGGCTCTCGGTCGCCTTGTCGGCATTCGCCGCCAATTCGTCTTTCGGGTCCCCTGTTCACGGCTTTGAACTCCGAACTGAAGGCCTGTCATGTTTCGCCGCGTTCGCCTTGTGCGGAGCGGTGACGATAGCGACCAGCTTGCGGCGGCGGCGGATGGAGGAGGTATTGCGCCGCACGCGCGATGAGCTGGAAGGCCGGATGCTGGCGCGTACACGCGAACTCACGCAGCTCCACGAAAGGCTGATGATGGAAACAGCACGGCGCGTCAACGCGGAAACGGCATTGCGCCAGACCGAGGCGGAGCTTGCACGCGCCGGCTGCCTGATGGGGCTTGCGGAACTCACTGCCTCGATCGCGCACGAGATCAATCAGCCGCTGGCCGTGGTGGTTGCCAATGGCGAAGCCGCCCAAAACTGGTTGCGCCGCTCTCCGCCCGCGCTCCCCGCGGTTGCCGAATCGATCCAGGCCGTGGTGACGGAAGCCGTGCGCGCCGCGGAAATCATCACGCGGATACGCAGCCTGATCACGACAGCGGTACCGCGGCAGGCGAGCATCGAGGTGAACGAGCTTGTCGGCGAGGTCCTGACGTTCGCCGGTGCCGGCCTCGCCAAGCGCCAGGTGGTCACCAAATGCCGCCTGGCGTCTGCGCTTCCGCCCATCGTCGGTGACCGCATCCAGCTCCAACAGGTGCTGCTGAACGTGGTCAACAACGCGTCTGACGCCATGGCCGAGGTTTCCGACCGCAAGCGCGAGCTGACCATAGAGACCGCGATGCACGGCGACGACACTGTCTCGATCGTCGTCTCGGATTGCGGCCATGGGCTGCGCACAAGCGATCCGAACAGGATTTTCCTGCCCTTCTACTCGACGAAAGAAGGCGGCATGGGAATCGGTCTGTCTGTCTGCCGAAAGATCATCGAACAGCATGGAGGCTCGATCTGCGCGATGGCGCGACAGCCCCATGGGGCAATCTTGAAGATTGATCTGCCCCGCGGTGAGTGGCCGTGACTGAGACCGGCTGCATGGTGTTCATTTTGGATGACGACGCGCAGATACGCGCCGCACTGGTGAATTTGTGCCAGTCAGTCGACCTGCCCGTGCTGGCCTTCGCCTCCGCACACGAGTTTCTTGATGCGAGCCTGCCGGACGTGCCGTCCTGTCTCATTCTGGACGTTCGATTTCCCGGCGCGGAACCGAGCGGTCTCGAATTCCAGCGCACGCTGGCGGCGGCCGGCACGATCCTCCCGATCATCTTCATTACCGGGCACGGCGATGTCCCGATGTCGGTGCAGGCGATGAAGGCGGGCGCCGTCGAATTCCTGATCAAACCGGTGCGCGAGCAGGAGTTGCTCGACGCCGTCCAAAAGGCGCTCGAGCGCGACCGGGAACAGCGTCGCGATCGGGAGGTTCAAGCTTTGATCAGAAGCCGATACGATTCGCTGACCGCGCGTGAGCGCGAAATCATGCATCTTGTCGCTCGCGGTCTTCTCAACAAGCAGATTGCGGCGGAGCTCGGCTTGAGCGAGGTGACCGTCAAGGCGCACCGCGGTCACATCATGGAAAAGATGCATGCAAGCTCGCTCGCTCAATTGGTGCGCATGAGCGACCAGCTTGCGCTCAACACTCGCGGCGCAGGCCACGGGGCCATCGAAGAATGAACGACCGCGCCATGGCGCGGTCAGCAGCGGCCGTATGCATCGTCCATGCGGACGATGTCGTCCTCGCCGGTGTAGGATCCGACCTGGACCTCGATGAGCTCGAGCGGGATTTTGCCCGGATTGGCAAGCCGGTGGACGGCGCCCACGGGGAGATAGACCGCCTCGTTCTCGCACACGATCGCGACCTTTTCGTCCACCTGCACCTCGGCCGTTCCATGCACCACAACCCAGTGCTCCGCGCGGTGAAAATGCTTTTGCAACGATAGGCGGCCGCCGGGCTTCACGTAGATGCGCTTGACCTGGAAGCGCGAGCCGAGATCGATGCGCTGATACCAGCCCCAGGGGCGGTAGATGCGCATGTGCGCGTCGGCTTCCGAGCAGCCCTTTTTCCGCATCGATGCGAGGAGGTCTTTGACCTCGGCCGAGCGCGAGCGCGTTGTGACGAGCACCGCATCGGGCTCGGTAACGACGACGACATCGCTCATGCCGACAACCGCCGTCAGCATGTGCTCCGACCGAACCAGGCTGTTGCGCGTCGCCGCAATCTCCACGTTGCCGCGCAGCGCGTTGCCGTTTTGGTCGCGTGACGAGGCCTCCCATAACGTGTCCCAGCTTCCGATATCGGACCACGGATAGCGCACTGGCAACACGGCCGCGCGTTTCGTCCTCTCCATCACGGCGTAGTCGATCGATATCGCCGGCGCGGTCTTGAACGCTTTGGCGTCGAGGCGGACGAAATCGAGATCGCGCTGGGCGCGCTCGACAGCCTCCCTGGCGCCGGCCAGGATCTGCGGTGCAAGGCGTTCGAGCTCTTCGAGCATCACGTCGGCGCGAAACACGAAATTGCCGGAATTCCAAAGGTATCCGGATTCAATGTAGTCCTGAGCGAGTTTGGTATTCGGCTTCTCGATGAAGCGGTCGATCGCGAAGGCGTCCGTGCGATCGATCGCCTGGCCCGGCCGGATGTAGCCGAAGCCGGCCGCAGGCTCGGTCGGAATCACGCCGAGCGCCACAATGTAACCCTTGCGAGCGACGGCGGCGGCAGCCTCGACGCATGCACAAAATGAGGCTTCGTCGCCGATCACATGATCCGCCGCGAGGGTCAGCACGATGGCGCCCGGGTCTCTGCCGGCGACGTGCACGGTGGCTGCGGCGATGGCCGCTGCGGAATCGCGCCGCTCCGGCTCGAGCATGATATCGGCTCCAAGCGCGAGGTCCGTGAGTTGCTCGGCTACGACAAAGCGATGCTCGTGGCTTGCGAGGACGAGCGGCCGGCCGAACACGGCAGACCCCGTTGCCCTGCGCACCGCGGCTTGAAACGTCGAGCAGTCGCCGATGAGCGATATGAACTGCTTCGGCCTGCTGGCGCGTGAGGTCGGCCACAGCCGCGCGCCCGCGCCGCCACACAGCACGACGGGGACAACCTCGCCGCCCGGGCGTTCGATGACTGGCGATTGCTCGAGAGGCGAGGCAATGGGGATGGTGCTGGTCGGTTGGACGTAGTTCATGTCGACCTCTCGGACCGTTTCGCGTTCAACTTTTCTCACTCGACGGTGACGGACTTCGCGAGATTGCGGGGCTGATCGACATCCTTGCCCATCAGCGCAGCGGCGCTGTAGGCCAGTATCTGCACCGGGACGGCATAGACGATCGGGGACACGACCGGATGCATGTCGGTCATGACCAAAGTCGCAAGCGTCTCCAGCCCGATCGCCTCGGCGCCGCGGGCGTCGGTGATGAGAACGATCTTTCCGCCGCGCGCGGCGACCTCCTGCATGTTCGCGGCCGTCTTTTCGAAGCAGGAGTCTTTCGGTGCGATGACGATCACGGGCCGCGAGTTGTCGACGAGCGCGATCGGCCCGTGTTTCAATTCGCCGGCCGCATATCCTTCAGCGTGAATATAAGAGAGTTCCTTGAGCTTCAGCGCTCCTTCCATCGCGAGAGGATAAGAGGTGCCGCGGCCGACATAGATGACGCTCGGGACATTGGCGATCTCCCGGGCAACCCGCTCGATCTGCAATGCATTTTCCAGTGTGGCCGCCACCAGCCGCGGGACTTCGAGCAGCTCCCTGACGATCGCCTTCTCGTCGCTCTCGCCAAGGACTCCGCGAGCTCGCGCCGCCTGCAGGGCGAGACAGAGCAGCACGGCGAGCTGACACGTGAAGGCCTTTGTCGAGGCAACGGCTATTTCCGGCCCGGCGAAAGTCGGGCAGACGATCGTGCTCTCTCGCGCAATGGACGAGGTCGGCACGTTCACGACCGCGAGAACCGGTTGGCCGAAGCCCTTTGCGTATCGCAGGGACGCCAGTGTATCGGCGGTCTCTCCGGATTGCGAAACGACCATCATCAACGCACTCGAATCGAGCGGTGCGTCGCGGTAGCGGAACTCGGACGCGAATTCGACCTGGACGGTCAGGTGCGCGAGGCGCTCAAACCAGTATTTGGCGACCAGTCCGGCGAAATAGGCGGTGCCGCACGCCGCAATCGAAACGCGTGTGAGCGACCGCCAGTCGACGGCCGCATCGTGGAAGTTCGCGATCCGGCCGTTGGCGAGGTCTATGTAATGTTCGAGTGTGCGCTGGATCGCTTCGGGCTGCTCGTGGATTTCTTTCTCCATGAAATGTCGATAATTGCCGCGGTCGTTGCGCGCGCCGCTGGTCGGGATCCAGATGACCGGTCGCTTCGCAATGCGGCCTGCAGCGTCGCGTATCTCGACCTCGCCTCGAGATACGATGGTCCAGTCCCCGTCTTCGAGATAGATGATCCGGTTGGTCAGCGGTGCCAGCGCCAGTGCATCCGAGCCGAGATAGTTCTCGCCCTCGCCTAGACCGATCGCGAGGGGAGGCCCGTGCCGCGCGCCGATGAGGAGATCGTTCTCGCCGGCGAACAGGAAGGCGAGTGCGTAGGCTCCGCGCAGGCGCGGAAGAATTGCCGCCACGGCATCTGCCGGAGATTTTCCACGATTCATCTCCTCCGTCACGAGCCGTGCGACGACCTCGGTATCAGTCTCGGTCTCGAAGCGTACTCCGTTGGCCTGAAGCTCGCTCTTGAGAGTGCGAAAATTCTCGATGATGCCGTTGTGGACGACGGCGAGCTTTTCCGTCGCGTGCGGATGCGCATTGATTTCGGTCGGACTGCCGTGCGTCGCCCAGCGCGTATGTCCGATGCCGATTGCCCCAGACAGCGGCGCCTGGGACAGGCAAAGCTCGAGATTGCGCAGCTTGCCGGCGGCACGCCGGCGCTGGATGCAGCCGTTTTCCAGTGTCGCCACGCCGGCAGAATCATAGCCGCGGTATTCGAGCCGGTGCAGCGCCTCGATGATCTGGTCCGCCACCGCTGCTTTTCCGAGCATCCCGACGATACCGCACATGTATTCCACCCCTGCACGCCTTCATCCCGGTCAGTACGTGCGCATACGAGGATCAGATCTCGTGGCGTTTCGCTTTGCTGCAAGCGCTTGTGGGTTCCTGCTTGCCTCATTGGTCTGGGGATTGAGCGCCCCAGTGCGCTTGGCCGGAGCCGTGCGGGGATCACGCTGCCAGCCAGAGTTGAATTTTGCGAACGATCAATGCGGTGAAAAGCTAACACGGTGTCGGCGGGGGTCGTATTCCTCTGTCGAGGCCGTCCGATTTCGCCGGCGTGTCTACTCACATCGAAGTAGCGCCATATCAAAAATGGCAGGCGGTCTGCGGCCGTCGCTTTGATAGATGAAGCGCATGTTTGCTCGCGCTTCGTTTCGGAAAACGGCGATCCGATTGACCTTGGACGCCCTGTATTTCACCGGGGCTTTTCGCATGCTGCGCGAGCGCTGCGGCGGGGTGGGTATTATTTTGACGCTGCATCACGTTCGACCGGCGCGCCAGGATGCGTTCCAGCCCAACCGATCGCTGGAGATCACGCCGGAGTTTCTCGAGGCGGTGATACTCGAGTTTCGGCGCCAGGGTCTGGAGTTCATCGGCCTTGATGAAATGCATCGCCGGCTGTGCGAGGGATGCTTCTCCAACCGCTTCGTCTGCATCACGTTCGATGACGGCTATCGCGACAATCTCGAATACGCCTATCCGATCCTGCGGCAGCATCGGATTCCGTTCGCGATATTCGTCGCGTCCGATTTTGCCGACTGGCGTGGCCATCTGTGGTGGCGCACGCTGGAAAGCGTCGCGTCCGCAAATGATCGCGTGACCATCATGGTCGAAGGGTCGCCGCGGACTTTTGCCTGCCGGAGCGTTGCAGAAAAGATCGCAACAGTGCGCGCCGTCCATCAGATCATGTCCGGGCTCACTCACGAGGCGGAGGTGCGGACGTTCGCCGAGCTCGCGGCCATGATGGCCATCGATACGGTGGCGGATTGTTCGGCGGCATGCATGAGTTGGAAGGAGCTCTCCCGGCTTGCCGCCGATCCGCTCGTCACGATCGGGGCGCATACCGTGAGCCACCCCCATTTGCGGAAATTGGCGCCTGAGGCGGCACGGCGCGAAATGGAAGCCGGCGCTGCCCGCGTTGAAAGCATGCTGGGCGTCCGGCCGCGGCATTTTGCTTATCCGTTCGGGGATGCGTCGGCGGTGGGGCTGCGGGAGTTCGCCTATGCGGCCGAGCTCGGTTTCAGGACGGCACTGACGACACGGCCCGGTGTGCTGTCGGCCGGTGACCGCAACCACTTGACCTCGCTCCCGCGCATCTCCGTCAACGGCGACTATCAGCGGCTGCGCCATCTTCGGGTGCTTGAAGCCGGCGCGGCCACGCTCGCCTGGAACGGCGTTCGACGGCTGAAGCGAGCTCCCGCCCGATAGGTGCGCGTGCGGTTTGCCACCAAGGCCTATGCCATCCTCGAGAGGGCCTCGCGACCTAGTTCAAGAGCCCGGTTGTCGCGACGCGGTATTTGCATCAAGAGCATGGAGCCGCGCACTGAGCTCGTACGCGAGCACATCCACATGCGTCGTGATGCAACCCCAATGCCCACCCGGCACTTTGACGACCTCAACGTTGGGCCCGAGGTGGCGCAGATCGCTTCCGTCATTGTCGGCGGCGAAGTAGACGACCGGAAGCTCGGTCTTCGATGGCATATGTTTTCGGAACAGCCGATTGTAAATCCGGGCCATCTCCCGCTCGCGGTGCCGCAATGCTGCTGGAAGCGCTGCGCGATCGAGTCCATCGACTTTGATGGCTGGTCGGCCGCGGCCGACCAGCTTGGCCACGACAGGGCGCAACAGACTAGGGTGGCGCCGATACAGCTGTAGATTGTCAATCTGGCGCCATATCAGGTCGACGGCCGCAGCGAGCTTCGGGGCCCGTCGCTCCCAGGCTGGGCTGATCGCCTCGAAGCTTTTTGTCAGGACTTGGAAGAATCGCCGCGCCGCGGGCCGGAAGTTGAGCGTCGGAGCGTCGATCAGGAACACGGCGTCCACCTGGCGTCCTGCATCGACAAGCATTTTCGCCAGGTTGAGCGCCACCATACCTCCGTTGCAGTAGCCTGCGAGTCGAAATGGACCCTCGGGCTGTGTTTCGAGAAAGAGGCGCAGGCGATCGAAAGCCATGGCTTCGATTGATTCCGGAATGCGTTCGGGGCCGAGGCCATGCGGCACAACCGCGATGAATGGTTGATCCGGACCGAGAAGCCGCGCGATGCGCCGCGTGTAGTAGCCTCCGTCGTAATCGCCATGGAAGAAGAACAGCGGCGGGCGAGCATTTCCATCCTGGATATGGATGAGTGGACGTGCCCGCGTGTGATCTCCACGTCTCAGACCAGCCGCAAATTGCGCGATCGTCGAACGGTCGAAAAATGTCGAACTGGGAACGCTGCGTCCGACAATTTTCTCGACCTCCAGGAGCATCTGCATCGCCATGAGCGAGTCGCCTCCTTGCTCGAAAAAATCATCGTCGATGCCGATTGATTCTGATTTCAGCATTTCGCGCCAAAGCTGCAGCAGTGCGCTCTCCAGTCCAGGTTCGGCGGCTCGTCCGGGAACGGCGGCAACGTCGGACGACTTTTCCTTCACCGCCAGTTGCTGATGCAACTGGCTGCGCTGGACCTTGCCGGTGGGACCTTTCGGAATGGCGTCCACAACAAGGAGCCGTCGCGGAATCTTGAAGGCAGCCAGACGCTTCCGCAGGAACGCCTGGAGTTCGTCGGGCGTGGTTTGCGCGCCCTGCACCAGGACGACCGCCGCCGCGACCTCCTGTCCCAAGGTGGGATGCGGAAACCCGAACGTCGCCGCCTCGCCGACGTCGGGATGTGCGAGCAGGGCCTGATCGACTTCGAGCGGCGCGAACTTTTCGCCGCCACGGTTGATCTGCTCCTTCAGCCGTCCCGTGAGGACAAGATAGCCTTCGGCGTCGAACCGCCCCTGATCGCCCGTGCGGAACCACCCATCGGTGAAGGCGCTGGCATTTGCCTGGGGGTTGGCTTCGTAGCCGCTCGTGACGCTTGGACCTCGAACCACCACTTCGCCGGTCTCGCCCTGGTCGAGCAGGCGGCCTGCCTCGTCCATGACTGCGACATCGGGACCGGCAGCAATTCCGACAGTGCCGCGCTTCTGCCGCCCGGGCCCAAGCGGATTGCACGTCATCTGGTGTGCCGCCTCGGTCATGCTGTAGGCCTCGAGAACGGGCGCGCCGAAAGTGTTCGTGAGCTGATCAAAAAGCTGCGCCGGAAGCGGTGCCGACGAGGAGCGCACGAAGCGCAGTGGACGACGTTTGATCGCGTCGCCATGATCTGTGGCTTCGCCGACCACCATTCGATGCATCGTCGGTACGGCCGTGTACCAGGTCGGCCGCGTGGCCTCCATCCAGCGGATGAACCTGCCGGGCTGAAGACTGGGCGGGCAGACCGTCGATCCGCCGGCTCCCAAAGGCGCCAGAAGCCCGCCCATCAAGCCGTGGATATGAAACAGCGGCATCAGGTTGAGACACCGATCGGACGCGGAAAGCTCCAGTGTCCTCGCCATGTTGGCCGCCGATGCGACGAGGTTCCTGTGTCGCAGCGGCACGAGCTTCGGTTTCGATGTGGTTCCGGACGTATAGAGATAGAGCGCCACGGTGTCGGCGTCCAAGGGGCCGTCCGTCGCGCGTGCGTCTGCGCGCGACAGGTCCAGGGTGAAGCGCCCGGGAGCACCGATTTCCTTCTCGCATTCGAGGATGGGAATCCCGAGCCGCGAGGCTACTTCTTCCGCGGCCGGGGCTACGCCCTCCTGCGTGATCAAGGCCTTGGTGCCGAGATCGCGCAGGTAGAACTCGTACTCATCCGCCGTGTACGCGGTGTTGAGCGGCGCACACCCGGTACAACTTGCGATGCTGATAAATGCCGCAGCGAGCGTTGGTCCGTTCGGCAGCGCGAGCGCCACCCGGTCATCCGGCCCGATGCCGACGCTTCGGAGCGCCGCGCGTGTCACCATCATTTGTTGCAGGAGCTGTTGCCACGTCATCGCTCCTCCTTCAGCGGAGACGATACAGGGAGCAGCCGACCGGTCGTGTGACGCGATGCAAAGAAGCTTCCCCAGGGTCAAGTCCGGGTCGGGAGCTATCGAACCATGTAGCGAATCATGTAGCCGGTCACCGGTGACGTCTGCGACGTGCGATCGCATCACGCACTCCTGAGTTCGTTGCGGACGGAAATTGTCCCCGTGCTGCGCACGCAGACCTCGCCCCGAAAATTGGCGGCTGCACGCGAGTGTGCACCAAGGATATGCAGGGCATCGAACAGGGAAAGGACCTTATAGGAGTACTCCGGAAGGAGACGGGGAGGGCAGCGAGATACTTCCGGCGGTTCGAATGCCCGGAGGCTGCAACAGCGACCGCGCCTAGGCTGTGCTCGCGGCGCGGCGCCACGCGCTGATAGATGGCACATCAAGCGCGCGTGGTATTGTTCAACGGGATAGTTCTGCTCGAACGCCGCCCCGGTCCGCTTGCGCATCTGCCGGAGGCGAACCGGATCGGCAATGGGCGCGGGGCGGCGATGCCATCACTCTAGCGCTTTTGATCGATAGCAGCATGCTCGCGATTCTTGCCAAGTTTGTTATCAAGCGCTGACCGATTCAAGGCCAATGAACAAGCCCGCCGGCTCAGCTCGAATGTAGCGCCGCCTCACGCCTACCACTTGCGCGCAAGGGCCAGATAGCTCCCGTACACGGCCATGATTGGGAAGTGCTCCCCCAGAAGGCTCGAAGCCCGACCGCTGCCCCGAATTCTGATCTGCGAAAAGCCGACATCTTCCAGACGCCGTCGCAGGCTTCTGATGCGATGCTGCGACAGGTGGGGGCCGCCCAAGACGCTCCCACCCTGCAACATGTTCTTCAGATACACCGGGTTCGGCGTTGTGAGCATGAGCACACCCTTTAATCGCAACAGCCGGAAAAATTCAGACAGCGTCTGGAAAACCGAATTCGGCGGCAGGTGCTCAATGAACTCTCCGGATACAACCGCATCAAAGCTATCGCTTGGCAACTGAATGGACTCAGTAAATGAGCAAACGGAAGATGCGTAAACACTACGGTCCAGCACTGAAAGTCGTTCGGGAACGCAATCCAGGCCTGTGATGGTGAGCGATGGCCGCAGCGCCTTCATCACCGCCCCGCCACGCCCTGTGTTGCAACCGACATCCAAGATGTCTCGCGCGGTTTTAGGCAAGTGACGCGTAAATTGCCGGTAACGCCGCTCCGTAAAGGTGTCAGTCTCGCTGATTGTTTGAGCGCGGTTGAGGTCGATGATGTCAGCTTCTGTTGCGGTCACTTGTTGGTCCTCCGGACCAAATGTGTCGTGCCGCGCTCGAATTTTGCCAATGGTGTAAACAGGGTAACTCCTTTGGATCAAACCAGACGCGCGCGCCTGTTGGCGGATCAAACACGAGCGCCATACAGATGCTGATATGGGATTTTCCCTCTTGCGCAATGAGCGAGAGCAAAAGCAGTCCGATTCGGCGGTGCAACAGCGATCGCGCCTACGCTGTGATCGCGGCGTCGCGTGGCAGCACGCGCTGATAGATGGACATTAAGCGCGTGTGGTTCTGATCAACGGTATAGTTCCGCTCGAACGCGGCCCGGGCCCGCTTGCGCATCTGCCGGAGGCGAACCGGATCGGCAAACAGATGACGCGCCTTGTCGGCGAGGTCCGCCGCATCGCCGGATCTGAAGAGGAGGCCGTTTTCCCCGTCCGCGACGATCTCGCCAAGACCGCCGATATCGGCCGCAAGAACGGGCGTTCCCTTGGCGAACGCCTCGGCAACCACCCGCCCGAAAGTCTCGAAGCATTCGGATGGAACGATCAAAAATTCGGCGCGGCCGAGAAGATCGTACACGGCCTCCGGCGCGCGTGCGCCAAGGACTTGAATGTGTGGGTTGCCGGCAGCCGCAGCTTCGACAGCCGCAGCCATGGGACCGGTGCCGACGATCTTCAGCGGCCGCAAGAGCCCCGGACTTCGCCAGGCTTGAAGGAGCGTCAGCAGGCCTTTTTCCGCCGAGAAACGGCCGACATAAAGGCAGTATCCGCCGCCGCCCCGTCCTTCCCCCGGATCGGGATAGACGAAATTGGGCTTCACAACGATGCGGTTTGCGTCGAGCCCTCCCTCGATGAGTTTGGCACGGCTCGCGTGACTGAGCGCGATGTAAGTATCGATCGCATGGTGCCAGGTGCCGAGCATCTTGTGCGTGCCGATCATCGCCGCGACGGCCGCGCTCGCCACGCGGCTTCCCCGGTAGCATCGCTTCAACACGCCGCGCCACGGCACCAGTTTGCCCAGGCACTCTTGGCAGATATTGCCATCCACAAAGAAGACCGCGTTGCAGCAGAACCATCGATAGTTGTGCAGCGTTTGGACCACGGCCACGCGCTCGCGGCGGGCGGCGAGATAGGCCGCGGGAGAGATCAATGGAAACGTGTTGTGGAAATGCGCGACATGTGGCCGGACTTCGCGAAAGAGCGCGCGCAGCTCGCGATAGGCGGGCGCGCTCCAGAGCGTTCGCGACGCGAGCTCCATGCGCGACATGCCGTGAATCTCGTCATTCGAGACCGTGTACGGAACGACATGGTGGCCGTATGCCTTGAGCATGGCCGTCTCGGCCGCAACGCAACTGTCTTCGCCGCCGCTCTGTTGATAGGCGTTGTGTGCGATGACGATGCGCAGGCGCTCGAACGGCTGTCGCGCAGCGAACTGCGGGGACGTGACTGAGGGTGCCGTGAGCGCGCTCATGAGTGCACGATCGGTGTGGTGGAATCGAAATTCGTCCACGCGGCAAATGCCGGCGAACGTGGCGCGCCCACCCCGCACACTTCTCCGTTGGTGAGTGCCGGCGTTTCATGACGTCGGTCGGCCAGGAAGCGCATGACGTCGTCCAGTCGCTTCCAGGCCCGGCAGTCCTCGATTTCCCAGGAATGCGCCCAAAGGTGAAATACGCCGCCTTGCCGCCGTGCCTCCGCGAAAACGATACGGCTCAGTTCCGGCCAATCGGCCGCGCGGCCATGCGCCAGGTAGCGCCACAGGTTCCGGAACGAGCGGCGCTTCGCAATATTCTGGAGGTAGGACCGCGCATCATGCGACCAGGCCTGCACGCTGGTCGGCATGGACAGAAGCGCGCCTTCGCGCCGCGGCCAGTCCAGCGACAGCAGCTCGACCGTGCGTATGCCACAGTAGCCCGCCTGCTCCACCATCCGCACATGCCGCGCCGCATAGCGTCCGCCCGGCGGGCAGAACAGGAGGCAGGGCTTGCCCGTGATGTCTTCGAGCCACTTCCTGGCGCCGAATATTTCTTCGTGCGCCCGCCGATCGTGGGCCCGCGTCAGCACCACGTGGCCGAGCGTGTGTGCGCCCACTTCGAACGTCTGGCTCAGTTCTCGGATCTGCGCGGCGCGCATTGTTCCGCGCTCGGCAGTCCGCGGGATGTAAAAGGTGCCGCGCAGGTGGTGTCGCGACATCATGTCCGCGATTCGAGAATCGAGCGGATGGCCATCGTCCCAGCTCAAGGTTACGCACATTGCCGGTTGCATGGCTGCTCCAGTCAGCCGATTTCGCGCACCAATTCAGCCGCGCGCGGCCGGCGGTAGAAGTTGTAGGTGTGCCGGTGCGGTGTCGCGGTCACGAACTCCGAGGTGCCCAGCGGCGGAAATACGAATGGGCGAAAGCCGCGCAGGCATTCCCATGTCGACAACGGATATGGGTTCAATCGTTCGCAGTCTGCCCAACCGAGGATGAGGATGCCATTCTCGCGCAGACTTTCGCGGCACGCCGTGAATGCCGCCTCGATTTCGGCGCGGTCGTTGAGGCCCCAGCCGTACACGCCATTGCATATGACAAGGTCCAGTGTCTGGGCCTGGAAATGCCGGCCGAGATGTTGAAGAGGGGCTACAACGTGACGTTTTGCACCGTATCGCCGCTTCCACGGCGAGCTGTCGATCGTGACGTAGTTCTTTCGAGCTTCAAAGCGCTTGCTGTATCCCCTGGTGCACCAGGAGCAGCCAACGAACAAAATGTTCTTGTAGGCGTCGTCGCGAAGAAAATGCGGGAATATCACCTCTTCCAGAATGCGCCGGTCCTCGTTGTCGAGATAAGAATCAACTCCGACGAAATATTTGAGCTCGGCCAACAAGAGCTGTCGAACGCGGTGGATTGCTTCTCCTGTCTCGGACAAGCGCCAGTCCTGATTCCGCCACCATCCCCGCGGCCCGGGTTTCAAATTCTCGAGCGACGTTTCCTGCGTGGGAGCTCTCATGCCGTCGATCCCGGGAATTTTTCGAGCGTCTGCAGCCGAGAGCGGCTTGCGGTAGAACAGAAATCGATGGCGATAGGGCGTCTCGGTCTGATAGTCCGATGTTCGTAGCGGGGGAAACACATAGGGCTCAAAGGCAAGCAATGCCGCGCTTTTCTCGAGAGCGTGCGGCCGGCGCTCTTGCACGCCATCGACGCCGATGATCAGGATGCCGCCGGGGCGCAGCGCCTCGTGGCATCCGCGAACGGCCTGCTCCACTGCCGTCGCGTCGTCGAGGCCCCAGCCGAAGACGCCGTTGCAGACGATCAGGTCGAGAGTCTCTCGCTGAAAATAGCGCGAGATGTTCTGCAGGCCATCGACGATGTGCTGCTTCACGCCGAATTTCTGCATCGCCGGATCGACGTCGATCGTCCAGTAGTTCTTCTCTTCAAACCACGTGTTGTAACCCTGCGTGTACCAATCACATCCGACGAAAAGGATGTCCTTGCATTCCCGATCCCGGATGAAATGCGGAAGGACGATCTGCTCCAGCACGCGCCGATCCTCGTTTCGCAAGAACGAGGGCAAGCCAAGCGCTCTTCTCGCGTCTCGCAGGATGCGACCGGCGAGCCGCGACGTCAGTCGCCGTTGTGGCATCTTTTCCGGCATCGCCTCCGGCAACGCGACTCTCGAATCCGGCGCACCGCTCTTAAATGTGTCGCTCATGACGTGCCTCGATGATCGACAGATTTCTGCGGCCGGTCGCCGCGGCTGTCGGATACGGCTCGGGATGAACGGCACTTCCGGCCGAACGGTTCGCTTCCTGGATCTCTTGCTCCATTCGTTGGAGAATCACGCTCATTCGCCGCAACGTCATGTTGCGCTTGAGAAGCTGCCACAATCCGAGGTGCCCATAGATGGGTGTCGGCTCTGCCAGATGTGCCCGCGCACAGCGGCCGAGTTCGGCAAGCAACGCTGCTTTGCCCGCATGCGATGTCTCGGTGGCAAGGGCGGCGCGCAGGACGCCCTCGACAAAGAGCCGACGCTGTCGCAAGCGGTCCTGCCTGCCCCATGTCTCCAAAAGCGTCTCGCCTTCATGGGAGAGAAGATGGGCCAGGTCGTGCGTGGCCAAATCCCGCCAGCAACGCGCCGCGGCGTAGGCTTGGCATTCGGATTTTGGACCGCAATCGACGAGAGACAGCGTCTGCGCCTGCTCGTCACAAAGAACGTTCGCGAGGGTCAAGTCGCCGTGAGACAACCCCGCCGCCCACAAGTTGATCATGGCGGTGGAAAGGGCCAGGGCGGCCGGATGCTCGATCTCCTTTGTCGCGGCCCTCTCGTAGAGACATGCGATCAGCTTTCGTCCTGGCGCCCGCGTCATCACGAGCGCAGGCGGCTCATTGGAAACGAGAACAGGAGTGGGGATGCAGATCGTCCAGCCATGAAAGACACGTCCATTGAGAGTGGCGTGGACGCGGCCAAGCGATTCGTACTGCGCGTGAATTTCCCTGACGTCCGGGTTCCGGTCGGGCCTGTAAAGTTTGATGATGTACGTGGCGTCGGCTTCGCTGCTGGATTTGTCCAGTGTCGCTGTAAAGATGTGGCCCTGGCAGCCATCGAGATCCAGGACCTCTACCTTCGAAGGATCGGCGCGCGGCGCCAGCCGGCGGAGCACCGGAACGATTTTCTCCATATTGGTTGCGCAGGCGATGGCCCGCTCCGCGCCCCGCAGGACGCATAGCAATGCAGCCCAGCGAACGAAGAGACGGACAATGCAGCCGATCAGAATGCCATAGGCCGCGCCGACAATGCCCCAGTGGAAAACGAGCGGCCACACCAGCAGCCCGATCAGGGTCGTTTCCATCGCGGTGATGACGAAATTCGTCCGGACGTGGCCCATGCCCGCAAGCGCGGTCGAGGCAGGCATGCCGAGGCCGTAAATCAACTGGCCGAGAGCGAAAATGGTGACGACGTGACCGTAGCCCGCATATTCGCTCGCCGGATAGAGCAGGCTCAGCAGGTCGTCGCCCCAGAACAGGATCGCCAGGAAAAATACGCCGACGATGGCGCCAAGCTGCCCTGCATCTGCGATCGACTCGCGCAGCAGCCGCCCGCTGCCGCCCTGTTGAAACGCGCGGGCCGCCTTCGCCCAGAGCACGTTGCTGATGCCGAGGATGATCGGGTTGGCAAACAGCGCGATGCTCAGGCAGGCGACATAGATGCCGGTCGCCACCGCGCCGACCGCAAGCGCCACGAACCACAACGTCATCTGCGACTGCAGCGCGCCAAGCAGCTGATTGGCGAACAGCCACTTGCCGACTGCCCAGCTGTCGGCCAGCGTTTTCGTAAAGCCGCCAAATGAAAATTGGAGTCGATCGCGGACAAGCCAGAACCAGATGAGAACCGCGGTGGCGCAGGAAATGCCAAGAGCAGCCAGCGCGGAGGCGCTGGTCATCCGACCAGTCCAGGCCAGCCATCCGAGCAGGCCGATCTGCAGAATGACGATCACACTGTCGAGGGCCAGCGCTTCGATGTTCCGCATCGCGGCGAAGGCGAATCTGCGTGCGAATTCACGGCCCACGACGAAGGGCGCAGCACCGGCCAGCGCCCACGCAATCAGCGTCACGTTCGGGTAATCGCCCGAGGCGAGCACCGTGACGCCGACAACACCGATCGCGACAATCACGAGCGCCGACAGGAGCCCGCTCAAGATCAACGCTTGGCCGGCCTGCACGGCCGCTTCCGTTGGTTCGCTGCTTCTCCGCAAAGTGTAGGGAAGCGATACCAGCGACTCCTGCGCATTGGTCACCCATATCAGGATCGCACCGGCAAGAGCATACGTTCCGAGATCGCTCGGAAAGGTGTAGCGGCCGATCAACACGGTCGTAAAAAAGCTCGCCCCGCTGACCAGCGCCTGGTCGGCCAATGCCAGCGCCGATTGCGACATGGCCAGGCGCACGAACTTTGCGACCACACGTCCGATCAATCCCCGGGCGGTGCGGTCATTGAAAGCGGCGGGGAATGTCGGTCTCGCCGAGGAATCCGCCACAGTTCGTCTCCTCAAGCGGGTACAATCGGGGCAGTCACTCAGATCAGGCCGCTTGTGTGCGGACCGTCGCTCGCGACCTTGTCTGTCGTGAATGGGTCCGTAAGGTTTTCGCCGCGGAACATCTGGGCACCGCGCATTTACTTTTGGCCGAAGGTATCGGCGTGGGGCGGGCCGACGCGAAGCGCGCGGGCCACAAGCTCGCGGACCGTAAGCAAGGCGAAACCCGGCACGATATAGGCGTAGCGCCGCCACAGGCGGCGCGGCTCCGTTGCCAGGCGGAAAAGCCATTCCAGGCCGTTGCGCTGCATCCACAACGGGGCTTGCCGCTTCGTGCCCGCGAGGAAGTCGAACGCCGCTCCGACGCCGATCATGACAGGCGCATCAATCCGGCCAAGATGATCCGCCATCCAGAATTCCTGCTTGGGGGTGCTGAGCCCCACCCACACGATGTCGGGACATGCCGCATTGATCTGGGCGATCACGGCGTTGTCCTCCGATTGTGTCATTTCGCGGAACGGCGGCGTGAGCGTGCCGACGATGGTCACGCCGGGATGGGCGGCCTCCATCGCTTGTTTGAGTTTCTCGGCAAGACCCGGCGGTCCGCCATAGTAGAAATGCCGATAGCCGCGCGCAGGCGAAATCGATGTCAGCGCGCGCATCAGGTCGGGTCCGTACACTCGCTCGACCGCAGCCTTGCGGACGAGCCGGGAAAACCAGACCAGCGACATGCCATCGGCCGTTACCATTCCGGCCCGGTTCAAGATATCTCGAAGTCGCTCGCTCCGCCGGCTCTCCATCACGCCGTGCGCCCCGGTGATGCAGACGTAATGCTGCGTCCGCCGGCAGATCCACTGCTCAACCAGTGTCATGGCCTCGCGCGGAGTCACGACATTTACATCGACGCCAAGCACGTTGACCCGCCGGTCCTGCGTCTCATGAGCCGTTGTCATGACACGCTTCTCCACACCAGCTTCTTGGCCTCGGCCGAGTTGGAGAGAAGCTCGTCGAAATAGGCGATGGTCCTGGTCAGTCCCTCTTTCAGGGAAACCGTGGGAGCCCAATGGAGGAGCTGTTTGGCACGCGCGATGTCGGGGCATCTCTGGCGCGGGTCGTCGACCGGGAGCGGCCGCAATTCGAGCTTTGACGACGAGTTCGTCAGCGAGACGATCAGCTCCGCGAGCTCTGCGATTGGGATTTCGTTCGGGTTTCCCAGATTGACCGGGCCGTCGAGGTCGCCGTCGACATTCATGAGCCGCGCCAGGCCGTCGATCAGGTCGTCGACGTAGCAGAAGGCCCGTGTCTGCCTGCCCGAGCCGAAGATCGTGATCGGCTGGTTTTGCAGCGCCTGGATGATGAAGCTCGACACGACACGCCCATCCTGCGGATGCATGTTCGGCCCATAGGTGTTGAATATTCGCGCGACTCTGATCATGAGCCGGTGCTGGCGGCGATAGTCGTAGAACAGCGTCTCGGCGCAGCGCTTGCCTTCGTCATAGCAAGCCCTCGGGCCCGCAAGGTTCACGAGCCCTCTGTAGCTTTCCGGCTGCGGGTGCATATCCGGATCGCCGTACACTTCGCTGGTCGAGGCCTGCAGAATCCGCGCGCGCACACGCTTCGCCAGCCCGAGCATGTTGATCGCGCCGAGCACGTTCGCCTTCGTGGTCTGGACCGGATCGAACTGGTAGTGCACCGGCGACGCCGGGCAGGCGAGATTGTAGATCTCGTCGACCTCGACATAGAGCGGGAATGTGATGTCGTGGCGCATCACCTCGAAGCCGGGCGTGCCGACGAGCGACTCGATATTCATCCGGCTGCCGGTGAAGTAGTTGTCGACGCAGAGCACTTCGCAGTCCTGCCTCAGCAGGCGCGCGCACAAATGCGAGCCGAGAAAGCCTGCTCCGCCGGTGACGAGGACGCGCTTCTGCATGATGCCTCTCCTGTGCCGAATTTTCCGGAGGGCAGATACTGTTGGAAGGCACTCCGATTGAGAATTGCGCATTCGGGCCTGGCATGAATTCGTCGCACGAGACCGAAGGGAGTAGCGCCTTGGCGGCCGGACGTACTCCGATCGGGCGAGGACGAGCGCTTTATTTCCGAAGGTGATCGCGATCACCGGGAGCTATCATTTGCCGCCGCTCCGGAGCGAAATCTGCACGTCTCGCGTGAGCCGGCCGTTGCGTTCGCGCCCACATGCGCAGGGAAGGAGTTTGCATGCGACGTCGAGATGCCGCCCCGCGAACAGACGCAAAGCGAAGTCAGGCGGCCGGCGGCGGGTGGTGGGCGCCACTCGCCATGTTTGTCGCCGTTTTCATGGCTGCTCCCGTTCTGGCGCAGACCGAGCCGACCCCGCAGACCTACCGGCTCGCACCAGGAGATCGCGTCTCCGTCGTTGTGTTCGGCCAGACCGAATTCTCCGGCGATTTGCTCATCGACGCCGCAGGCAATATCCGGCTGCCCTTTGTTGGCCCGATCGAGGTTGCCAACCTCACGCTGCCGGAATGTCAGAAGCGGATCGTCGATCGTCTCGCCGAGGGCATTCTCAACAGACCAAACGTCAACGTGCAGATCAGTGAGTTTTCTCCGATCTTCGTCCTGGGAGACGTGCGGACGGCGGGAGTCCAGCCGTTCAAGTTGGGCATGACTGTCAAAGCGGCGGTCGCTGTCGCCGGCGGGTTTGGCGTCATCCCTCCTGCGCAAAGCACGGCGGTCACCGAGCTTCTCGCGAGCGAAGAGCGCTTGCGGCAACTCACGCTGGAAAAGGCCATTCTGACGATCCGCAAGACGCGTCTGGAGGCTCAGCGCGACGGCGCCGCATTCCCTGCTCCGGATCAGGCCAACGGGCGCGGCGACGACAGCTTGGCCGACATTGTGGCGCTCGAAAAAGAGACGTTCGACTCCCAGATGGCGATCCAGCGGTCGCAGATCGATCTGCTGCACGCGCAAAAGCCGCGCATCGAAAGTGAGATCGAAGCGTTGAACGTGCAACTCGTGGCCAGAAAGAAGCAGCTCGACCTCGTCCGGCAGAACGCCGATCAATACACCCGCTTGACCAGGCAGGGGCTGGGACTTTCCTCGACGGAGATGCAACTCAGGCTCACGGAAGCGACCTACGAGTCGGAAATGGGGAACCTGTCGGCGCAAGTCGCACGATTGAAGATGGATTTGGGCGCGCTGGATATCCGCATTCAGGAAGCCGACGCGACCTTCAAGCGGCAAATCCTCGCTGAGCTTCGCGATGCTCGTGATCGGCTGAAGAATCTTGATGTGACTCTGCCCATGGCCCGCGAAATCCGCGATTCAAGGCTGCAGCAGACCGGTAACATTACCGACTTCAACGTGCCTCGGTCGATCACGGTCACGCGCACGCGAGGCGGTCAGCATACGGTATTGGCGGCTGACGAAACGACGCTGCTTGAGCCGGGCGACATCGTCGAGATTCAACTGCGCCTCGCGCGCGGAAGGCCGATCGCGTCCGTGGTGACGCCGCAGCTCGGTTCAGGTTCGTTGACGTCGGTCAGGCGCGACGCAGCTCTGCCTGAAGCGCCGCTGCGCTGAGCGTCGGCCGTCGCGGTCACGCGACGGCCTGCGCCATGCCTTGCGCCGTTGTCTGTGCCGTGTGTTCTGGAGGCGATTGTGGGCAGAGATTTATCTTCCGCCGGCAGCGCTCTGGACCACGCCGAGGCGCGCTCGTGGAACGATCGGTATCTTCTGCTTCTGCTCGGCGTGCTCGCCGGCTACGCGTTCATTGGCAAGGGCTTCGCCTATCTCGGCGCGCCGCCGGCTTTTGTCGGCGAGATCACGCTCGTGCTCGGCACGATCGTCTTCCTCCGGCTCGGACTGATGTTTGCGTGTCTCACCACGCTCCCAAGCCTCGTTCTCGCGGCGATGATGGCCTGGACGCTGGTTCGAACCCTGCCGTTCGTCCGCTCGCATGGCTTTGACGCGCTGCGCGACAGCGTCATCGTCATGTACGGCGCATTCGCCTTCATCATCATCGCGCTGCTCCTCGACGACGGCCGGCGGCTCGACCAGCTTGTTCAGCGCTATGCCCGGTTTCTGGATTTCTTTGTGCCGGCGGTGCCGATTCTCTTCGGCGTATGCCAATACATGCGGGACTGGGTGCCGAACTTGCCGGGTACGGACGTGCCGATCCTCATGCTCGGCGCCGGCGAAGTTCCCGTGCACCTCGCGGGTGCCGCGGTGTTCGCCATGGTCGGGTTCTACAGACCCACCGCGCTTTGGATCGTCGCGCTGATTGCGGCCGTGCTGATGGCGAGCGCGTTGAATCGCGGGGGCATGCTCGCGTTCGTTATCCCCGTATGCCTCGCGGCCGTGCTGAACGGACAGATCCGCTCGCTGGTCAGGGTTGTTGTCGTCGGGCTGATGATCTTCAGCGCCGCCTACGCCGTCGAGAAGACCGTGACCGGAGGCCGCGGCGCGGAACGGCAAACGCAACGTCAGCTCCAGCCAAGCCAGATCATCGAGAACGCCCAGAGCATTTTCGGCCATTCCGACGCGAAGCTGGAAGGCTCACGGCGCTGGCGCCTCGAATGGTGGTCGCTCATCATGGATGACACATTGCACGGCGGCCCGCATTTCTGGACCGGGCGCGGCTACGGACTCAATCTCGCGGTCGAGGACGGCTTCGGCGGCGGGCGCGAAGCCAACCCGCTACGCAGCCCGCACAATGCGCATATGACGCTCCTCGCGCGGGCGGGCGTGCCCGGCCTCGCGCTCTGGATTCTATTTCTCGTTTCGTGGCTCGGCACGATGCTGGGCGCATTCGTCGATGCGCGCCGGCGGCGCCAGAAAGCCTGGGCGGGTCTGTTTCTGGTCGTCGGCTGCTACGCGTTGGCCTGCATCATCAACGCGACGTTTGACGTGGCGCTCGAGGGACCGATGCAGGGCATCTGGTTCTGGTGCCTGATCGGCGTCGGAATCGGCGCAGTGATGATTTTTCGTTTCCAGCATCGGCAGACGATTGTGCGGGGAGCGGGACCTTGAAGGTGCTCATGAGCGCATTCTCATGCGGTCCCGGGCAAGGCTCCGAACCGGGCGTCGGCTGGAACATGGCCGTCGAAGTGGCCCGCCTGGGTCACGAGGTTGTCGTTCTCACCCAAACCGAGTTCGCCGTCGAGATCCGGCAGCAGATCGCAAGCGGCGCGCTGCCGCCGGGCCTGCGCTTTGACATCTATATGCCGCCCTGGCTCGCGCGGCTGCGCGATTTCGGTTTCCGCTGCAGGCAGCCGGCCCTCACCTGGCATCTCACGAGCCTGCTCTGGCAGTTCTGCGCATTGCGGCATGTCAAACGCCGATATCACAATGCCGGCTTCAATCTCATTCACCACGTGACCTTTGCCAGCATACGTCACCCGACACTGCTGGCGTTCTTGAACGTGCCGACGGTGCTCGGCCCGCTTGGCGGCGGCGACATCATTCCCCTCGCGCTCCGCAGGAGCTTTCCGTGGAAATACTGGCTCGTGGAGCTGGTTCGTGACGTCCACAACTGGTCGCTGCGCGCCGACCCGATGACGCGCGCGGCCTTTCGTCGTGCCCGGATCATTTTCCTGCGGACGGATGCGACGATCGCCGCGGTGCCGCCGCGGGATCGCGGCAAAGCATGCATTTGCGTCGGCCTGGGTGTCGCAGACGTCGCGACGGCCGAACCTGTGCCGCGACGCGCGGACGAGCCGTTGCGTCTGCTTTATGCCGGGGGGCTTCTCTATCTGAAGGGAATCCATCTTGGGCTGCGCGCCCTCGCGCATGCGCGCGCACGAGGCGCCGACGCGGCTTTGACGATTGTCGGTGACGGGCCCGTTCGGGCCGATCTCGAGCGATTGACGTTTCAGCTCGGCTTGAGCCCGTACGTCACCTTTCGCGGGCACGTCACGCGCGATCGATTGTTGCTGATGTATCGCGAGCATCACGTGATGCTGTTCCCCAGCCTGCGCGACGCCGGCGGAATGGTGGTGCTGGAGGCCTGGGGCCAGGCCTTGCCGGTGATCTGTTTCGGCCTCGGGGGGCCGGGACAGATGGTTGACGAGACCTGCGGGCGCGTCGTGGCCGTGACGAACCGCAGCGAGGCTGAATGCGCCATCGCGCTTGGCAACGAGATCGTCGCTCTTGCGGCAGATGACCCGATGCGGCTGGCGCTCGGCTCGGCCGCGCTCGCGCGCCATCGCGATTTCTCGTGGCGACAAATCGCCTCCCGTCTCTACGGTGAAATCGAGACCCGCTTGCAGCGGCGCGCAACCGACGGGACTGATGCCCTGCGCCGCCCCGATTTGCAGCAGGGGGGTCGCAACCGGCCCGCGGCCGATGTGGCCGGCCCCGGGGGGCGAGCATGAATGGCGCATCCGGCCGTGCTGTCGTCACATGGGCCCTTGCACTCGGGCTGCTGCCGGCGATTTCGGCGGCATCGGCGGAAGGCGACCTTTCGCGCTGTCCCGCCGGCGCCATCGCCGTTGCGCCGGGCCAGTCCATTCAGGATGCCGTTGATGCGGCGAAGCCCGGTGCGACGTTCTGCCTGAAAAACGGCATCCACCGCCTGCAGCCGACACGGCCCAAGCCTAGTCAGCGCTTCTATGGCGAAGGGCAGGCCGTCCTCAATGGCAGCCGCATTCTCCGCGGCTTCGAGCGCGAGGGCAGCTATTGGGTCCTGGGCGGACAAGTGGCACGCAGCCGCCGTCAGGGGTATTGCATGAAAACCAGCCCGGCCTGCGGCTTTCCCGAGACGCTGTTCATCGACAACGAGCCGCTCACCCGCGTGATGCGCAAGAACGAGCTCGCTCCTGGCCGCTTCTTTTGGGATCTGGTGGCTGCGAAACTCTACCTTGCCGACGATCCCGGCAGCCGCACCGTCGAGCTTGCCGTTGCCGCGTTCGCGTTCGCGGGCGGGGCTTCGAATGTCGTGATCAGCGACGTGTTGCTCGAAAAATTCGCCAGCCCCGCGCAACGCGGTGCGATCGATGCGCAGGACGGCGTTGGCTGGATCATCGAGAATTGCGAAGTCCGTTGGAACAGCAGCGCCGGCATTTCCGTCGGAAGAGACACCGTCGTGCGCGACTGCTACATCCATCACAATGGTCAGATCGGCATTACCGGTGCCGGGGACGGTATCCGGATCGAAGGAAACCGGATTTCCAATAACAACACGCGCGGCTTTTCGATCGGCTGGGAGGCTGGCGGAGCGAAAATCTCGCTGGCCGACGGCGTGCTGTTCCGCGCCAACCATGTTCACGACAATCGCGGGCCGGGTCTTTGGTGCGACGGCGACTGTCGCAACGTCGTCTATGAGGACAACGTGGTCGAGCGCAATGCCGACGCAGGCATCTACCACGAGATCTCCTTCGGCGCGGTCATTCGCAACAACATCCTGCGGCACAATGGCGAAGGCAGCGACGGCTGGTTCTGGGGCGACGACATTATTGTCGCGGCGTCGGAGGGCGTAGAAATCCACAACAACCGGCTGACGGTCAGCGCTGGCCGCTGCGCCATCATGCTCATCGACCAGGGGCGCGATGACAACGGCCGGCTCTACAAGACGCGAAGCAACAGGGTTTATGACAACGATATCACCTTCGAAGGCGCGCCTTGCGCCGGCGGCGCGTCCGACGTCGAGCCGGGCCACGAGAACTTTTCGATCATCAGCGACGGTCAGAACAGCTTCGACCGCAACGTCTATCGCATTCCGCGCACCGCCGGCGCCCACCGGTTTGTCTGGGGACACGATCAGGGGCTCGATTGGGACGCGTTGCGCCGCGCCGGCCTGGAACTCAACGGCCGGCTGATTCTGTACTGACCGGTTCGCCTCCTTCCCTGAACGGAACCGCGAAATGTCGGGCGGACCTACCACTTTCGGAGTGCTTCGAGGGGGAACTCGTTGCTGCGGCGCCCGCATCCGAAAGGCAGGCTGGTGCTTTCGCTCTACTCCGAAGTCCCGCGCTCTACTCCGAAGTCCCGCTTTCCAGATCACGGACCGAGGGCTTCAATTTGACGTTCGCACCCGCCATTGGGGAGGTCCTCAGCGGCCGCTCGGTTGTTCCTGATTGATTGGGATTTCTGGCATGACTCGGCATCTCAACCTCGGCTCCGACGAGGTCGGCCCGTTACGCGCATACTATCAAGGCATTGCTCACGACGTATTGCGCATCCTCTGGCGTTACAGAGTCTTGATCATGCGCTTCGTCGCTGGCGGCTTGGCGATCGCCATCGTCGCGGTTGTCGCCATCCCGCCGCGCTACACCAGCGAAGCGATCCTGCAGCTGAATTTCAGCCGCGACGAACCGAACACCACGACCAGAATGCAGAGAATAGCCTCCATGGAGGCGGCCGCCGTGGTCGAGGGCGTGGTTCGCATCCTGAGATCGCGTGCGCTCGCCGGCTCCGTCGTTTCGCGTCTTGGTCTCGCCGAAGATCCGGAGTTCGGCGGACGGCCTTCCCGGCTGATGCGCGTCATCTGGTGGGTACGAAGGATGTTTGGCCTTGATGCTGTCGTTCCCACGGCACACGACATCGCGACCGATCGATTGTCCGGCGCGCTGCAGGTCACCATTGTCCCGCGCTCTTACATCATCTCGGTTACGATCGGCGCCAGCCAGCCGCAGCGGGCCGCGCAGCTCGCAAACGCGGTGGTCCTTGAGTATCTTCGCGGCCAACAGGTTCAGCAGCTCGTGGACCTGCAACGCACTCTCGAGCGCGAGATCGCCGATATGTCGGCGCTCTATGGAAGCATTCATCCGCGCGTGCTGGATGCCAATGAACGGCTTCAGGAGCTGCAGAAGCGCATTGTTACCCTGCGCCGCATGGACCGGCCCGTGGCGGCCGCGTCGGACGACACCGGCGAATTCCTCAGGGCAGAGGCGGTGATGGTGCCTTCGGGACCGAGCCTGCCGATTGTCTTCGTGATCGTGCTCGCGCTGTCGCTGCTCGCGTGCGGCGGCCTGATCGCGTTTATCGAGATCGGCGCGCCCACGGCCTATTGGATCCGGTTTGTCCAGGCCCCGGTGGAAGGCGACGCGGATGCATCGGTTGCGGCAGCGCATGGTCCCGGGAAGGACCATCCCGCGGTGCGCCGGCTGGCCTGAGGTCGCCGCGGCGCGGCCGCTGTCGTGTCGATCCGTTCGACCACACCGCGACGCATCTCGAGCGACCCGGCTCGCTCGTCCTTTGTGGCTAGGGCATTTTCCGGCGAAAGCCTGCCCCGGACTTGATCCGGGGTGTGAAGCGGTGCGCCGCAGAAAATGCGACCAGACCAAAGAAGCTGGCGCTGTTTCCGATTCCGAAGGAATAGAAACAGCGCGAGTGCCCGGGACTTGATCCCGGGCGTGCAGCGGCTCGCCGTAAAAATACCATCAAATAGAGAATCCGGAGCCGTTCCCGATTTCCGCAGGAACCGGAACGGCCCCGGCCGCACGACGCGTCCGGGCAGCACGGTCCGTTGGTGCTACTCCGTCTTCTCATTTTCCATCGCGTTGTGTGCAGCGCAAGACTTTGTGCATCGAGCAACAAAGGACGCGCAGCCATGCCAACGAGGAAATCCGCGCTTGTTACCGGTGCCGGCGGCTTCATAGGCCACCATCTTGTGACTTATCTCGTAAGCCGTGGCTACGACGTGCGAGGCGTCGACATCAAGTCGCCGGAATACGGAGCGTCCGCCGCGCACGAATTCGTGATCGCCGATTTGCGCGACGAGCAGAACTGCCTGCAGGCCACGCGCGGAATGGACGAGGTCTATCACCTCGCGGCCGACATGGGCGGCATTGGCTACATCACGAGCTTTCACGCCGAGATCTCCACCAACAACACGCTCATCAATCTGCACATGCTGCGCGCAGCGCGCGAAAGCGCCGTGCGGCGCTTTCTGTTTTCGTCGTCGGCCTGCGTTTACCCCCAGCATCTCCAGGAATCCGCCGACGTCGCGCCGCTCTGCGAGGACGATGCGTGGCCGGCCGATCCGGAAGAAGGGTACGGGCTCGAAAAGCTCTACATGGAGAAGCTGTGCCAGTACTTCATGGAGGATCACGGTCTGGAAACCCGCGTGGTCCGCTTCCACAACGTGTATGGCCCTCAGGGCACCTATAGCGGCGGCCGCGAGAAGGCGCCTGCCGCCATCTGCCGCAAAGTCGCGCTCGCGCCGGACGGAGGCCCGATCGAGATCTGGGGCGACGGCCAGCAGACCCGCTCGTTCATGTACGTCGACGACTGCGTGACCGGAATCCATCGCATCATGCAGTCCGACTACCGCCAGCCGCTGAATCTGGGAACAGACGAACTGGTCAGCGTCGACGCGCTGGTCGATCTCGTATGCGGGATTGCGCGCAAATCGCTGAAGAAGCGGCACGACCCGTCGCGGCCGCAGGGTGTTCGCGGGCGCAACAGCGACAACTCGCGGCTCCGTGAGGTTCTCGGCTGGGAGCCGGCGACGCCGCTGCGCACCGGTCTTGTGCCGACTTATCGGTGGATTCGCGATCGGGTTGCGGCTGATGCGCTGCAAAGCGCTGCGACCGCGGCCGAGTAGCCGCGGGCCGTTTTTTCCGGGTTTCGGAACAGACCTCCCAGATTTTCGACGAGGCCGCAGCAGTCCCGAAGCCCACATTGATGCCGAGAGCGGAGTCGACCATGGCCGATGCGGGCATTGTCGTCCGGCGACGTGCGGCGGGTAAAATTCCCTCGTCCGCGGCCCCGTGGCGCAGATCCACATTGCTTCGCGGCTGCCGCGCGCCGCTGATCGGTGCATGTCTGATCGCGGCGGATGTCGCATCGGTTATGGTGGCGACGGTCGGCGTGAGCGCGATCGGCGGCCACTGGTACGGGCCGCACGGGCCTCCGTTCACGACCGCGCTGTTTTTTGTGACGCTGGCCTACGCGCTTGGCCTTTACGCCGTACCGGGCCCGAGTTTGCTGGCGCGATTTCGCCTGCGCACGATTGCCAGCATCGGAGCGGTCGGACTCGATCTGCTGGTTTCGGCCCATGCCGGCGAGAAGCTGCCCATCATCTCCGCCATCTTCGAGGCGATTATGCTCGTCATCGCCGGGCACTACATCGAGACCGTGTTGCGAGTCGTGTTGATTCGCACCGGGCTGTGGGCGGTGACCGCCGCAGTCGTCAATTGCGACGCGAAGGGCCGGAAGATCGCCAAACTGCTGCTGGCGCATCCCGAGATCGGGATTTCGCCGATCGGGTACCTCGCCGACCAGGGCAAGCGCGAGGACCTCGTCGCGGCGACGGAGGACCCGGGTCTGTCGATCTTGGGAACGGCCAGGGCGCTCGGTGAGCTCGATGTCCCGATCGTCATCTTCACCTCTCGCGACGAAATGGCGCGCGCCGTTGCAAGGGAGGAGCTGCACGCGACATTCCCGCGCCTGCTTCTGATCGAAGACACGACCGATCTC
>JAIESI010000228.1 GCA_019746135.1 Xanthobacteraceae bacterium
TGTTCCCGAAAATGCCAGAAAACCGGCGCGCACCGCAGCCCGACCGTGCAAAGACAGTGTGAGATATCCGGGCTAGCGGCGTTGCGGCACACGCCCGCGCACCGCCCATGCCGTCGCGGTCAGCGAGCGCGGCCCGTCCGGGGCCCCGGACAGAAACGCGGCGCGAACGCTGGCCTTCACTTGGCGTCTCAGATCGGGATCGAGTCCTGCCGCGTAGGTGCCGACCGGCCCCTGGCCGCCGAGCAGGGGCTCCCAGTAGTCGTCGAAGCTCGCGTAGTCCATCCGGATGGTCAGCGATCCGCGCCGCACCCGTTCGAGGCCGCTTTCGTCGAACAGCTTCTCGAGCCCGTCCGGCAGCGCCAGTGCGCCGGAAAACAATTTGTCGCGAACCTGGCCTGCGCCGGGATCGATGCCCGCGGCGGTGTCCCAGAACATGCGTTGAAAGACGAGGCCGCCGCGGAAGTCCCAGACCGATGCCGCCACCACGCCGCCGGATCGCGTGACGCGCATCATTTCGCGCAGCGCCACGCGCGGATCGGGAACGAAGTTCAGCACAAGCTGCGCGGCCGCCGCGGCGAATGTATTGCTCGCCTGTGGCAGCTTCATCGCATCAGCCACCCTGTAGTCGATTTCCGCGTCGGCCTGCCCGCACGCGAACGCGACGTAGGCATCGGACACGTCGATGCCGCAGACTCTGCGCTCGGGCCAGCGATGCTTCATCGCGCGCGCGAGGCTGCCGGTGCCGCAGCCGACGTCGAGCAGTGCCCCGTCCGGCGGATCGATGAAGTCGAGAAAGGGCTGCGACAGCCGCTCCGTCCAGCGGCCGAGGAAGATGTCGTAGGCCGCGCCGTCGGTTGCGGCATAGGCGAGGCCGGTTGCGGCGCGTTCGTTCATGGCGGTTCTCCGCGGCACGAGGCCGTGTTGTCGGGATCGAATTGACCGGAACCGCCGTTCCGGCCGATGCGAGCGCGCGGGCAGCGCGCCGCGTTCGCGAGGCAGGTTAGCAATGAAACCGCCAAAACTTAAATGCCCGGCGGAGATTGCACCGCGCCTCCCGGCGCAGCACACTGACGGGTGATGCGGGAGGCATGATGTCCGAAGCGGCGCCGCTCGACGGCGAATACGACTACATCATCGTCGGCGCGGGCTCGGCCGGCTGCGTGCTGGCGAACCGGCTGTCAGCCGATCCGAAAAGCCGCGTGCTGCTGCTCGAGGCCGGCGGCCGCGACAACTGGATCTGGTTTCACATTCCGGTCGGCTATCTCTTTGCGATCGGCAATCCGCGCTCGGACTGGATGTTCAAGACCGAGCCGGTGCCGGGGCTGAACGGCCGCGCGCTGAACTATCCGCGCGGCAAGGCGATCGGCGGCTCGTCGTCGATCAATGCCATGATCTACATGCGCGGCCAGGCGGCCGATTACGACCATTGGCGGCAACTCGGCCTCACCGGCTGGGGCTGGAACGACGTGCTGCCGGTCTTCAAGAAGCACGAGCACCACTTCCTGGGTGAAAGCGAGCATCACGCGGTCGGCGGCGAATGGCGGATCGAGCATCCGCGCGTGCGCTGGGACCTGCTCGATGCGTTCCGCGCCGCAGCCGAGCAGGCCGGCATCCGGCGCATCGTCGATTTCAACACCGGCGACAACGAGGGCTCCGCGCCCTATCACGTCAACCAGAAGTTCGGCCGCCGCTGGTCCGCGGCGCGCGGCTTCCTCAAGCCGGTGCTGCACCGGCAGAACTTGCGGCTCGAGACCGGCTGCATGGTCGAGCGCGTGACGTTCGACGGCAGGCGCGCCAACGGCGTGCAGTTTCGGCAGAACGGCGAGGCGAAGCTTGCGCGCTGCAAGGGCGAGGTGATCCTCGCCGCGGGCTCGATCGGCTCGGTGCAGACGCTGCTGCTGTCCGGGGTCGGTCCCGCCACGCAATTGTCGTCGCTCGGCATTCCGGTCGTGCTCGACAGACCGGGCGTCGGCGAAAACCTTCAGGACCATCTGCAATTGCGGATGATCTACAAGGTCACCGGCGTGAGGACGCTGAACGAGATGTACGCCTCGCGGTTCGGCCGCGCGCAGATTTTCCTCGACTATGCGTTCCGCCGCCGCGGCCCGCTGACCATGGCGCCATCGCAACTCGGCCTGTTCACCCGCTCCGACGAGCGCCGCGAGCGCGCCAACATCCAGTATCACGTGCAGCCTTTGTCGCTCGACCGCTTCGGCGAGCCGCTGCACGCGTTCCCGGCCTTCACCGCCAGCGTCGCCAATGTGCAGCCGACCAGCCGTGGCCACATCCGGCTCAAATCGTCCAATCCGATGGACGCACCGGCGATCCAGCCGAATTATCTTTCGACCGACGAGGACCGGCGGGTCGCCGCCGATTCGATTCGCGTCACCCGCAACATCGTGGCGCAGCCTGCGTTGAAAGCCTTCCAGCCGGTCGAATATCTGCCGGGCGAAAGCGTGCGCGATGGCGACGAGGCGGCGCTGGTGAAATCCGCGGGCGATGTCGGCACCACCATCTTCCATCCGGTCGGCACCGCGAAGATGGGCCTTCAGAGCGATCCGCTGGCGGTGGTGGATGAACGGTTGCGCGTGTTCGGCATCGAGCGGCTTCGTGTCGCGGATGCCTCGGTGATGCCGACGATTACCTCGGGCAACACCAATTCGCCGGTCATCATGATCGCCGAAAAGGCGGCGGGCATGATCCTCGAGGACGCCGGCCGCTGAACTTTGGCGGTGCCCGCAACCATTGCCCGAATCTGCCGTTGTCCTGAACCATAGCTTTGGGCGGGTCCGGATTTGGCAGGGGATCCGTCCCTGAGGGCTTGATGACGACCGAATTTGTCCTGCTGCTGGCCATCGGCTTTGTCGCGCAATTGATCGACGGCGCGCTGGGCATGGCCTATGGCGTGATCACCAACAGCGCGCTGCTGATGATCGGCCTGCCGCCGGCGCATGCGAGCGCGGTGGTCCACACCGCCGAGGTGTTCACGACCGGCGCATCGGCGGCCTCGCACATTTACCACCGCAACGTCGACTGGCGTTTTGTGATGCGGCTCGGCATTCCGGGCGTGCTTGGTGCGATTCTCGGCGCGTGGATCCTCTCCAACCTCGATCTCGCCGCCGCGCGGCGCTGGGTCTATCTCTATCTGCTGGTGATGGGCTGCTACATCCTGTTCAAGTCGTTCCGCATCGCGCCGCAACGCAAGGACCCGGCGAAGTGGCTGCCGCCGGTCGGATTCGCCGGCGGCTTTCTCGACGCCAGCGGCGGCGGCGGCTGGGGCCCGATGGTGACGACGACACTGCTCGGCTCGGGCCACGCGCCGCGCCAGACGGTGGGCTCGGTCAACACCACTGAGTTCTTCGTCACGCTCGCGGCCGCCACCACGTTCTTCGTCGAGCTTGGCATCGCGCCGCTGCAGCATCTGCTGCCGATCATCATCGGCGGTCTTATCGCCGCGCCGCTCGGCGGCTGGGCGGTCAAGAAAGTGTCGGCCCGGGCGCTGATGACCGCGGTCGGCGGCGTGATCGTCGCGCTGTCGCTGTTTCAGCTCGCGCGGATCTACCGGCTGATCTGATAAAATCTCAGTTCGATATCAGGACCTGCTTGCAGGCCGCCGGCAGCGCCGACATGAGGACGGGCTTGCGCACGCCGCCCGGCGCGGGGTTGAGGTTCTTCTTCTGGAACCACCAGTCGAGGTCCGCGCCGCAGCCTTCGTCGGACGGCGGCACGGGTTGCCCCTTGCACTCCGGGCTGTCGGCCGGGCAGCCGATGCGGATGTGGAAGTGATAGTTGTGGCCGTAGACCGGACGGACCTTGTGCAGCCACGACCGGTCGCCTTTCACGTCGCGGCACAGCGCCTTCTTGATCGCCGGGTTGGCGAGTACGCGCTCGATCTCCGGGTCCTTCGCAACCATCTTGTAGAGCGCGATGTACTTGTCCGACCAGATCTTCGGATTGACGTCCATCCAGTCGTCGGCAACCACGTTGTTTGCCATCATCTCCTCGCGCTCCTTGCGCGAGAGCTCACGCTCCGGCATCGGCGTCAGCCACACGTCGGCATCAAGTCCAACCTGATGGCTCCAGTGGCCGGTGAGCATCGGTCCGCCGCGCGGCTGCGCCATGTCGCCGATCAGCAATCCGGGCCAGCCGATCGATGGCGCCTTGTTGGCCAGGCGCTCGAGCGTCTTCACCAGGTTCGGGTGGCCCCAGTTGCGGTTGCGCGAGATCCGCATCACCTGCCAGGTCGGCCCGTTGATCGGCAGCAACACGCCGCCGGCAAGGCAGCCGTGCGTGTAGTAGCCGATCGACCGCGCCGCCATGTTGGCGGCGGGCTGCACCTTGCGGCCGAACAAATCTTTGGCCGGCGTGTTTGGATCGTCCGGCTTGGCCAATGGCGGCAGCGTCCGGGTTTCCAGCGTGCCGAGATCCTGCGCGACCGCGAGCCCGCTTCCCGCGATCAGCAGGACGGCAGTCCGCGCCAGCAGGCAGGCCCAGCGGAATCGGGACATGCGTCATTTTTACCCAAGCCGGCCCGGCCCGGCAATTCCGGTCACTGTGGCCTGGCCGGCACAGCGCGCCTTATGCACGCCATTCAACGGCGGCGGCCTTTACAAGCCGCGCAGCCTTGCGAAAATCTTCCTGAGATTCGGAAAATTATTCTTTTTTGGAGATGGGAATGCGTCCCCTGATCGGCATGGCGGTGATGGCGGGCGTTGCGATTGCCGGTTCTCTGGCCTGCGCCGATCCGGCGCGCGCCGGCATTGTCATCGCGATCGACAAGTCGATCCAGCGCATGACCGTTGTGGTCGACGGCAAGGAGCAATACCTCTGGAAGGTTTCGACCGGCACCCTCGGCGGGCCGAGGTCCGGCACCTATCGGCCGCAGCGGCTGGAGAAGTCGTGGTTCTCGCGCAAGTACGGCATGTCGCCGATGCCGCACTCGATCTTCTTCGACGAGGGCTATGCGATCCACGGCACCGTCTACGTGTCGCGGCTCGGCAACCGCGCGTCGCACGGCTGCGTGCGGCTGCATCCGTCGAACGCGGCGACGCTGTTCAGCCTGGTTCGGAGCCGAGGCATGGGCGGCACGACCATCGTCGTCAGCAATGCCGGCTGGCCTGCGGCCGCGAAAAAGCCCGCACCGGAGGCGCAGGTGAAGGCGAACCCGCCGAAGCTCGCAACGCCTGGCACCGTTGCGCCGCCGTCACTCGCTTCGGTGAAATCCGAAAGGATTCTGATCGAGCGGATTGTCGACACCGCGCCCGGATCGACCGGTACGGTTTTGGTTCAACCGGCCGAGTCGCCCCGCGTGATCCTCACTCGATGACGATCTCGCCGATCATGCCGTGGTCGGCATGCGTCTTGCCGTCCTTGCCGACAATGCCGCAGCGCAAGTCCGCCACCTTGCCGGTCGCGACCGGCACGAACCACCATTCGGCGCTGTGGCCCGGATAGACCTCGACCTCGCGGATCGCGCCTTTGAACTCGGCGAGCGTGGTGGGCTTGCCGTCGCGGGTCTGCACCACCTGGACCTTGCGGGTGTAGATGAGCTGCGAGAAGCCGTGCGAGGTGAAGTAGTGCGGGTCCTCGCTCTGGTTGCGCAGCACGAGCTTGTAGAGCTTGCCGGTCTCGAACTTGATGCTGCTCGGCAGGAACGCGTGCTGGCCGGGCTTGCCGAGGTCCACCGTGACCTCGATCGGCGGCTGGCCGGCGAGATTGCCCGCGGCATAGCCCGCCGCGGTGCCGGTGAGGGCGCCTGCCACTCCCGCCGCGATCACTTGAAGCCAAAAACGCATGTCGTCACCCCTCTGAATTGAATCGATGGCGAAGCTTATTGCTATTGCAAATGAGTTGCAAATAACCCGTCGCCGATCGCGACGTTCGGGCCACGTCTTCGCGAAAAAGCCCGTTAAACTCAGAGGCATGCGGCTCGGCCGCAAACTTGAAACGCGACTTTGGGAAATCGAGGGAGGATGCGGCGATGGCCGAGTACATGGGCAAATCGGAGCAGCAGAAGAAGCGGGCCTATTCGCCGGCCGTCATCACGCAAGGCGGCAAGACGGTCTGGCTCGCCGGACAAACCGCGACGCAGGACGAGCAGGGCAACGACATCTCGGGGAACTTCGAGGCGCAGGTCAAAACCATCTTCAGCCTCATCGACAAGACGCTGCAGCACTGCGGCGGCAGCCTCGCCAACATGGTCACCATGACGGTGTTCATCATCGATCCGCGGCACGGCGACCGCTTCGTCGAGATGCGCGCGGGCTTCTTTCCGAGCGGCAACTATCCGGCGAGCGCGCTGATCACGGTGTCGAACTTCGCGCGTCCCGGCATGCTGATCGAGATTCAGGGCGTCGCCGTGATCGGCGGGTAGGACTGCGGCCGATCACGGGCTGCTGCGCATCGGGTTGGCCTTGGGCCCGTCGGTGGCGAGCCTGACGGCCGGTCCGCCGGCGGCCTTGGCGAAGGCGCCGTTGTGCCAGTGCAGCGCGGACTTCTTGTAGTGCAGCCGGCAGTGGATCGCGACCGCGCGGGTGAGCTCGCCGCGTTCGAGCAGCAAGGTCCGGCCGAGCACCGCATCGGCACCGGCCGGATCGGACAGAAACTGCGCGAACACGCGCGACAAGAGGCCCGGCCCGGTGGACAGCCAGAGAAAGTCGCGGTCCCCGCGATTGACCGCGAGCACGGCCATTCTCAGGGCCTGCTCGATCACCGGATCTCCGGGCGCGACCCCAAGGACGTTGTTGCCGAGCGAGCCGAGATCCTCCTGGTAGCCCGCGAACGCGATGTCATCCGGCACGATCGTCTCGAGGTGGGCCACCGCCCGGTCGTCCGCGTCGGCATAGAAGCCGCCTTCGAGGCTCAGGAACGCCAGCCGGAACAAATCGGCCTTCTGCGCCGGATGCGACGCGCGGGCGTAGGCTCGCAGCACCTCCGGCGGATGGTTTGCCGCGAGGAACGTGCGGGCCAGCCTGTCGTCGAAGCGCTGATAGTCCCAGTCCGGATGCATGTCCCGCCACGACTGCATCATTTCGACGACCGAGTCCGGCGGCGACGGCGCATCCCAGTACTGGATGATGCGCCGGGGAATTCCCGGTTTTGCGGCTGCCGCCGAATTCTCCGCGCCCGCGCCGCGCAGCCGGCCCGCCTGCCGCATCGCGATCAGGAGATAGATCGCGGCGGCGGTGCTGTCCGGCGCCCGCCGCGCGATCGCCTGCGCCCGCGCCAACCGCTCGGCAGCCGGCAGCGCCTGCAGCGTGCGCAGCTCGTGCACGTTGTCGCGGTCGAGCGCGTATTCGTTCAGCAGCTGTCCAAGGATGCTTTGCGACACGTTGATTGATTCGCCGCGGAGCAGAATTCGCGACGCCCCGAGCGTGATCGAAGCGCGCAGCGCCTGCCGCGCGCGATCGAGATCCAGGGTCAGCAGGTGCAGGCGTGCAACATCCCTGTGGGTGTTGCCATTGGCCGGATCGATTTCGATCGACCGGTGATATTCATCGAGGGCTTCCTCGAAGTCCCAGCGGTCCTGCGCAAGGTGGCCGCGCAGCGCATGAACGCGCGCCCGGTCGGGATTGCTGATCGCCGGCGCATTGCGCAGCGCCTGCTCCGCGGACGGGCCATCGCCAAGGCTCAGGTAGAACTGCACGCGCGCCGACCACGCGCCGAACGCTTCGATCTTGTCCGGCGCTGCGGCCATCGCCGCCCGTGCCTCGGTCAAGTGGCCGGCCATCCGGAGGATTTGCGCCCGCCTGGTGACGATCCCGGGATCGGTGCCGAAACTGTCCGTGGCCTGGTCGAGCAGTGCGAACGCCAGATCGGTGCGCCCCAGTTCCGCCGCCGCGCGGCTCGCGCTGAGGTATGGCATCGGATTTCCGGGATCGCTGCGGATCGCGCGAAACGACCACTCGAGCGACGCCTGGTCGTCCTCGGCAAGCCAGCAGTGCTCGGCGAGCTGCATCAGCGCCGCAGGCTGCTCCGGATCGGCTTGCAGCGCGCGCTTCAGCAAGCTTTCCGATTCCGCGGGGTTGCCGAGCGCGCGTTCCTCCACGGCGAGCAGTGCGAGCGACTGAAGGTCGCCGGGATCGAGCGCCACGAGCTTCCTGAACGCGTCGCGCGCAGCCTTGTGGTCGCCGCGGCGGCGTTCGAGGGTGCCGATCTGCTTCCAGACCTTGGTGCTGTCGGGATCGCGCTCGAAGATCGCTTCGAGGATGCGCCGCGCCTCGTCGAACGCCTGGCGATCGCGCAGATCGGCGGCGATCTCGATCTGCACCCCGTCATGGGACGGATCGGTGGCCGCCGCGCGGCCGAGATGGGCCCGGGCGCCGTCATGGTCGCCGCGGCGGCGCAGGAGCCGCGCGAGGTTCAGCCGAACCCTCACGTCGTCCGGCGCGATGGCAACGGCCCGCTGCAGAAGCTCTTCCGCCTCCCCGAGCTGGGACCGGTCACGCAGCAGCACAGCCAGGTCGAACATGGCCTGAACGTGCTGTGGCTCGTCGGCGAGAACGCGCCGGAGCATCGAGGCGGCTTCGTCGAAGCGCGACAGAGCGGCAAGCTCGCGGGCGGCCTCCAGCCGGGCGCGCGGATGCTGCGGATCGGCGGCCGCCGCCCGTTCGAAATACGCCAGGGCCTGCTTGCGATCGCCGTCCCGGCGCGCCCGCACGCCCATGTTGCAGAGCGTGCGGGGATCAAGGTCGCGCGTGGCGGACGTCACCGTCGCGGGCCGGCGACCGCCGCTGGGCCCGACCGGCCGATCGTTGCCGGCCGGATCGGCCTCATGCCGCGGCAACATTGCCTTCGCCGAGCAGCGCCACGCCGCGCCGCGACAGCCGCTCGCGGGTGGCCTGCGGCAGCTGGCGGGCCGACTGCGCCCGCGGGTAGGGCATCTCGACGATCGCCTTGCCGTCCGGGTAGGTCGCCTGGTGCTCGTCCCAATTGTCGAAGGCGAGCCGGTCGGCGTTGTCGACGAAGGTCTCCGCCGGCACGTTCTCCGCGAGAATTAGCGAATGATCGCCGGTCTCGACGTGATAGTAGGTGAAGGTCGCGGGAACCTTGCCCTCGCGCGTGATCGAGAGGCCGTTCACCAGCGCGCCTGCCTGCACCAGCATACCGTCGAGCAGAACCGCGTGGTCGGGCGAAATCAGCAGGTCGCGCGACGGAACATTCTCGCCGAGCGCGCCGGCCCGGATGCGGATCGGCCAGACCCGCGCCGGATCGGAGAACAGCCGCGACACGGTCTGGCGGCCGATCCAGACCACCGGCTCGGCGCGGTTGTCCGCCGTGAGCACGAGATCGCCCCGCTTCAGGGTCTCCACCGCGGCTTCGCCGTCGGGCGTGCGAATCATCGTGCCCGGCATGAAGCACACCGTCGATGTGAAGTCGTGTTCCGCCTCTGCCGAGTTGCCGGCGGCGTCGGCGACCGTCGCGCGGATGCTGTAGTCGTGGCCAGTCAGGGTCTGCGCCTGGGTTTGATTGAACGTCACGTTCCACGTGCCGTCTGCCGCGACCGTGGCGGTCTCGGTGAACAGCAGGTTGTTCAATCCGTCGTAGACCCCGACCTCGATGGGCTGTCCGTCGGCCCCGGTCGCGGTGCCGCTGACCTGCAACCCGCCTTGGGTCTCCGGGAAGGTGAGAACATCGTCGCCTTCAACCGTGTCGATTGCGACAACCGGTGCATTGGTGTCGATCCGGATGTTCTGCGTGTCCAGCGGATCCGACAGCGCGGACGGATCGCTGCCGTCGCTGACGATGATGGAGTAGTTGCCGTCGTTGAGCGGAAACGACGCGAGCGTGTCGAACGTCCAGAGGCCCGGGTCGCCTGGATTGATCGTCAGTGTGCCGAGGAAGACGGGCTCTGAAGACCCGGGCACGCTGAGCCAGAAGCCGAGATCACCGCTGCCGGCGGCAAGGCCGTTGATCGAGATCGTGTTGTCACTGGTGATGAAGTCGGTGTGGTTCTCGCCGGTGTCGCGGGAGATCGAAGCGACGGATGCGAAGCTGAAAGCCATGTGAGTGAGTCCCTCTGCCGTTGAACAAAACTACGCGGAATGTTTCATGGCCGTACAATGGTAGTATGTCAGGGAACCTCTGAAATATGGTGAAAGCGGGGACGAGCGGTCATCATTTTGTTCGTCACAAATGCGCAACCGATTTCAGGCGAGAGCCACAAGCAAATGCGCTGCGCATTTTCTGCCACGATGATCCGCACGCTGCGCAGCGCTGGTACGATCATCTTCCTGCGCGCACGCGATTTCGTGCAGGCGGATGGTAAGATTGTCCGCGCGGTGCTGCGAGCCGCGCGTTTGGGGGCGGAACAATGCGCACGATCAGAATTGCGAAGGTCGCGCTGGTGGCCGCGATCGCATTGCATGCGAGCCTGGTGGTATTCGGCAACGTCACCGACTCCGCGATCAACTTTTCTTTCGTGCGGAACGTGATGTCGATGGACACGATCCTGCCCAGTTCGACCATCGGCTATCGTGCGATCAAAGTTCCAGCGCTGCATCACGCTGCCTACGCGATGATCATTGCGGCTGAGTTTGTGACAGCCGTGCTGTGCTGGATCGGCGCGGTGCGTCTCGTCGGCGCTTTGCGCCCGAGCGGCGCCGCATTCAATCGGGCAAAGTCATTCGCGGTGGCGGGATTGCTCGTGGGCCTGCTCGTCTGGCAGGTCGGCTTCATCACCATCGGCGGCGAATGGTTCGGAATGTGGATGTCGCCGACCTGGAACGGAGTTCCCAGCGCATTCCGGCTGGTGATGATCGTTCTCGGGACGCTGATTTTCGTGGTGCTGCCGGACAGCGATATGGAACCGGCGGTCAAATAGCGGCGCGGCTGTTAAACGTCCATCTTCAATGCCGCGATGAACGCCTCCTGCGGGATGTCGACCTTGTCGACTGCCGCATGCGCTTCTTGCCTTCCGTCTGCTTGTCCAGAAGCTTGCGCTCGCGGGTGACGTCGCCGCCGTAGCACTTCGCGGTGACGTCCTCGCGGAAGGCGCGCCCGGTCTCGCGGGCGATGACCTTGCCGCCGATCGCCGCCTGGATCGGAATCTGGAACATGTGCGGCGGAATGAGCTCTTTGAGCTTCTCCGCCATGGCGCGACCGCGGCTTCCGGCGTGCGTCCGGTGCACCAGACGGCAATCCTGGAGCTGCACCCGAGGAAGCAGGGGCTTCTGTTCAGAAAAGCGCTGCTGCACGGGGAGATTTGGGTCTGCTGAAAACGCGAAAGGGCAAAAGGGGCGGCGTAATCGCCGTAGCGCGCTCAAAATCAGCGTTCTATTGTTCCACAGGGGTACAAGCGGGGGCACGTTGTGAGGATCGTCGTTATTTCTTTTATTGTCTTGTTCGCTGCTGTTCAGCCCAGTCTGGCCCAGACCCGAATTCAAGCGGTCGAGATCGTCCGGCACGGCATTTACACGGCAGATGTTGTGTCGTCCGAGCGCGACAAGGATGGCGTCAACCAGAACGTTGCAACCAACATCAGACGCGCGGTCGATACGACCAACATACCCCTGCAAGTCGGCGTGCGCTTCGGTATCGAGTACAAGGTGATCGGGGGGCCAGCCGACGCTGTCGTGTCGCTCAAGAAGGTTATGGAGTTTCCGCCAGCCGGTATTCGTTCGCCTGGCAGCGCGTCGCCGATCTATCGCAACGAACGAATGATATCTGCCAAAATTGGCCAGACCCACTACACCGGCATCAGCTTTAGCGAGCCGACCGATCTGGTTGCCGGCATTTGGATCATCCAGCTCTGGGATGGCCAGCGCAAACTTGCCGAGCAGAAATTTACCGCCGGGGCCCGCTAGAAATCAGGCGCCCGGCCACGCTCACACATCCACCTTCAGCGCGGCAATGAACGCTTCCTGCGGGATGTCGACCTTGCCGTATTGGCGCATCTTCTTCTTGCCCTTCTTCTGCTTGTCGAGCAGCTTGCGCTTGCGGGTGACGTCGCCGCCATAGCACTTTGCCGTCACGTCCTTGCGCATCGCGCGCACGGTTTCACGGGCAATGATCTTGCCGCCGATCGCGGCCTGGATCGGCACCTGGAACATGTGCGGCGGAATCAGCTCCTTGAGCTTCTCCACCATGGCGCGGCCGCGCTGCTCGGCGCGTGAGCGGTGCACCAGCATGGACAGCGCATCGACCGGCTCCTCGTTGACGAGGATCGACATCTTCACCAGGTCGGCTTCCTTATAGTCGGTCAGGTGATAGTCGAACGACGCGTAGCCCTTCGAGACCGACTTCAACCGGTCGTAGAAGTCGAACACCACTTCGTTGAGCGGCAGGTTGTATTTTGCCATGGCGCGGGTGCCGACATAGGTGAGCTCGACCTGCACGCCGCGCCGGTCCTGGCAGAGCTTCAGCACCGAGCCGAGATAGTCGTCGGGCGTCAGAATCGTCGCCTCGATCCATGGCTCCTGGATTTCGAGGATCTTCATCGGGTCGGGCATGTCGACCGGATTGTGAATCTCGATCTGCGAGCCGTCGCGCAGGTTCATCTTGTAGATGACCGACGGCGCGGTGGCGATGAGCTCGAGGTTGAATTCGCGCTCCAGGCGCTCCTGGATGATCTCCAGATGCAAGAGGCCGAGGAAGCCGCAGCGAAAGCCGAAGCCCAGTGCGGCGCTGGTCTCCATCTCGAAGCTGAAGCTCGCATCGTTGAGACGGAGCCTTCCCATCGCCGCCCGCAAATCCTCGAACGCCGCGGCATCGACCGGGAACAGGCCGCAGAACACCACCGGAATCGCCGGCTTGAAGCCGGGCAGCATTTCGTCGACCGGCTTGCGGTCATCGGTGATGGTGTCGCCCACGCGGGTGTCGGCGACCTCCTTGATGGCCGCCGTGAGATAGCCGATCTCGCCCGGGCCAAGCTCATCGACAGGCGTCAGCTTCGGGCGGAACACGCCGACGCGGTCCACGTCGTATGACGCACTGGTGCCCATCATGCGGATACGCTGGCCCTTCTTCAGGGTGCCGTCGACGATACGCACGAGCACGACGACGCCGAGGTAGGCATCGTACCAGCTGTCGACGAGCAGCGCCTTGAGCGTCGCATGACGGTCACCCTTCGGCGGCGGCAGCCGGGTGACGATCGCTTCCAGCACGTCGGGCACGCCGAGGCCGGTCTTGGCCGAGATCATCAGCGCGTTCGAGGCGTCGATGCCGATGACGTCCTCGATCTGCTTCTTGACCTGCTCGGGCTCGGCGGCCGGCAGGTCGACCTTGTTCAGCACCGGCACGATTTCGTGGCCGGCGTCGATCGCGTGATAGACGTTGGCGAGCGTCTGCGCCTCGACGCCCTGGCTCGCGTCGACCACCAGCAGCGAGCCCTCGACCGCGGCCAGCGACCGGTTCACCTCGTAGGCGAAGTCGACATGGCCGGGCGTGTCGATCAGGTTCAGGACATAGTCCTTGCCGTCGCGCGCCCGGTAGTTGAGCCGGACGGTCTGCGCCTTGATGGTGATGCCGCGCTCGCGCTCGATATCCATCGAATCGAGCACCTGCTCGACCATTTCGCGCTCGGCGAGCGTGCCGGTGAGCTGGATCAGCCGGTCGGCAAGCGTCGACTTGCCGTGGTCGATATGCGCGACGATCGAGAAGTTGCGGATGTTGTCGATGGCGGAGGCCGTCATGGGCCGCAGATAACACCGCCATTGCGTTGCGGCAACGTCGAAAACGCCCCGGAATGCGAAGAAAGGCTACTCCATCAATGTCTTGGCCTTCGCCGCCACGTCTCTCGGCGTCGCCAGGACCTTTTCGACGATTTTTTGCATTTTTTCGCCCAGCACGGGATCGATCTCGAAGCCGAGCTGCGTCGCCTCGGCGACAAATTCCGGGTCCTTCATGGTGGCGGCAAAGGCCGCCCGGAGCGCGGCGACGCGGTCGGCGGGCGCGGCGTTGGTGGCCATCGGCCGGCCGAACTGGGTGCCGGAGGCCACCAGCTCGATCAGCTGGCGCTCCTCCGGGGTGCGGGCCGCATCCTCGACCGAAGGCGCGTCGAGGTCGGGCGCGCGCGGGCCGGCCTGGGCGATCACGGTGATCTTTTTCTCCTTCAGCCAGTCGGCCTTGGTCGCCTTCCAGCTCGACCAGGTGTTGTTGCGCGCCTCGACCTCGCCGCGCTCCATCGCGAGGTTGATCTGGTTGCCGCCCGGATAGCCGGTGACGATCTTGAATTTGGTGCCGAGGAACTCGTTCATCATCGCCGGGTAGATGAACGTGATCGCGCCGCGGGCCGAGGCGCCAGCGACGATCTCCTTCTTGCGGGCGTCGTCGATGCTTTTCACGCCGGTGGTGTGCCAGACCGCCATGGTCTCGACCGCGGGCGCGATCGAGCCGAGCCACTGCATCTGCGCGGCGTCGAACTGCACGCCCTGGATGCCGACCGCCTGCATCGCCGGAAAGGCATTGGCGATCATGCCGATGCCGGTGCCGTCCTTGGGCGCGACATTGTAGAGGTAGTTGATCATTCGCAGTCCGCCGGCACCGGTCATGTTCTGCGGCACCACGGTGGGGTTGCCGGGAATGTGCTTGCCGATATGGCGGGCGACGAGGCGGGCCTGGATGTCGTACTCGCCGCCGACGCCCACGCCGATATAAACGTTGACGGTCTTGCCGCGATAGAATTCGGCGACGGATTGCGCCTGCGCGCCCTGCGCGCCCAGCAGCAGCGCCACTGCGCCGCAGGCGATCTTTATTCCGTGGTGCCCATTCCTCATCGCGTTCTCCCGAAGGGTGGTTTCTTTGTTGTGAGCGTTAGTCGAGTTCGCCCCGCGAGTCATCATCCCGTGTTGTCACGCTCGGGTGCCGGGTTGCGGTCCCATTGTATGTTCTTGTAGTCGAATCCCGTCTCGATCGTCGGCTTCACCACCGCGAAAAACGGCGAGACGTCGAAGTCGCGCGGCGTATACAGCGAATGGTGCCGGATGTGCAAAATCTCCCTGCGGCTCGCTTTGTCGACGCGGCGCACCTCCGGCAAAATCGGATAGCCGACGGACTCGAACGCCTGCGCGATCAGGCTCGAGCAGATCGCCCGCGTCGGCTCGCCGGAGCCCAGCGCGATCATGCGCCGCCGCCAGCGCGCCGGCACCGGCGGGTTCGGCAGGAAGAAGCGCATCAGGTCGAGAATGTTCTTGAGGTCGTAGGCGTAGCCGATCCGTTCGGAGACGTGGCGGATCACGCTGACGCGATCCTTGGGCGTCAATCCGACCGGGCGGCAGATGCGGGTGTTGAACGTGTCGTACTTCGACAGCGGTGACGCGATCACGCCCTGGCCGAGCTCGGCCTCCACCAGCACCAGCGGTTCGCCGTTGCGCTCGCCAAGCCCGGCGCCGAGGCCGACATACATCGCCGCATGCGACCAGGTCGACTGCGTCAGATAGCGGATCGCCGAATTGATCTTGGAGCGCGCGCCCTCGACCAGCAGCACGTCGGCCGGCCGGATCGTCATGGCGACCAGCTCGGGTCGCGCGGCGGCATAGGGCTCATAGCCGCTCGTCGTCCTGGACAACTGGCGGGCGACGAGCTCCCCGACCTTGTCCAGCAGCGTGATGGTCGCCGACATGCTAAAATTCTCCGGCCTCGATCATGTCGACGGTCGCTGAATCTCTACAAATCCGAAACCTCTAATCTTTTCTCTTTTAATTGCGGTCGCAAGCACGTCGTCAACAATATCCGTGCGTGCCGCGTATTTGGGGCGAAACGCGTGTGCCGCGCCGATCACCTCACGCCGCATTTTGACATCGATCAAGCGAAGATAATTCTTGAACGGTATGTCCTCCTGATAAAGAATCTTGGATTGCTCTTCGTCAACGCAGTCGAGCATGCGAACGATGTGGCACAGCCAAAAGGCGGGGCTGGGCTCGACGAATTTTCTGTCGTTGACCTCTGCACGCTCAAACGCAAAAGCCTCGCGATCCATTTGTTCGAAGAGTAACTTCGTGCGGTCCGACACCAGCCAAATCCCCAGGTCGATTGAATAGGCATCCCGCAACGGCCCACGCCGATTTTTGCGTTCGACTACAATTTTAGGCGGCTCGGAAAACTGAATGCCACGGAACGGTTTGTCGTCTTGTGTTCGAAGCCCCGTCCTTAGAGTAGACTCGTTGGTCCAATCGACTGACGGAAATGTGGGTAGCCGAAAATCCACGTTAAGCTCGAAGTATCTTCGTTCGGCCGCGTCCGGGTCTGTCTCCGTTGTCGAGGACTTCGCGACACTATTCATCATGACACTTGCCCTAGGCGCTCGGTGTTGCGCGAAGGTATGCCGGGGGTAGACCAAACTCAAATTTGATCTGGCCTTCGCTGCAGTGCCATATGGACCGCGTTGCCGGGACCGTGCCATAGAGACGGCGCTTCGCTGCATTCGGCCCGAGATGACCAAGGCTTCCCTGCTTGACCGTCTGGTTGCGCCCGCCGAGCGATTGCTCGCGGCGCTGAGCGACCCCGCGCGGCGCGAGCGGACCGTGGTCGTTGCGCTCGTCGCCTATGTCGTGGTCTGGACGCTCTATGGCGTGCTGGCCAAAGCGGGTCAGGACCTGCACGTGGACATGCCCGAGATGCTCGTCTGGTCACGCGAGCTGGCGCTCGGCTATCCGAAGCACCCGCCGCTCGCGGCCTGGCTGGTGGCGGCCTGGTTCGCGGTGTTTCCGGTCGCCGACTGGTCGTTCTACCTGCTGGCCATGACGGTGGCGGGTGTCGCGCTCTGGATCGTCTGGCGGCTCGCCGGCGACCATCTCGATGGTGAGAAGCGCGCGCTCGCGCTGGTGCTGATGACGTTCGTCCCGTTCTTCAATTTCCATGCGCTGAAGTTCAACGCCAACACGATCTTGCTGCCGCTCTGGGCCGCAACCACGCTCTGCTTCCTGCGTTCATACGAGCGAAGAAGCGTGCTCTGGGCCGCGCTCGCGGGCGTGTTCGCGGCGGCCTCGATGCTCGGCAAGTACTGGTCGGTGTTTCTGCTGCTCGGGCTCGGCATTGCCGCGCTGCTCGATTCCCGTCGCGCCGCCTATTTCAAATCGGCGGCGCCGTGGGTGACGATAGTGGTGGGCGCAGTCCTGATCGCGCCGCATCTGGCTTGGCACGCGAATGCGGAATTCTCGCCGCTGAATTATGCAACCATCGTCCGCTCAGGCGCAGGCGGCCATCCGCTGAAAGGCGCCGGCGGCTATCTCGCGGTCGGACTTGCCTACGCCGCGCTTGCGATTGCGCTCGCGCTCACCGCAATCAAGCCCAATCGTGCTGTCGCAGCCGACATGCTCTGGCCGGCAGCGCCGGAGCGGCGGTTCATGACCATGGCGTTCTGGCTGCCGCTGCTGCTGCCGGCCGTGCTCGCGCCAATCGTCGGAATCGAAATCACCTCGCTGTGGACCATGTCGGCATGGGCGCTGCTGCCGGTGGTGCTGTTGTCGTCGCCGCTGATCGCGCTTGACCGCCGGCCGGCAACGGCGGTCTTGGCGGCGGCCGTCGTGTTTCCGGTGGTGATGGTTGCGGTGGCGCCGTTCATCGCCGGCGCGATCCACCGCGGCGGCGGGATGCCCGCGGCGATGCATTCGCGCCTTCTGGCCCAGCGTGTGGCGCACGAATGGCGCCGCGTTACCGACAAGCCGCTGCAGATGGTGGCAGGGGAAAGCGATCTGGCCTACGGCGTCGCGGCCTATCTTCCCGGGCGGCCTTCGGCGTTCCCCGAATTCAACCGCAGGCTCGCGCCGTGGGCCGACGCCGCGCGGCTCAAGCGCGACGGCGTTGCGATCGTCTGTCAGGCTACCGAACCGACCTGCAGCATGCCGGCCGCGGCGCTCGGATTGACCGGCCCGCGCACCGAGGTCGAAGTGACACGGACTTACTTCGGCACCCCGGGTCGGACCGGGCGATATACGATCATCATTGTGCCGCCGCAGCCCTGAGCCGCCTCACTGGATCCGGTTGGCGCGGTGCGCCTTCATCCAGTTCTGTGCCCGGACCGAGGCCATCTGCACCTGCATCGGCGTCAAGCGCGTGGCGATGTTGATGCGCGCCGTGGCCGCGTTGTCGCGCAAGCCGCCGATGCCCTCCTTGGCCGCAAGCTCGAACCACTTGAAGGCTTCGATCTCGTCGCGCGCCACGCCCTGGCCGAGCGCGTAGCGGGTGCCGATGTTGAACATCGCCTGCGCCGACCCATGCTCGGCCGCGTGGAAGAACCATTCGAGCGCCGCGGCATAATCGGCGCTGACATCGTCGCGGCCGAGATAGATCTCGCCGGCGGCGTTCATCGCGTCGGGCGCGCCTTGCTGCGCGGCGCGGCCGAACCAGTAGAGCGCGGTCTTGCCGTCCCGCGGCACGTCCGTGCCGTCCCGGTAGATGCGTCCGAGCTGGAATTGCGCCTCGGCGCGGCCGGCGTCGGCGGCGAGCGCGAACCAGTTGAAGGCGGTGGTCGCGTCGGCCGGGATGCCGTCGCCTCGCATGTACATGAAGCCGAGGATTTCCTGCGCGACCGGATCGCCGTGCTGCGCGAGCGGCAGCAGCATTTCCAGCGCCTTGACGTAGTCCAGCGTGGTGTACCGGATCAGCGCATCCGGGAGAGCAGGGGCGGGAGATGTTTCGGCGCCGCGGGCGGGTGAAATCGCGGCGGTGGCGGCCAGCAACAGGGCCGCAAGCCTGATCGAGGTTTTCAAAAGTCCCTCCATGAATGTCGAGAAACGTGATCTCAAGCATTGCCGGAAGAAAACGCGCCGATGCCTGCGATCGAAATCGGTGGTGCGAAATCGGTTTCTTTGAAAATCGGGTTGGTATTCAACGCATGCCGCAAAGCTAAAACGGCAATCTGGAATTGCGAAGTGAGAGAAGTCACACGGCGGTATCGGGCTGGGTCCGGCGATGGATCTTGGCTAACGTCCGGGTAATCGTCGCCGCTTCCGAGCGGGCACGGACCAAAGAAAATGCCCCGGCTTTGGGCCGGGGCATTTCGCTTTCGATATTCTGATGGCGCGCTCAGTAGCGGTAGTGGTCGCCCTTGAACGGGCCCTGCTGCGGCACGCCAATATAGGACGCCTGGTCGGGACGCAGCTCGGTGAGCTTCACGCCGATCTTGGCGAGATGCAGGCGGGCGACCTTCTCGTCGAGCGACTTCGGCAGCACATAGACTTCCTTCTTGTACTTGCCGTTGGTGTTGTTGGCGAACAGCTCGATCTGCGCCAGCGTCTGGTTGGTGAACGACGCCGACATCACGAAGCTCGGATGCCCCATCGCATTGCCGAGGTTCACCAGGCGGCCCTCCGACAGCATGATGATGCGGTGGCCGTCGGGAAACTCGATCTCGTCGACCTGCGGCTTGATGTTGTTCCACTTCAGGTTCTTCAACGACGCGATCTGGATCTCGTTGTCGAAGTGGCCGATGTTGCAGACGATGGCGCGGTCCTTCATCTTCCGCATGTGTTCGAGCGTGATGATGTCCTTGTTGCCGGTCGCGGTGACGAAGATATCCGCGATCGGCGCGGCGTCTTCCATCGTCACGACCTGATAGCCCTCCATCGCCGCCTGCAGCGCGCAGATCGGGTCGATCTCCGAGACCATGACGCGGCAGCCGGCCTGGCGCAGCGACGCCGCCGAGCCCTTGCCGACGTCGCCGAAGCCCGCGACCATCGCGACCTTGCCCGACATCATCACGTCGGTGCCGCGCCGGATGCCGTCGACGAGCGACTCGCGGCAGCCATAGAGGTTGTCGAACTTCGACTTGGTGACCGAGTCGTTGACGTTGATCGCCGGCCACAGCAGCGTGCCGGCTTTCTGCATGTCGTAGAGACGGTGCACGCCCGTGGTGGTCTCCTCGGAGACGCCTTTGATGTTCTTGGCGAGCTCGGCGAAGTAGCCTTTGGGCTTCTCCTTCAGGATGCGCTTGAGCAGCGCGAAGAAGACTTCCTCTTCCTCGGAGCCCGGCTTGTCGAGGAACGCGGTGTCGCCCTTCTCGGCGCGCACGCCGAGGTGGACGAACATCGTGGCGTCGCCGCCGTCATCGAGGATCATGTTCGGCGTGCCGCCGCCGTGCCAGTCGAACAGCTTGGCGGTGTAGTCCCAGTAGTCCTTCAGCGTCTCGCCCTTGACCGCGAACACCGGCACGCCCGCGGCCGCGACCGCTGCGGCCGCGTGGTCCTGCGTCGAGTAGATGTTGCAGGACACCCAGCGCACGTCGGCGCCGAGCGCCGTCAGCGTCTCGATCAGCACCGCGGTCTGGATCGTCATGTGCAGGGAGCCGGCGATCCGCGCACCCTTGAGCGGCTTCTTCGGGCCGAATTCCTCACGCGTGGCCATCAGGCCCGGCATCTCGGTCTCGGCGAGCGAGATTTCCTTGCGCCCGAAATCGGCGAGCCCAATGTCCTTGACGACGTACTCTTTCGCGACGGCCATGAACTGTCCTTGCTGTTTGGGAAAATGGCTTCAAGCGCGCGGCGTTCGGCCGGCGCCTTGGGCGTGGCTATAGCAGGCGCCACCCGCCCGCGCAACGCGGATATAAAGAAATCTTTATATGGACGGCGCCCCTTCGACCGAGCCCCAGCGCTTCAAACTTGCGCTGATGAAAAGCACGGTCGCGCTGACTGTCGACGTCACTGTTGGACATAGCGGCGCAAAATCCTGATCTCGGCCTCGAGCGTGGTGGAACGCGCCTGTGCACCCAATCGCGCGAACTCGGCGGCTGCCTCCACACGCGCAGTCATCTCGCCCAGGATCAGGGCATGCACATCTCCCTGAGTGAGTACCCGGCGCTCGCCTTCAGCCGATCCGTCGCCGAAGGCATGACGATCGACGGACGGACGTTCCTCTCGGAGCGGCGCAGCTTCGGCGTTGTCGAACGCGGCAACCAGCTCCCGGAGCAGTGCCGTCTCGCCTTTGGCGCCCCTCTTCATCGCGTTGCGCAGGTCGCGGCGAAGCTGCGCCTTCATCGCCTCGCCCGCGTTCTCAGTCCCAGAACATTCAGACTCTTTCATATGGCTTATTATTCCTTATTGTTCCGTATTATTCCTTGTTATAGAAAATATATAGGCTTTTGTGGAGCAAATTGCATGTCGAACACGCTTATGACGGTCGAACAAGCCGCCGAGGAGCTGAAACTGCACGCCAAAACCGTCCTCCGCCACATCCGCGAAGGGCGCCTCCAAGCCACACGGATCGGCAAGGCTTATCGTATCGACCGCTCCATGCTGGAGGCTTTCGCCGGCGTGGCGAGCGGGCGAACACGGCCTCCCCGCGATGTCCGCGCGACCGTGATCGTCGAGGTTCCGGCCTTGGCCACCGAAGCTGCCGAGCGCATGGCGACCTTCCTCGGTGCCGCGGCCCTGGGGGGCGACGCCGAGACCAGACCGTTGCACTTCAACACGGCCTTCGATCCGACCAGCGGCAATCTAAAGATCGTGCTCATCGCTGCACCGTCCGACGCCGCAAGACTGCTCGACCTTATCGAGCTGCAGTTGGGACTGTCGCGATGAGTGATCCCGTCTTTCGCAGCGATGCCGATGCGGTGGAGGTCATGCGACAGTACCGCGCCGTGCTCGACCACTGGCCTGTGCCGAGGCAAGAGATTGAACTGCCGACCTCGCAAGGCGCGACATTCGTGCTCGCCTGCGGTCCCGAGACGGCGCCTCCGGTGGTGCTGCTGCATGGCGCTCAGGCGAACAGCGCCGCCTGGCTGCCGGATATCGCGCTCTGGTCAAGCCGCTTCCGGCTTTATGCGGTCGATATGATCGGCGAGGCGGGACTCAGCGCCCGGGTGAGGCCGCCGCTGATCGGTGACACCCACGCGATATGGCTCGATGATGTCTTCACCGGGCTTGGACTTGCCCGTGCCGCGCTGGTCGGCACATCACTCGGCGGCTGGCTGGCGCTCGACCATGCCATGCGGCGGCCGTCGCGCGCTTCCGCGCTAGCACTGGTCTGCCCCGCGGGGGTCGGACGGCAGAAGAACTTTCTCCTCGCCGTCGCACCCTATTTGTTGCTGGGGGCCTGGGGAAAGCGCAAGATTCTTGAAAAAGTGTTCGGGCCAGCACCGGAGCATTTGCCGGCCGATCTTGAGGCGATCTCCAGCCTCATGGATAGCATCGTCCGCGCGATCAAACCACGCACGATCAAAATCCCGCAGCTCAGCGATGCAGCGCTGGCAGCATTCGCAATGCCGATCCTCGCGATAGCAGGGGGCCGTGATGCGCTTATCGACTCCTATGACACGCGCGCTCGGCTCAAGCGGCATGTGCCGCATGCCGAAGTCTGCTTCATTGAGGAGGGTTATCACTTCCTGCCAGATCAATCGCAGCGAGTGTTCGATTTTCTCGTCTACAGCCTAGAACGGCACGATGCTCCAGGTGATTAGTCCAAACACCTAATCCTCTTCGCCGAAGCCGCCGGTCACGAGCTTCTCCAGCGCGTCGGCGACGGCGGCGGCTTCGTTGCCGCTCGCCTCGATCCTGATCTTGGAGCCGATGCCTGCGCCCAGCATCATCAAGCCCATGATCGACGTGCCGCCGACGGTCTCGTTGCCGCGGGAGACGCGCACATCGGCGTCGAAGCGCTCGACGGTCTGGCAGAACTTGGCCGAGGCCCGCGCGTGCAGGCCCTTCTTGTTGCAGATCTCGAGAACGCGGATTTCGGCGCCTGCGGCAGCCGAAACAGGAGCGCGGTCACTGCCGTTGTCGTCGTTCATTTGCCGGCGAGCACGCGGCTGGCGATGGTGACGTATTTGCGGCCGGCGGCCTGGGCCGCGGCGACCGCCTCTTCCAGCGGACATTCCTCGCGGATTTTGGCGAGCTTCACCAGCATCGGCATGTTGATGCCGGCGATGACCTCGACGTTCGGGCGGCCCATGCAGGAGATTGCGAGATTTGAGGGCGTGCCGCCGAACATGTCGGTCAGGATGGCGACCCCTTCGCCGGTGTCGACGCGCTTGACCGCCTCGATGATGTCCTTGCGGCGCTGCTCGACGTCGTCGTCCGGGCCGATGGTGACGGATTCGATCTGCCGCTGCGGGCCGACGACATGCTCGAGAGCTGCGCGAAATTCGACGGCAAGCCGCCCGTGGGTGACAAGGACAAGGCCGATCATCTCAAGGAAACCCCGGCGGGCGCGGCTGCGCCGCACGAACGGGCGGCAATCATCATGATCCAAAGCCCGAGTTCAAGGGCTCGACAGCTAATTCTAGTGGTTTGCTGCATTGCGGTAAACGGCTCGGCCGGATTTTTCGTCGGCCCGCCATATCGCCCGATATATAGGGTTCCTTGCCACAATTGCATCCCCCTTTTGCAGCGCGGAAATCAGGCCAAGCGATCGGCCGTCCGCAGGTGGGCAAACACCAGCGGTAGCGCGTCCTGGCCCGCTGCGACCGGTAGCCGCGGCAGGGTGATTCGCTCGATTTTGCAGGCCTGACCGGCCGCCTCGGGCAGGCGGGCGGCGTCCGCCGCGCCAAGATCGATCACAACGCCCACGACCGCCACAGGCTCATAAGGGACCTGGCGAATGCCGAGCCCACGGACCTCGATCAGGCCGGCAAGCGCAGGCGCCGGCCGCACCAGCAGCCGGCCATGGCCGGGCTCCAGGTCGGCGCGGTCGTCGGCGACGAGGCGGGCGAACGGCAGCGAGCCGCGGATCGCCGCCTCGAGCAGCGCCAGCGCCAGCCGCGACTTGCCGGAACCCGAGGGCCCCCGGATCAGCGCCGCGCGCGCGCCCAAAAGAACCGCGGAGGCGTGGATGGTCGGGGCCATCAAATGGTCGGAAGCTGCAGCGTAAAGCGCGCGCCGAGCACGCGTGGCGGCTCGTCGTCCGACGCCGCCACCGCGGTGCGGTTCTCGGCCCAGAGCTTGCCGCGATGCGCTTCGACGATCTGCTTGGAGATCGAGAGGCCGAGCCCGGAATTCTGGCCGAAGCCCTGCTCCGGCCGGTCGGTGTAGAAGCGCTCGAAAATCTTGTCGAAGGCGTCGGGGCGGATGCCGGGGCCGTCGTCGTCGATGACGATCTCCACCGCGTCCTTGAGCCTGCGGCAGGTGACGCGCACCGTCGCGTCCGGAGGCGAGAACGAGCGCGCGTTGTCGATCAGGTTGTTGACCACCTGGCCGAGCCGGGAGTCGTGACCCGGCACCACGAAGGCGCGCGGCCCGCCGCCCTCGAAGCTCAGCGCGACCTTGGTGTCGTGCTTGCGCGTCTCGTTCTGCACCGAGATCACGGTGTTGAGGAGCTTGGCGACATCGACCGGCGCGACATCGTTGCGCTGCAATTCGGCGTCGAGACGGCTTGCGTCGGAGATGTCGGAGATCAGCCGGTCAAGGCGCTTCACGTCGTGCTGGATCACTTCGAGCAGCCGCTTCTGGCTCTCGGGTGTCTTTGCGAGCGGCAGCGTCTCCACCGCCGAGCGCAGCGAGGTCAGCGGGTTTTTCAGCTCGTGGGCGACGTCGGCGGCGAAGCTCTCGATCGCCTCGATCCGGCTGTACAACGCACTGGTCATGTCGCGCAGCGCCCCCGAAAGATCGCCGATCTCGTCGCCGCGCGACGTCAGGTCGGGGATTTCGACGCGCGAGCGGATGCGGTGGCGCACGCGCTCCGCGCTCTCGGCGAGCCGCTTCATCGGATTGGCGATGGTGCGCGCAAAGAACACCGACAGCACCACCATCACGGCGAGCAGGATCAGGAACAGCTTGAAGATCTGGACGCGTTCGGCCTCGACCGCCTGATTGATGTCGCCGCCCTGCGTCGACAGCACCAGCGCGCCGCGCACGGCGCGGAAGCGCTGCACCGGCACCGCGACCGAAACGATGACCTCGCCCACATCGGTAATGCGCACCATGTAGGCGCTCTGCGCGCCGGCGAGCGCCTGCGCCACCTCCGGATAGTCCTTGCCGGCCTCCGGCCCGAGCTCGCGGTAGCGCGGAAGGTCGCCGCGGCCGAGCCACACCTTCACGGCGTTCCAGCCGCGCTTGAAGAAGTTCGGCTTCTTCTCGTTGGGGGGCGGCAGGTCGAGCCGCAGCACCTCGCCCGGAATGTAGAGGTTGCGGCTGTCGAGAATGAGAAAGCCGTTGCGGTCATAGATGCGCGCGCGGGTCTTGGTCGGCGAGATCAGCCGCCGCAGGATCGGCGCCACGCGCTCGGGATTGATCGAGAACTCGAGCCCGGTGAGGCCGTCGTCGGTGTAATTCTCGATCGGCGGCAGGTCGAGCGTGCGGTCGCGGTCGCCGTAGTTGCCGTAGGCATCGGAGGTGGCGGAGGCGGCGATGGCGCCGGCGATGATCTCGCCCTGTACCACGAGGCTTTGCACCCGGGCATCGATCAGGCCGGCGCGGAACTGCGACAGGTAGAGCGTGCCGATGACGAGCGCGACCAGCCCCGCGACGTTCAGCGAAACGATGCGGCGGGTGAGGCTCGAAAAGCTCTGGGCAATGAAGAACTGCCAGCCGCGCTCGGCGATGCCGCGCAGCCCGCTTTCGCGGTAGATCCGCGACACACGGGCCGGCAGCTCCGCGAACGGATTGCGCCGCGGACGCGTCTTTTCCTCACCGGGAGCAGGCGTCCCAGTGCGTTCGGTGGTTGTTTCGGCGGTTCGGTCGAGCAATGGGGTTGCTGCCGCTTTTCGTTGGCCCCCGCCCGCCTTGTCTACCACATCGGCGGGGGTGCGCTCGACAGCCCGTTCCGGGGGTTAATGCCCGGCGCGGGCAGCCCCACATCGTGCCGGCTAGAGTTCCTTGAACCGGTAGCCGACGCCATAAAGCGTTTCGATCATGTCGAACTCGTTGTCGACCGACTTGAACTTCTTTCGCAGCCGCTTGATGTGGCTGTCGATGGTGCGATCGTCGACATAGACCTGATCGTCATAGGCCGCGTCCATCAGCGCGTTGCGGCTTTTGACCACGCCGGAGCGCGCCGCGAGCGCCTGCAGGATCAGAAATTCGGTCACGGTGAGCGTCACCGGCTCGCCCTTCCAGGTGCAGGTGTGGCGCTCCGGGTCCATGCGGAGCTGGCCGCGCTCCAGCGCCTTGATGTCGGGCTCCTTGGCGACCGCAGCGGCATCCTTCGGCGCCGTGCGGCGGAGCACCGATTTCACGCGCTCGACCAGCAGCCGCTGCGAGAACGGTTTGCGAATGAAGTCGTCGGCACCCATCTTGAGGCCGAACAGCTCGTCGATCTCCTCGTCCTTCGACGTGAGGAAGATCACCGGCATGTCGGTCTTCTGGCGCAGCCGCCGCAACAGCTCCATGCCGTCCATGCGCGGCATCTTGATGTCGAGGATCGCGAGATCGGGCGGCGAGGTCTTGAAGCCCTCGAGCGCGGACGCACCATCGGTGTACTGCATGATCCGATAGCCCTCGGCCTCAAGCGCGATGGAGACCGAAGTCAGGATATTCCGGTCGTCGTCGACAAGAGCGATGGTCGGCATAATAGGCAGGTCCCCCAGAGGGTTGGATGTCCTGTCCGTTTCAAGCCCCCAAAGCTGGGCCGAAATGTGACAGGGACTCGACAAATACGTGATTCGTCAAGTGGTTGCTGGTCTCTAGCGCAATGTTCCGCACCCGTTCGCGTTAACGTCTTGCCGTATGTCCGCAACCGGGCTGAAGTTCGGAGCCCATGAGATAAGAGTGGATATATGCAGCCGACCGCCGAATTCGACCCCAAAACCGCCGCCAAAAAGCTGATGCGCGAGGCCCGCTCCGGGGCGCTCGGCACGCTGATGGCAGGCTCCGGTGATCCTTACTGCTCGCTGGTCAATGTCGCGACCGCGGCCGACGGCACGCCCTTGCTGCTGATCTCGCGGCTGGCCGTGCACACCAGGAACATCCTCGCCGACCCGCGTGCCTCGTTGATGCTCGACGAGCGCAAGGAGGGGGACCCGCTGCAGGGCGCCCGTGTCATGCTGATGGGCACGGCGGTCAAGACCGAGAGCCCGGAGGCGCGAAGGCGTTACCTCTCGTATCAGCCCGAGGCCGAGATGTTCGCGGGCTTCCAGGATTTTGCGTTCTACGAGCTGAGGCTCAAGGGCGCGCATCTGGTCGCAGGCTTCGGCCGGATCGTCGATCTCAAGCCGCAGGACCTGCTTACCGATCTCACCGGTGCCGAAGCGATGGTCGAAGCCGAGACCGGCGCGATCGAGCACATGAACGCCGACCATGCCGACACCTGCCGGCTCTATGCGACGAAGCTCCTTGGCGCGCCCGACGGCAACTGGCGCTGCGTCGGCTGCGACCCGGAAGGTCTCGACCTGCAATGCGAGCGGGCGGGCTTGCGCCTGCCGTTCCCGCAGCGCGTGACGGCGCCCGGCGCACTCCGCGCGGTGCTCAAGCAATTGGCCGATCAGGCGCGGGCGGGTTAGCGATACCTGCGGTAGGCGTTTCGGTGGGCCGCCTCGGCAATGCGGGCGCCCGACCGTGCGCCGAGTTCGCAATCGAAATTCCAATGCACGCCGAGGTGCACGCGGCTCTTGTTGTTGTCCTCGATCATCTGGTTGATCTGCGTGTAGTTGATCGGCAGATAGGGCCGTGCCTCGTTGCGGAAATTGTCGATCGTAATGCCGTTGAGCTCGTCGGACACGAACGACCCGGCGTTGCGGATGTCGCCGGGAGCGTGCCGCGTCGACTCGCGCTCCGCACGCACGTGCCTGAGCACATTGAAGCAGGCGCTGCCGAACGTGGCGTGACCCGACGGGTAGGACGGGAAGTTCGGCGTGAAGCAGGCGCGATCGTACGGCAGCACGTCCTTGACCGGCTCGCCGAACCAGTTGCGCTCGCCGCCGCCGAGCATGCTCAGCGCCGTCAGCCGCTGTGCGTCGCTGCCGAGCGCGAACTGCGTCGGATTGCTTCGCGGCGCGCCGAACGGACGCCAGTCGGGCTCGGGCCGGGATAGTGCATTCGGAATGCCGCGGACCGGCCGCCAGAGCTGATAGCGGTACTTGGCCTCCCAGCAGACGATGCCCGCGTCGGCCATGGCGATGTTGCAAAGCGCCAGCAGTCGCGCGAGCTCGGGTGTCGAGAAGCCGTCGGCTTCGGCGATCTGGGTGACGATCTGGTTGTAGAGGCGGGGCGGCGTGCCGAGCAGCCGTGCGCCGTCGTAGGCCCAGTACACACCGACCTTGACCTGGTCCGCGGTCGGCCGCTCCGGGCGGAACGCACCGAGCTCCCGCACCTCCTCCAGATCGCGGATGTAGTCGCGATCCTGCTCCGGCGGCGGGTCGCCGGGGCCGTAGGAGCGGATCGGCAGGCCGGTGAGCAGCGGGGGAAGCCGGCTCCAGGTCACGCCGTAGAACTTCTGGTCGGGATTGAACGGATCGACGTCGTGCTCGCCGCGCCGCAACGCCACGCCGCGGCTGGTCGACGACAGCGCGGCGTTCTTGATCGTCTCCCAATGCCATTGCGACGTGAACCGCTCGCTGCGGCCGAATTCGAGACCGGCGTTCCAGGCTTCGAGGGCCCGGGAGTCGTAGTGCTTGAGGAAGTGCTGCCGCTGAAAGCCGATCAGGTGCGTGTGCGCCGGCGTGGTGTAGATGTGCCCGAGGATGCGGGCGGCCGTGCCGCCGACGAACACATCGGCAAACTCGTTTTTCGGCGCGCGTCCGCCGCGGATGATGAAGCCTTCGAAGCCGCAGTCATAGGCCGCGGTGCAGGCATCGGCCATGACGATGTGGGCGAGCGCCAGTGCCCGCGACGCGGCACAGGGTCCGGGGGCGCGCGCGTCCTTGGCGTCGACGCTGTGGTCGAGGGCATCGAGCTGCAGCGTCGTGTCGCTCCAGAACAGCACCGGATCGATGCGCGCCGGTCGGCTGCGGCTCTGCGCCGGTCGTGGCGACGCTCCCGCCGCCGCGCCGGCGGCGCCGATCGCCCAAACAAGCGCCTGCCGGCGGTCGACGACGCCGTGTCGCGAAGTCCCGGTTGATCTGTCGTCCGTCATCGAGACGCAGGAATGTCATTGTTGAATGCGCTCCATTCTACAGTCGTGCGGTTCGGTCCGTGCGCGCGCGAAGCGCCATCGCCGGCATCGTCTCGATTCACCATTAACGGCGCGCCTGATGCGTTTTTGCGAGCCGCTCCGGCGCCTTACGCTGCCGGCCGCCCACCTGCTGCCCACGGATAGACGTGGTGCCCGGCGTTGCGGCACACTCCCGGCCAACAACGTCAACGATAGGGAGGTCACCATGCGCCGATTGCTGACGAGCGCGCTGCTCGTGCTCGCCGCCGCGCCCGCTTTCGCCCAAGTCGCTTTCGCCCAAGTCGCTTTCGCGCAAGCCAAAAAAGAACCGATCGCGCTGCGCGACATGGGCTCGTTCCACATCGGCGGCCGCATCATCGAGATCACCGGCCAGCCGGTGAAGGAGGTGGTGTTCACGCCGGGCGGGGTGCCGGCCAAGGTCGATCCGAACGGCAGGTATCAGGTCGAGCAGATGTATGTGCAGTACTTCCTGCCGCAGAACCGGAAGGGAAAGCTGCCGCTGCTCCTGTGGCACGGCGGCGGGCTCTCCGGCGTCACCTATGAGACCAAGCCGGACGGCGGCGACGGCTGGATGCACTACTTCATCCGCAAGGGCTGGGACACCTACGTGTCGGATGCGATGGAGCGCGGCCGCTCCGGCTGGACCAGCACGTTCAAGGGCGAAGCCATGGCGCTGCCGTTCGGCGATCCGTGGGAGCGCTTCCGCATGGGACCGCCCGGCTCGTGGAACGACGATCCGGCCAAGCGCGTGTCCTATCCGGGCATGCAGTTTCCCGCCGAGGCCTATCCGCAGTTCATGAAGCAGGGCGTGCCGCGCTGGGTCACGACCGACAACGAGATCGTCAAGGCTTACATCGAGCTGGTCGACAAGGTGTGTCCGTGCGCCATCCTGGTGCACAGCCAGTCCGGCACGTTCGGCTACAAGGTGCTCGAAGCGCGGCCCGACAAGGTGAAGGCGCTGGTGGCGGTGGAGCCCACCGTCGGCGGCGACAAGAACAAGATCGCCTCGGTCAAGAATACGCCGATCACCGTCATCATCGGCGACAATGCCAAGGAGCATCCGCGCTGGAAGAATATCCGCCAGAACAGCGTCGGCTATGGCGAGGCATTCAAGGCGGCCGGCGGCAGCTTCGATCTCGTCGATCTGCCCGACGCCGGCATCAAGGGCAATTCGCACATGGTGATGATGGACAAGAACAGCGATCAGGTCGCGGACCTGATCCAGAAGTGGCTGGTGAGCAAGGGGCTGAGTGACTGACCTTTGTCCGGGGCGCGATGCAGCACGAAGCCCTAAGCGCGTTCACGCGCGTCTTTGACGCGCTATGGCGAAGTGATGCATCGCAGACCCGGGACCGTTACACACACTGAATTTGGAACGGTCCCGGATCTGCGGTGCACCGCTATCGCGCTGCATCGCGTCCGGGACACGAGCGGAGAAAGCCGATGAATCGTATTTTGCTCGGACTGTTTTTTGCGCTGTTCGCGCTTCCCGCAACCGCCGCCGAAGACATCGTGCTGCGCGGCATGGGCTCGTTCCATGTCGGCGGCCGCATCGCCGAGGTCTCCGGCAAGGAAGTGCGGATGATCCAGCGCCAGGCCGGCGGGCCGGTGACCAAGCTCGACCCGAACGGCCAGTACATGGTCGAGCAGATGTACGTGCAGTTCTTCCTGCCGAAGGACAAGAAGGGCAAATATCCGCTGCTGATGTGGCACGGCGGCGGCCTCACCGGCGTCACCTATGAGAGCACACCCGACGGCCGCGACGGCTGGATGAACTTCTTCATCCGCAAGGGCTGGGACACCTACGTGTCGGATGCGGTGGAGCGCGGCCGCTCCGGCTTCGCGTCCAAGGACGTCTGGACCGACGATCCGATCTTCCTGACCTATCAGGACCCGTATGAGCGTTTCCGCATCGGCCAGGGCGAGGGCTCGTGGAACGCCGATCCGGCCAAACGAAAATTGCTGCCCGGCAGCCAGTTTCCGGCCGAGGCCTACGAGAGCTACATGAAGCAGGCGGTGCCGCGCTGGCTTTCGACCGACGCCGCGATCCTGCGCGGCTATCTGACGCTGATCGACAAGGTCTGCCCTTGCGTGCTGCTGGTGCACAGCCAGGGCGGCAATTTTGGATTCCTTGCCGCCGAGCAGCGGCCGGACAAGATCAAGGGCATCGTCGCGGTGGAATCCGCCACCGCCGGAAAAAAGGAAAACGCGGCGAAGCTGAAGGATGTGCCGGTGCTCATGGTGTTCGGCGACTATGTCGATCAGCATCCGCGCTGGTCGACCTTCAAGAAGATCGACGCCGAATATGGCGACGCCATCAAGGCCGCAGGCGGCACGGTCGACTGGATCAACCTCCCTGACATCGGCATCAAGGGCAATTCGCACATGCTGATGCAGGACAAGAACAGCGATGAGATTGCCGAGGTGATCCAGAAGTGGCTGGTCGGAAAGGGCCTGTCGGACTGACCCGCATGATCCCGCTGTTGTTGCAGCGCAGCGCAGATTCCCGCCGCCGGTGAGGTTGCCGTCGAAGGCCGGCAATGGACCTTCGCGCGATGCGTTTTCGCCGGCCTGCTGCGGCATGGATAGTCCTTCATAGTCCTTGGCAGGGGCCATGTTCGCGACTAAAAGTCCGCCCACGATGCGGGTGGGGGGACTACCCGGGGACCGCCTGAAGCGGACGTTGATGAGAGATTCCGGCAGGCATTCGGCCGGAGGCGTGAGGAGGAGTTTTCCGTGAAAGAAACCGGACTGCGCAACGCCGCATTCGGCGCCGACAAATTCGGTCTCAAAGACCTTGCCGCGGTGCACTGGAACCTGACCGAAGCCCCCCTCTACGAGCACGCGATCCGGAACGGAGAAGCCACCATCGTCGCCGGCGGCGCGCTGTGCGCCGAGACCGGCCATCACACCGGCCGCTCGCCCAAGGACAAGCACACCAAGGTCGACCAGCTCACCGAGGGCACGGTCTGGTGGGACGGCAACCGCAAGCAGAGCCAGGAGCACTTCGACAACATGCTCGGAGACTTCCTGGCGCATGCGAAGGGCAAGACGCTCTACGCGCAGGACCTCTACGGCGGCGCCGATCCGAAGTACCGGATCAAGGTGCGTGTCTACACCGAATACGCCTGGCACTCGCTGTTCATCCGCCAGCTCCTGATCCGTCCGGAGCGCGCGGAGCTCGCCGGCTTCACCGCCGACATGACCATCATCGACATGCCGTCGTTCAAGCCGGACCACAGGCGTCACGGCGGCCGCGAGGGCTCCGACACCCAGGTCGCGATCGACTTCACCCGCAAGATCGTCCTGATCTGCGGCTCGTCCTATGCGGGCGAGATGAAGAAGTCGGTGTTCACGACGCTGAACTTCTATCTCCCGGCGCAAGGCGTGATGCCGATGCACTGCTCGGCCAACGTCGGCAAGGACGGCGACAGCGCGCTGTTCTTCGGCCTTTCCGGCACCGGCAAGACCACGCTGTCGGCGGATCCGAACCGGACGCTGATCGGCGACGACGAGACCGGCTGGTCGCCGGACGGCATCTTCAACTTCGAGGGCGGCTGCTACGCCAAGACCATCAAGCTCTCGCAGGAAGCGGAGCCGATGATCTGGGACGCCACCAACCGTTTCGGCGCGGTGCTCGAGAACGTCGTGTTCGATCCGGAGACCGGCATCCCGGACTACAACAGCGACAAGCTGACCGAGAACACGCGTTCCGCCTATCCACTCGACTTCATCCCGAACGCGTCGCGCTCGGGCATGGCCGGCCATCCGAAGAACATCATCTTCCTGACCGCCGACGCCTACGGCGTGATGCCGCCGATCGCCAAGCTCACCCCCGCCCAGGCGATGTATCACTTCCTCTCCGGCTACACCGCGAAGGTGGCGGGCACCGAAAAGGGGCTTGTTGGCGTTGAGCCGGAGTTTTCCACCTGTTTCGGCGCGCCGTTCCTGCCGCGGCCGCCGGCGGAATACGGCCGGCTGCTGCGCGACTACATCGCCAAGTACAAGGTCGACTGCTGGCTGGTGAACTCCGGCTGGACCGGCGGCATCTACGGCGTAGGTTCCCGCATGCCGATCAAGGTGACGCGCGCGCTCGTCACCGGCGCGCTCGATGGCTCGCTGAAGAACGCCCAGTTCCGCACCGACAAGTATTTCGGCTTTGCGGTGCCGACCGCAGTGCCGGGCATCGACACCAGGCTGCTCAACCCGGATCAGACCTGGGCCGACAAGAAGGCGTTCGACGAGACCGCCCGCAAGCTCGTCGGCATGTTCCAGAAGAACTTCACCAAGTACGAGCAGACGGTGGACGCCGAGGTTCGCGCCGCGGCCCCGGAGGTCCGGATCGCGGCCGAGTAAGCGCACCTGCACGCAATCGAAAAGGGCGGCCGTAATGGGCCGCCCTTTGTCATTCGGGCATGATCGTTACTGGCTGGGCGGCGCGGCGGGCGCAGGCGGCGCCGGCTGCGGCGGCTCGCTCAATTCGGCCGCGATCAGCTCCAGATTGACCACGCGGTTGCGCACCGCGCGCCAATAGCCCATGCGCGGTCCCGCGATCGACGTGTCGCCGTAGAGATCGTTGGCGTCCTTGCGGAAGCGCGTGACGTAGCGTTCGCCGAGCCGGTCGCGCAGGTAGAGTTCCGATCGCTGTGCCCATTCGTCGGCCGGGCGGGACGGCAGCTCGCGCTGCGCGTCGCGGATCTGGCCGAGCAGCGTGCGGCCTTCGAGGATGTAGGTCTCGAGCTGCTCGCGGACCGTGTTGCGCTCGGCCTGCTGCTGTTCGGTCTGGATGCGCGTCGAGTGCTTGGCGTAATAGCTCGCGCCGACCGCGATGATGCCGAACACCAGCGCCGTCACGCCAAGCCGCAGCTTCAGGACCGAGCGCCGGATCGAAAGCAGTGCGATCACGATGGCAATGAGGCCGTTGAGGACCGCAAGCGCCGGCGCAACGAAGCCGAAATACTCTCGCCACATCGATACTGTCTCAGCCGCCGCCCAACGGTTTCGAAACGTAGCACTGGCTGCGGGCGGGCCTCAATGCGCGAGAAGCCACACCTCCGAAAATTTGGACGTAAATTGTGCGGCCAACAGAAATGGGGCGGTCGAAGCCGCCCCATTTTGCATTTCGCCGGGCTTTGCCGCCGTCAGCCGCCCGATTGCGCGGTCTGGCGGCCGAGCCGGTTGAACGTGGCCTTCTGCTCGTCGGTCAGCGCGGCGTAGAAGTCCTCAAGCGCCGGGCGCACCGTGTTGGCGGCCTGGATCATGGCGTCGAGCCGCTGCTTCATGGCCTCGAGCCGCCCGACCGGGGTCATCGGCTGGGTGTTCGGGCATGCCTCGCGCAGGACGTCGACCGCCTTCTGCATCGCGTCATCCAACCGGTCGAGCGAAGCCTCCTGCGCCTCGGTCGGCTGCACCAGCTCCTCGATCCGCTCGATGGCGATGTTCGAAAGGCCGGCCTTCTCGCTGCTGCAGTTGGCCTGCGCGTCGCTCGGCTCGGCGTCCGCCGCGGCGGTCTGCGGCCGGCGCTGCGAGCCTTGCTGGGACCTGGCGAGCTGCGGGCCGATCTCGTTGAAGCGCGCCTTCTGCTCGTCGCTCAGCGAATTGGTGAACGCCTCCAGCGCGGGCTTGACGATGCTCACCGCATCGGCGGTGGCCTGCAGCCGCTGGGTCATGGCCTGCAGGCGGCCGGGCGGCGTCATCGGCACCGACTCGGGGCAGGCATCGCGGAACTGCGCGGCCGCCTCCTGGGACGCCTTGCGGAGATTGTCCAGCAGCCCCTTCTGCTCGCTGCTCGGCTGCACCGCGTCGGCGATCTTGTTGATCGGCCACGCGGTGACGCCGGTCGCCTGGTCGGCGCAGAAGTCGCGGGTCGCCTGGCTGATGCGGCCGGGCGCGGCCGCACCGCGGCTGCGCTGAGCCGGGCCGCCGCTGTAGGAGCTGCCCCGCGCGCCGCTGGTGGTGGTGCGGGCGCCGTAGGAGCCATAGCCCTCATAGGGGCCGTCGGCCGCGTATTCGACATAGGGCGCGCCGTCGGGGAAGAACACGCCGTCGAAGAAGTCGTCATACGCGTAGGCCCAATAGCCCGGATCGTAGGCGTCGGGCCAGAACGTGTAATAGAACACGTCGCTATAGGCATAAGGCCAGTACACCGGGCCGCGCCACGGCACATAGGGCGCGAGCACGCCGAGCTGCCAGGCGGTCAACGCCGCCAGCCGTGCCAGCCGCTTCGCCGCCCGCCGGCCGTGCTGGCCGTGATAGTTGGCCGACACATTCGAAGCGAACCGCCCCTGCGCCGCCTGCTGCGCCGAAACCGCCTGACGGCGTTGCGCGCGCCGGCTCTGCGCGGCGGCGTCCTGGGTCGCCTGCTGCTGTTGTCGCTGCTGTTGCTGTTGTTGCTGCTGCTGCTGAAGCCGCGCATTCTGCCGCTCTTCGCGCTGCAGCTGGCGCAGCTCACGCCGCTCCGCATTGTTCAGCCGGCCTTTGGACTGCAGCTCCTGAATCCGCTGCTGATTGTTCGCCGAGGCGGCCTTCTGCTGATCCGGCGTCAGGTTCTGCTGCGGATTCTGCCGCTCGTCGCGGCGAAGCTGCTGCAGCTCGCGGCGCTCCGAACCGGTCAGGCGATCCCTCGATTGGAGCTGCTGCAGGCGCTGCGGGTTGCCGCTGGTCGCGGTCCGCGGCTCGCTGCCCTGAATCCTCTGCACGTTCTGGCGTTCGTCACGCCGCAACTGGCGCAGCTCGCGCTGCTCGCCGCGGCCCAGCCTTCGCTGCGACTCGATCTGCTGCAAGCGCTGCGGATTGCCGCTGCCGGCGACGGCGCGCGGCGATATGGCCGGTCGCGGCTCGATGCTCCGGCGTCGGTCCTGCTGGATCGCCTGCTGCCGCTGCTCGATGCGCGGGGCAGCGCTCGGCGCGGCGC
>JAIESI010000085.1 GCA_019746135.1 Xanthobacteraceae bacterium
CAAGGCAATGGCGGGGCATCGGCGGGTTCGGGCGCGGCCTCGGTGGCTCCGGCCCCCGCTTCGGCTCATGCGCCGCGTTACGACGCGCCGCGAGGCGCACCTCGCGCCGCGGCGGTGGCGCGTCCGGTGGGCGATCCGGTTGTGCGGGCCGCGCCGCAGCCGCAAGGCACGCCCTCGCTCGTCATCCGCAACTTTGCCGAGTTGGTCGCGCTTGCCGCCGACAAACGCGACATCCAGATGAAGCTCGCGCTCGAGCGCGACATGCGGCTGGTGCGCCTCGAGGATGGGCAGCTGGAAATCGCGTTGGAACCGACGGCTTCGAAGCTCCTGGTCAATGACCTGTCGCGCAAGCTGCAGCAGTGGACCGGCCGGCCCTGGGTTGTGGTGATCTCGCGCGAGGAGGGCGCGCCGACGCTGAAGTCGGTGGCCGATGCGCAGAAGGCCGAGCTCGAGATCGGGGTGCGCGCCGATCCGCTGGTCAAGGCGGTGCTGGAACGATTCCCGGGCGCGGAGATTGTCGGCGTGCGCGGCCAGAAGGACATCGCACCGGAGCCGCCGCCGTCCGATCCGGATATTCCGCTGTCCGACGAGGACGGCTTCGGTGACAACTGGGAACGCGACGACTAGCGAGTAGAAACATGGCACTCGGCGACATGATGGGCCTGATGAAGCAGGCCGCGCAGCTGCAGAGCAAGATGCAGGAGATGCAGGCCGAGCTCGACCGGATCGAGGTCGAGGGCACGGCCGGCGGCGGCATGGTGACGGTGACGCTCACCGCCAAGGGCGAGCTCAAGGGCGTCAAGGTCGACGACTCGCTGATGAAGGCCGAGGAAAAGGAAATCCTCGAGGATCTGCTGGTCGCGGCCCATGCCGACGGGCGGAGGAAGGCCGAGACCGTCATGCAGGAAAAGATGAAGTCGCTGACCGGCGGCCTGCCGCTGCCGCCGGGGTTGAAGCTGTTCTGATACTGTCCGCGGGGCTCCGCGATTCGCGGGCGGAGCGAGGCGCGACCATCACAGATGCCAAAATCCACCGCCGGACCTGAGATCGAGCGCCTGATCCAGTTGCTGGCGCGCCTGCCGGGGCTTGGGCCCCGCTCGGCGCGGCGCGCGGCGCTGCACCTGATCAAGAAGCGCGAGCCGCTGATGGCGCCGCTCGCCGCCGCGCTGCAGACCGCGATCGAGAAGATCGTCGTCTGCAAGACCTGCGGCAATATCGACACCGTGGACCCCTGCACGGTGTGCACCGACCCGCGGCGCGACCCTTCGGTGATCATCGTCGTGGCGGACGTCGCCGATGTCTGGGCGCTGGAGCGCGCCGGCGTGCTCAGCGCGCGCTATCACGTGCTCGGCGGCACGCTGTCGCCGCTCGACGGCGTGGGACCGGCCGAATTGACCATCGACGCGCTGATCACGCGTGCGCACGATCCCGAGGTGAAGGAGATCGTGCTGGCGCTCAACGCCACGGTCGACGGCCAGACCACGGCGCATTACATCACCGATCTTTTGCACGATGCGAACGTCACGGTGACCAGGCTCGCCCATGGCGTGCCGGTCGGCGGCGAGCTCGATTATCTCGACGAAGGCACGCTGTCGGCGGCGATCCGCAGCCGCACGCCGCTTTAGTCGGCTGCGCCCGCGGGTTTCGCCGGGCCGAGCGGTGCGAAGTGGCCGCGCGTCTGCAGCCACCACAGCAGCACGAGGCTCGGCAGCGCCGTCAGCGAGCTGAGCGTGAAGAACCAGACCCAGCCGGCGGCTTCGGCGGCAAAGCCCGCGCCCGACGAGAGATATGTGCGGCCGACTGCCGAAAGCGCGGTCAACAGTGCATATTGGGTCGCCGTGTGCAGCGGCGACTGGCAGAGCGCCGACAGGTACGCAACGAAGATCACCGTGCCGATCGCGCCGGTAAAATTCTCGGCGATGATGGCCGCGGTCAGCGCCCAATAGCTCTGTCCGGCAAAGGCCAAGCCCGTGAACACCAGGTTCGACGCCATCTGCAGGAACGCGCCGATCCAGAGGCTTGTTGCGAGCGGGTAGGCGCGGGCGACGAAGCCGCCGGCAAAGCCGCCGATCAGGGTTGCGGCAAGGCCGACGCCCTTGACGATGGCGGCATAGTCGTTGCGGGAAAAGCCGAGATCGATCACGAACGGCGTCGTCATCGCGCCGGCAAAGGCATCGCAGAACTTGTAGAGGATGACGAAGGCCAGCGCGACCAAGGCCATCTCGCGGGTGAGGAATTCGGAGAACGCGCTGATCGCCGTCCGCGTGACCCGCAGCAGCGGATTGTCGGTGGCGTGTTTCTCGTGCTCGGCGCTGACCGGCGCCGAGCGCTCAGGCTCGGTCGCGAGCAGCGCGGTGACGACGCCGATCCCGACAAATGCCGCCATGGTCACATAGCCGAGCGACCAGGCGAGGTCCTTGCCGGCGCCGAGGTCCTCGAACCCGGTGACGATGAACAGTGCGCCGGCGGTCGACACCAGCATGCCGACGCGATAGGCCGCGACGTAGGACGCCATGCCGGCCGCCTGCTCGCTGGTGTCGAGACTCTCGATGCGGAAGGCATCGATGACGATGTCCTGAGTCGCGGATGCGGCGGCGACCAGAAGCGCCGCGCCGAACACCAGATACCACGGCGAGATTTTCGGATTGCACAGCGCCAGCAGGACGATCGCCGCGATCATCAGCAACTGCGACAGCACCAGCCAGCCGCGGCGGCGGCCGAGCCAGGCCGACAGCACCGGCACGTCGAGCGCGTCGACCACCGGGGCCCAGAGGAACTTGATGGTGTAGGGCGTGCCGACCAGCGTAAAGAGACCGATGGTGCCGAGATCGACGCCCGCTTCGCGCATCCACACCGACAGCGTCGAGCCGGACAGCGCGAGCGGCAGGCCCGCCGAAAAGCCGAGAAACAGCACGATCAGCACGCGCGGCTTCAGGTAGACCGCGAAGGCTTCGGTCCAAGTGGGCTTGGTGGGCTTGGCCGGCTCGGTTTCAGCCGCTGCGGTCATTCCGGGGGTCCCCGCGGGTCGGCCGCTGTTCTAGCCAATCCGCACCGGAAAGCAAAATTCACTCGGCGGCGCCGAGCCGTCGCATCGGCCCGATGTCGTCGCTCGCCTCTTCCAGCTCGCCGACCTCGACCTGCCGGATGCGCTCGCCGCGCGTCTCGATCTTCTCGATCGAGATCAGCGCCTGCCGGACGTCCTCGTTCGACTGGTTGAAGTGCTGCTGCAGCTTGCGGACCCGGTCGCCGAGCCGGCCGATATCGCCCATCAGGTGGCCGACCTCGTCGCGGATCTGGTCGGCCGCCTCGCGCATGCGCGCGTCCTTCTGGATCTGCTGCACCACCTGGATCGCCAGCATCAGCAGCGCCGGCGACACCATCACGACGCGCGCGCGATAGGCCTTCTGCACCAGATCGTCGAAGTTGTCGTAAATCTCGGCATAGACCGACTCGGAGGGCACGAACATCAGCGCCATCTCGTGCGTCTCGCCCGGGATCAGATACTTGTCGGCGATCTCGCTGAAGTGCCGTGTCACGTCCTGACGCAGCCGTTGCGTGGCGAGCCGCTTTTCGTCGTCTGACCTGGCTTCGCGAAAAGCGGTGACACCCTCCAGCGGAAACTTCGCGTCGATGACGAGCGGCCGCTTGTCGGGCATGAACACGCAGCAGTCCGGACGGGTCCGGTTGGAGAGGGTGTACTGGAATTCGTAGGCGCCCTTCGGCAGCCCGTCCTGCACGATCGATTCCATGCGCGCCTGGCCGAACGCGCCGCGCGACTGCTTGTTGGTCAGGACGCTTTGCAGCGAGGTCACCTGCGAGGCGAGGTCGGTCAGGTTCCGCTGCGCGTTGTCGATGACGGCAAGGCGCTCGTTGAGCTTCTGCAGGTTCTCGGTGGTGTGCCGGGTCGCATTCTGCACCGAGGTGCCCAGATGCTGAGTGACCGCGTCGAGCCGTTCGTGCACCGAGCTTTGCAACTGGGTCTGGGCCTTGGCGAGCAGCTCGCCCATCGCCTGCACGCGGGCGCCGAGCTCGATGATCCGCTGATCGGCGAGTTGCGCGGCAGTCGCCTGCTCGGCGGCGCGCTGCGCCGCGGCGGGGTCTTCCGCGGGCGTCCGGGTCCGCGCGACGAACACGGCGAGGCCGGCGATGGCGAGCCCGACGACCAGACCGAGCGCAACGAGGATGGCGGTTTCCATGATGCAATCTTTACGCGATTCGGCATTTGCCCTTCGGCCCGGCGAAACCCCGTCGACCGGAATCTCGGCGTGAACAAACAGAGAACACATTGACCCGCAGAAGTCCAGCCCTTAAATCGCGGCCAACAGTGCAAGGCATTGGCGTGTAAGGATATGGCGCGGGAAATCCTCATTTTGCCGGACAAGCGGCTGCGGCAGGTCTCCAAGCCTGTGGCGAAGATCGACTCGGCGACCAGGAAGCTCGTCGAGGACATGTTCGAAACCATGTACGAGGCCCCCGGCATCGGGCTGGCGGCGATCCAGATCGGCGAGCCGGTGCGGGTCGTCACCATGGACCTCGCCAAGAAGGACGAGCCGAAGCAGCCGCGGGTGTTCATCAATCCGGAGCTGGTCTCGATGTCCGAGACCAGGAACGTCCACGAGGAGGGCTGCCTCTCGATCCCGGAATACTACGAGGAGGTCGAGCGCCCGGCCGAGGTGAAGGTCAAATATCTCGATCTGGACGGCAAGGAGCAGGAGATCGAGGCGAACGGCCTGCTCGCCACCTGCCTGCAGCATGAGATCGACCACCTCAACGGCGTGCTGTTCATCGACCACATTTCCAAGCTGAAGCGCGATCGCGTCGTCAAGAAATTCACCAAGCAGCTCAAGCAGTCCGGCAAGCGAGCGGCGGAGTAAGGGCATGATCCCGAAAAGTGGGTACCGGTTTTCGGACAAGATCATGCTCAACGAAAAGTGACATGCCGCTTCGCCTCGTCTTCATGGGCACGCCCGATTTCGCCGTGCCGACGCTCCTGGAGCTGGCCGGCAGCGGTCGCAAGATCGCCGCGGTCTATACCCGCGCCGCCAAGCCCGGCGGCCGCCGCGGGCTCGAGCTTGTGCCGTCGCCGGTCGAGCGCGAGGCGAGACGGCTCGGCATCCCGGTGCTGACGCCCGCGTCGCTGAAGGGCGCGGACGAGCAGACGGCCTTCGCCAGGCATGAGGCCGATGCGGCCGTCGTCGTCGCCTACGGCCTGATCCTGCCGAAGCCGATCCTCAACGCGCCGCAACACGGCTGCTTCAATCTGCATGCGTCGCTGCTGCCGCGCTGGCGTGGCGCAGCGCCGATCAACCGCGCCATCATGGCGGGCGACGCCGAGACCGGCGTGACCGTGATGAAGATGGACGAGGGCCTCGACACCGGCGGCATGGCGCTGATCGAGCGCATTCCGATCGGCGCGGCGATGACCGCGGGCGAGTTGCACGACACCATGGCGCCGCGCGGCGCGAAACTGATGGCGCAGGCGATCTCCGAGCTGGAGCAGGGACGGCTCAAGCTCGCGCCGCAGCCCGTGGAGGGCGTGACCTACGCCGCCAAGATCGACAAGGGCGAGACCCGGATCGACTGGGGCCGGCCGTGGAACAACGTGCACGACCACATGCGCGGGCTCGCGCCGTTTCCCGGCGCCTGGTTCGAGCTGGGCAAGGACCGCATCAAGGTGCTGCGCAGCGCCAGGGGCGAGGGCAGCGGTGCGCCGGGCACGGTGCTCGACGACCGCCTGACGATTGCCTGCGCGAGCGGAGCGGTGCGGATCGTCGAGCTGCAGAAGGCCGGCGGCAAGCCGATGCGCACGGAAGACTTTCTGCGCGGCACGGCGGTGCAGGCCGGAGCGCGGCTCGGATGAGCGAAGTCTTGAACATCCGCCCGGAGCGGCCGGACGACGCCGCGGCCGTGCGGGCCTTGCTCGATGCCGCATTCGGCGGCGACACCGAATCGCAGGTGGTCGAGCGGCTGCGGGCCGATGGCGATTTCGTGCTGTCGCTCGTCGCCGAGAACGGCGAGGGTATCGCCGGCTATGTCGGGTTTCCCCGGCTGGTGCTTCGGCTCGATGAGCGCAACGTGCCGGTGGCGGGCCTCGCGCCGGTCGGCGTGTCGCCGCCGTTGCAGCGCCGGGGCATCGGCGGCGCGCTGATCCGCGACGGTGTCGCACGCCTCAAGGACCGCGCCGAGCGGCTCGTGTTCGTGCTCGGCGATCCGGCCTATTATGGCCGCTTCGGCTTCACGGTGATGGAAGGCTTCCTGTCGCCCTACGCCGGGCCGTATTTTCAGGCGCTGTTGCTTGCGCCGGATGCGCCGAAGGCGGGCCGGGTATCCTATCCCCGGGCCTTCGACGGTCTCTGAACCCAAGTCGTGGGCCAAGTCGTGGGCCAAGTCGTGAGCCAAGTCGTGAACCAAGTCGTGAACCATGCCGCGCTACAAGATCATCGTCGAATATGACGGCGCGCCGTTCGTCGGCTGGCAGCTTCAGGAGAGGGACCTGTCGGTGCAGGGCGCGCTGATGGCCGCGATCGAGGCGTTCAGCGGCGAGAAGGTCATGGTGCAGGGCGCGGGCCGCACCGACGCCGGCGTCCACGCCATCGGCCAGGTGGCGCATTTCGACCTTGCGACCGAGCGCGAGACCGACACGGTGCGCGACGCGATCAATGCGCATCTGCGGCCGCTCCCGGTCGCGGTGCTGTCGGCCGAGACGGTCGCGGCCGATTTCGACGCGCGGCGTTCGGCGCTGCGCCGCCACTACTTCTACCGCATCGGCAACCGCCGTCCTGATCTGGCGCTGGAGCGCGGCCGCGCCTGGCGGGTGCCGCGGCGGCTCGATGCGCAGGCGATGCACGCCGCGGCGCAGCGCCTGATCGGCAAGCACGATTTCACGACGTTTCGCTCGACCGAGTGCCAGGCCAAGTCGCCGGAGAAGACGCTCGACAAGCTCGACGTCTCGCGTGTCGGCGATGAGGTTCACATCACCGCCGTCGCCCGCTCGTTCCTGCACAACCAGGTGCGCTCGATGGTCGGCTCGCTGGCGCTCGTCGGCGATGGCAAGTGGCAGGCGGACGACCTGTGGCGCGCGCTGCAGGCGCGCGACCGCGCGGCCTGCGGTCCGGTCGGGCCGCCGGACGGGCTCTATCTGGTGCGGGTGGATTACTGAGCATGATCCCGAAAAGTGTGAAGCGGTTTTCGGAAAAGATCATGCTCGAACAGGAAGCTAAAGCGGGATGACGATTCGAAGAGAAGTCATCCCGCTTTAAGCGCCGCTATCTTTTCTTCTTCTGGAACACCAGCAGCGTCTTGAACTCGCCGACGCGCTTGACCTTTCCCTTCTTCTCCCACTTGGCGATGATCGGCTCCGCCTTATGGAAGGCCATCGACTTTGTATAGAACAGGATATGGCCGCCTGGCTTGGTCTTGGCCGTGAACAGGTCGAGAAGCTTGGCGTCGTCCATTCCGCCATAGGCCTTGCTCGCCGTGTTCGGGAAGAAGAACTCGCAGAGGTGAAACATGGTCACGACATCGAACTCGGGCAGAAGCTTCGGGTTCGACAGATAGATGTCGCCGAAATAGGCGAGATAGCTCTTGCTGATCTGCGCCTTGGTGGTGGCGAGCTCGATGTAGGAATCGTATTCCTCCTTCGAGGCGGTGATCGCGAACACGGTGTTGCCGGATTTGTTGGTCGCCTGCTTGATGCCGAGCACGTGGTGCGTGCCGGTGCCGAAATGATAGATCAGCTTGTTTTTCAGCTTCTGCTTGGCGGCCCAATCGTTGAAATGGACGTCGCAGGGACAGACATCGACATGCAGGTCCCAGCTGTCCGTCCAGTAGTTCATTTTCAGCATCGTTGTTCTCCCGGATGTGAACTCATGGTGCGGCCGGCGCGCCGGCGGGCGCGGCGGCGGGTGAAGGTCGGAGCGAGGCTTGCGCCAAGCCGGCGAGATCGAAAATGCGGCGGTGCAGGCCGGCGAGCACCGCGGAGCGGCCGACCGATATGACGGTGGCCTGCGGCAGCTTCTCGAACAGCATGCGATAAAGATCGCGCGCGTCGGCGTCTTCGAAGGTCGACACCGCCTCGTCGAGCAGGATCAGGTCGGGCCGGTGCAGCAGCACACGGGCAAAGCCGATCCGCTGCTGCTCGCCCCCCGACAGAACCATGCTCCAGTCCGCCTCTTCCTCGAGCCGGTGCGCCAGCCGGCCGACGCCCGCGGTTTCCATGGCGGCGCTGATCTCTGCATCGGTAAACTGTTCTGCGGGCGTCGGATAGGCCAACGCCTGTCGCAGGGTGCCGAGAGGGAAATACCGCCGTTGCGGCAAGGCGAGAACCCGCAGGCCGGGCGGCCGCGACACCGTGCCCTCGCCGAACCGCCAGATCCCGGCAATGGCCCGCAACAGGCATGATTTGCCCGAGCCGGAAGGCCCGTTCACCAGCACGCGATCGCCCGGCGCGAGCCGCAGGTCCGGGACCCTTGCGACGTCGCCGTCGTTCACCGCGCGCAACACGAGGTTGCTGACCGCCACATGGTTGTCCGGCGAAGCGGTCAGCCGGATGGCCATGCCGGGGCGGTCGGTGCGGTCCACCTCGACCATCGCGGCTTCGAACTGGGCCAGGCGGTCGATGACCGCCTTCCATTCGGCGATCTTGCGATACATCGCCAGGAAAAATCCGAAGGCACCCTCGACGCGATTGAACGCCAGCCCGCCCTGGATAAGGGTGCCGAGCGGAATCGCGCCGGCGAGATAGGCGGGCATGCCGATCAGCGTCGGCACCGCGACCGACACCTGCGCATAGCCGGCGCTGAAGCCGACCAGCTTGGTCTCGCGCTTGATCAGGTCCACCCAGTTGACCACCAGGGCGGCAAAACGCCGGCGCAGCTCGGCGCGCTCGACCGCCTCGCCGCCCATCAGCGCGACCGGCTCGGCATTGTCGGTGACGCGCGCGATGGCGAACCGGAAATCCGATTCATAGCGCTGCCGGTCGAATTGCAGGGGGATCAGCGGCTTGCCGATCCAGTGGCCGATCAGCGTGCCGGTCGCGGCAAACGCCAGCGCCAGCGCGATCAGGTAGCCGGGGAACGACAGGTCGACGCCGAACAGCGGCAGCGGCATGATCGCGGAGATGCCCCACAGCATGTAGGCGAACGACAGCAGCGCAATGAGGCTGCCGAGCAGTCCGGTGCCGAGCTCGTGGGTCCGCTGGATGAACAGGAACACGTCGTTGGCGATCCGCAGATGGATGTTGTCGACGCTGCGGTCGACGAAGCCCTGCCGGTAGTGCCGGCCTTCCGCCATCCAGATGCCGACGTAGCGCGCCGTCATCCATTGCCGCCAGCGGATGGTCAGCGCCTGCCCGAAGTAATATTGCGCCATGCCCGCAAGGACGGCGCCGATGACGATCAGCCCGAAGTTGAACAGCTCGGGCGTCATCAACTCCCAGCTTCGCTGCTCGAGCGCGTTGAAGAAGCGCGCGTTCCAGCGCGCCACCTCGACGGCGACATAGACGAGGCCGAACTCGGCCGCGATGACGCCGGTCAGCAGAGCGCGGCCCGGCCACCGATCGTCGGATCGGAAGTAGGGCAGGGCGAGGACCAGGAAGGTCCGCATGGCAAGGATGAGACGATGCATGGCGAGCATCCTGCGGCAGGGACGGGCACTATAGCGAACGGTCGCGGCCCAAGGCCGCACGGATGTGCGGCGCTAAGCCTCGGTCCGCACAGATTTGCGGCGCTAAGTCTCGGTCGGTGCCGGCGGGGCCATGAACTGCGCCCGCGCGAGCTCGGCGAAGCGGCCGTTGGCGCTCACAAGCTCGTCGAAGGTTCCGCTTTCGACGATGCGGCCGTCCTGAAACATCAGGATCTTGTCGGCTTTGCGGACGGTCGCGAGCCGATGCGCGATGACGAAGGTGGTGCGCCCTTTCATCACCTCGTCGAGCGCCGCGAGCAGCATGGTTTCGGTCTTGGCGTCGAGCGCGCTGGTGGCCTCGTCGAGGATCAGGATCGGCGCGTCCTTCAACAGCGCGCGGGCGATCGCGAGCCGCTGGCGCTCGCCGCCGGACAGGAGCCGTCCGCGCTCGCCGACGCGGCTGTCGAAGCCGTGGCGGTCGCTTTCGATGAAGCCCAGCGCCTGGGCGCGCTGCGCCGCGAGCCGGATCTCCTCGGTTTCGGCCTCGGGCTTGCCGATCTTCAGATTCTCGGCAATCGAGCGGTTGAACAGCAGGCCCTCCTGGAACACCACGCCGATGTTGCGGCGCAGCCCGGTGAGCTTCATGTCGCGGACGTCGGTGCCGTCGATGGTGATCGAGCCGGACTGCGGATCGAAGGTCCGGTGCAGCAGCGCGAGCGCGGTCGATTTGCCCGCGCCGGTCGGTCCGACCAGCGCAATGGTCTGGCCGGGCGATGCGGTGAACGACAGGTCCCGCACCGCCGGCTGCCCCCCGACATACGCAAAGGACACATCGTGGAACTCGACCTGCCCGCGCACGCGGCCGGGATCCGTGGCGTTCGGCCGGTCGTGCACCGCCGGCACCGTGTCGAGCACGTCGAAGAACTCGCGCAGCCGGGGCGCTTCGGTGAACAACCCGTTGACGAAGGAGATCGTGCTCTGCAGCTTGTCGATCAGAATCCCCGAGAAGCTCATGAACGTCACGATCTCGCCGACCGTGGCCTTGCCCTGGAAGTTGAGCCAGGCGCCGATGGCGATGATCAGCAGGACCGCGATGGTGGTCGATGCACGGGTGAGCATGTAGATCACCGCCCACCACGACAGAACCGGGATCTGCGCCGCGAGCAGCTTGTCGATGACCCCGCGCAGGCCTGTGACCTCGGCCTCGGCGCGGGCGAAGCTGTGCACCAGCGCGATGTTGCCGAGCGCGTCGGAGGCCTGCTCGGCGAGGCCCGAATAGTGCTCTTCGACCTGCGACTGAAGTGTATTGGTCTTGCGGACCACGAACACCGTGAGTGCGGCGAGCACGATGGTGAGCACGATCAGCACCAGCGCCAGGCGCCAGTTGAGGAACATCGACAGCGGCAGCAGCACAAAGAACAGCGTGAAGCTGGTGAGGTGGTCGCGGAAAAAGCCGAGCCACAGGCTCCAGAGCGCATCGGTGCCCTGCAGCATCACCTTCATCAGCCGACCGGAATGCGTGTCGCTGTGGAACGCCTGCGGCAGTTGCAGGATGTGCTGGAAATAGTCGCTCAGCGTGCGATAGCGCTGCCGGTAGGCGAGCCGGTCCGAATACATGGCGATCAGGGTGCCGGCGGCGATATTGAACAGGCCGAACACGATCCAGGCGATCAGCAGCGGCGCGAGTGCCCCCCAGTCCCCCGGCTTCCCGGTCAGCGAATCGATGACCCGCCCGAGCAGCATCGGCTCGATGAACTGCGAGCCGGCGATGGCGAGATTGGCTGCGGCCAGAACCAGCGCCACGCGCTTCTCGTTCCCCAGGAGCGAGAGCACGCGGGCGTAGATTCGGACGAGGTTCATCGCGCGGTTCTTTGCCGGGCCAGATCTTGCACGTAAAAACTGGCTTTCATGCAGATAGGGCCGTTACGCGAAATACCGGTCGAGGATGCAACGGTAGACCGCGGTGAGCTTTTCGAGGTCGGCGACCGGCACGCGCTCGTCGGTGGCGTGCATGGTGGTGCCGACCAGCCCGAACTCGACCACCGGACAATAGTCCTTGATGAAACGGGCGTCGGACGTGCCGCCGGAGGTGGACAGCTTCGGCTTCTGTCCGGTGATTTCGGCGACCGCGCCGATCACCACGTCGGTGAACGGGCTCGGCTCGGTGTAGAACACGTCGGCGTTGGACGGTTCCCATTCGATCCGCCATGTCACCTTGTCGCCCGCGGCCTTCGCCGCACGCTGCTCGACCAGCGCCTTGAGCGACGCGTAGTTGTGGCAGTCGTTGAAGCGGATGTTGAAACGCGCCCGCGCCTCGCCGGGGATGAGGTTCACGGTCGGATTGCCGATATCGATCGACGTGAATTCGAGATTCGACGGGTCGAACTTGTGGCTGCCCTTGTCGAGCGGCTCGTCCATCAGCGCCGACATCAGCTTGACGAGGCCGCGCACCGGGTTGTCGGCCCGGTGCGGATAGGCGACGTGGCCCATCTTGCCGGTCACCACCAGCACGCCGTTCTGCGAGCCGCGGCGGCCGAGCTTGATGGTGTCGCCGAGCTCGGCGACGTTGCCGGGCTCGCCCAGCACGCAGTGATCGAATTTCTCGCCGCGCGCCGCGGCCCACTTCAGCAGCTTGGGGCTGCCGTTGATCGCGACACCTTCCTCGTCGCCGGTGATCAGGAACGAGATCGAGCCTTTGGGCCTGCCGCCGTTCTCTGCGAGATGGTCGAGCGTCGCCGCGATCTTGCAGGCGATGGCGCCCTTCATGTCGACCGCGCCGCGCCCATAGAGCACGCCGTTGTCGATGTCGCCCGAGAACGGCGCGTGCGACCACGCCTTGGGATCGCCCGGCGGCACCACGTCGGTGTGGCCGGCGAACATCAGATGCGGCGCGCCGGTGCCGACGCGGGCGTAGAGGTTCTCGACGTCGGCGGTGCCGGGCTCGGAGAACGTCATGCGGTGCACGGTGAAGCCCGCGCTCTTCAGCACGGTCTCGAGCAAAGTGAGCGCGCCGCCTTCGGTGGGCGTGACCGAGGGGCAGCGCAGCAGGTCGCGGGCGATGGCGATGGGATCCGTCATTCAGAGTTGCTTTTTGATTCCGGCCTGCTTGAGAACGTCATTGACCGTGTGGCGGGATTTCGTGGTTCGTGGAACAGTCACGTGGCGGCCATTGACGGGACTGAACCAGATTTCGTGGCTGCCCTTGCCCTTTCTCACGAGCGTGCAACCGTGCTCGCGAAGGATGGCGACCAACTCACGATAGAAGTCTGCCATCAGGCCCCGGCGAGATCGAGATGCTCCTCGGCCTTGAATGTCAGCGAGAGTTTTTCGCCGCTGTGCCCGGACAGTTCGAGCAAGTCCGGCAAAACCAGCCGCACCTCGTCGATCATGGATGGCCAGGTATCGGCCTCTACAACCAGCCCTGGAACCGCCTCGCTGGTCGCTATCCAGACAGCGGCTTCGCCATCCCAGCGGGCGTCGATGGTAATGTCGCGAGTCATGCCGGCAATATCGGACGCTTCAAGCGGCGAGGCAATCCCTCGACGTCAGGCGTGGGTCCGCACCGGCGGCGTCAGGACGTCCGGCGCAAGCGGGTCGGGGCCATATTTGTTCTGGCCGATGGTACCCCTCAGGCAGCCAAGCTCGACCAGCGCCCAGATCAAGATACCCAGGCACACGAGTTGAAGCAGCAGGAGCAGCAGCAACGTCTCTGTGGCGCCTCCGACCAGCGCTGCAACGAGGAGCAGCGTTGCTGGAGCGCTATAGAACAGCAGGACCCACCAGCCCGCCTTGTTGCGGTCGTGCAGGCGCTTCATGCAGACAAGGACGCCGGATGCCGCAACCAGCAGCGACACGATCCAACCGAGAGCGTTCATCGTCGGGCTGTAGCCGATCGCAAAGCTCAGACCGCCTACGAGCAGACTGGCGGCGGCGAAAACCATGATCGCGATCCAGAACTTTGCGCGATTGATGCGCCCGCTGGGCGAGATGAACAAATTGACAATATTCATTGCCTGCTCCCATTTCGAGGCAGCAATGGGAATCTAACCCCTTTGGCCAGCGCGGCGAAAGTGGCTCGCCACAATTGCAGCAAACTGTGGTTAGTCAGTCACGCAGCAATTCGTTGATGCTGGTCTTGGCGCGCGTCTTCTCGTCGACGCGCTTGACGATGACTGCGCAATAGAGGTTCGGGCCCGGCTCGCCGTTCGGCAAGGGCTTGCCCGGCAGCGTGCCGGAGACCACGACGGAATAGGGCGGCACTTCGCCCTGCATCACCTGGCCGGTGGCGCGGTCGATGATCTTGGTCGAGGCGCCGAGATAGACGCCCATCGACAGCACCGAGCCTTCGCGCACGATCACGCCCTCGGCCACCTCGGCGCGCGCGCCGACGAAGCAGTTGTCCTCGATGATCACCGGATTGGCCTGCAGCGGCTCGAGCACGCCGCCGATGCCGACGCCGCCGGACAGATGGCAGTTCTTGCCGATCTGCGCGCAGGAGCCGACGGTCGCCCAGGTGTCGACCATGGTGCCCGAGTCGACGTAGGCGCCGAGGTTCACGAACGAGGGCATCAGCACCACGTTCGGCGCGACATAGGCCGAGCGCCGCACCACGCTGCCCGGCACCGCGCGGAAGCCCGCCTCCCTGAAGCGGTCGTCGCCCCAGCCTTCGAACTTGGTCGGCACCTTGTCCCACCACGAGGAACCGCCGGCCGCGCCCTTCAGCTGCGCGTTGTCGGCGAGCCGGAACGACAGCAGCACCGCCTTCTTCAGCCACTGGTTGACGGTCCAGGCGCCGTTGGCGCCGCGCTCGGCGACGCGCGCCTGGCCGCGGTCGAGCAGGTCGAGGGCGGTCTCCACCGCCTCGCGCACCGGTCCCTGGGTCGCGGGCGTGACGTCGGCCCGCTTCTCAAAGGCGTCGTCGATGGTCTTGGCAAGGTCGGCGTTGGACATAGAACTCCCCGGGCTAAGCGGCTTTTCTGTCGCTTGCCCGGGGCTGCCGTGTCAATGGTGGCTTACCGCGCCTGCCGCGCGACCTCCTTGGCGACGTCCTGGGCCTTCTGGAAGCTCTCGATCACCGCCGCATAGTTCGGTGCGACCAGGGCATAGAGCTTGGCCAGCTCGCCCGCCTCAGACCGGTTCCAGGTGCGATGGGTCTCCGACAGCACCGCATTGGTCGAGGTCGGGATGACGCCGGCCTGGATGAAGCGGGCGAGCGTGGTCCGCGACGCGAGCTCGCTCGGATCGCCGGAGGCGTCGATCACCGCGTAGACCTTGAAGCCTGCGGCCTTGGCGTCGAGCGCCGGGAACATCACGCAGACGCTGGTCCAGACGCCGGCCATGACCAGCGTCTTCTTGCCGGTGTCGCGCACCGCCTTGACGAAGTCATCGTTGTCCCAAGCGTTCACCTCGCCCTTGCGGCTGACATACTTTGCGTGCGGCGCGAACTGATGGATCTCGGGCATCAGCGGGCCGTTCGGGCCGTTGGGCTCGGACGCGGTGGTGATGACCGGAATTTTCAGAAGCGTCGCAAGCTTTGCGAGCATGATCGTGTTGTTGCGCAACTCGGTCACGCTGATGTCCTTCACGGTCTGAAACAGACCTGCCTGATGGTCGAGCAGCAGGAGGACGGTGTCCGACGTGTCGATCAGCGCCGCTCCGCCGCCGGACGGCAGCACGTTCGACTGGGCGGGGCGCGTCTGCGCGACGGCTGATGGACCGGGCGAAAGCATGACGATCGCCGCAACGGCGGCGACGGCACGCAGGACCTTCTTCATTGGGATCGACATGGCTTTTCCTTTCGCGTTCGTCTGATGTCCGGCCGACCGGTGATATGCCGGCATCTTTGCCGGCTCGACGACACGAGTTGTTCGGCCGTTCATGAATGTTCTATTTTCTAGGAGCCATCTTTGATCCTGGACAGTAGTAATCTTGGAGTAACCGTGAGCCGAGCCATGCAGCCCGATCCGGCGACGAAAACCAGCGGCAAGACAACGCTGCTGCAGGGCGCCGGATGCGGCGTGGACCACTTCCTGAAATTTCTGGCGCGCGAGTGGATGAGTCACATCGTGTGGACGCTGGCGCGCGAAAAATCGATGCGGTTCGGCGCGCTGCGCCGCGCTTTGCCCGGGGCGGTTTCCGCCCGCGTCTTGTCGGCCCGGCTGAAGGAGCTTGAATCCTACGGGCTCGTATTGCGTCATGACGCCGGCAAGCTGCCGCTGCATGTCGAATACAAGCTGACCGCCGACGGCCGTGTGCTTCACGCAGCGCTCCGCCGCAGCGAGACGCTCGCCACCGGATTGAAGCAGCGGCCGATCAAGAAAACGTGACGGCATTGCTGCAAACGCCTGGCGTCCTCATTCCAACGTCTAGCGTCTTAATCCTTATGTGCAGTCGCCGCATGCGGGCGAATGTGCTTGCATGGGTCCTGCCGGGCAGGCCTTCGGCTTGTCGAACGAAATTCGAAAATCATCGGAGTGCGACATGCCTTTCATCAAGACCAAGGATGGCGTCGAGATTTTCTACAAGGACTGGGGCAAGGGGCAGCCGATCGTGTTCTCCCACGGCTGGCCGCTGTCGGCCGACGATTGGGACACGCAGATGCTGTTCTTCCTCAATAACGGCTATCGCGTCATCGCCCATGATCGCCGCGGGCACGGCCGTTCCACTCAGGTCGCCGACGGCCATGACATGGATCATTACGCCGATGACCTGGCCGCGCTCACCGCCCATCTCGACTTGAAGAACGCGATTCACGTCGGCCATTCCACCGGCGGCGGCGAGGTGGTGCACTATATTGCGCGGCATGGCGAGAGCCGGGTGGCGAAGGCCGCCATCCTTTCCGCCGTGCCGCCGCTGATGGTGAAAACACCCGCCAATCCCGGCGGCCTTCCCAAGGACGTGTTCGACGGATTGCAGGCGCAGCTTCTGGCCAATCGCTCGGTGTTCTATCGCGACCTGCCGGCCGGGCCCTTCTACGGCTTCAACCGGCCGGGCGCGAAGCCCTCGGAGGCGATCATCGCGAACTGGTGGCGGCAGGGCATGATGGGCGGCGCCAAGGCGCACTACGACGGCGTCGTCGCCTTCTCGCAGACCGATTTCACCGAGGACCTGAAGAAGATCACCGTGCCGGTGCTGGTGATGCATGGCGACGACGATCAGATCGTGCCCTATGCCGACTCCGCACCGCTGTCGGCAATGCTCCTGAAGAACGGGACGCTGAAGACCTACAAGGGTTTTCCGCACGGCATGCCGACCACGCACGCGGACACGATCAACGCCGATCTGCTGGCGTTCTTCAAATCGTAGGCTGCGTTACCGGATCAGGCACTTCGCCCGCAGAAATCCGGTCAGGTCGTCGGTGACGTGATCGACATGGGGGGCCTCGCGGCCCTCCATCTCCCAGCCCTCGCGGATCACTTCTTTCGTGGCCGGCGGCACCACCAGCACGGTGGTCATGCCGAGCGCATACGGCACGCTCAAGTTTCGCGCCAGATCCTCGAACATGGCGGCCTTGGCGGGATCGACGCCGTGCTTGCGCAGGAAGCGGTCATAGACCTGCGGATGCGGCTTCGGATCGAGGTCGGCGGCGGCAATGTCGAACACGTCCTCGAAATGATGATCGATCTCGAGACGCCTCATCACGTTCTCGGCGTGCTTGCGTGTGCCGTTGGTGAGGATGAGCTTGCGGCCGGGCAATTTCTCAAGAGCGTCACCGAGCTCCGGGTTCGGCAACAGCGGCGAGTGGTCGATCTTGTGCACGAACTCGAGGAAGTCGTCGGGCTTCATGCTGTGCTCGGCCATCAGCCCGCGCATCGTCGTGCCGTAGCGCTTGTAATAGTCCTTCTGGAGCTTGAACGCGTCTTCCCTGGTCACGCCCAGAAAATCCGACACGAAGGCGCGGATGCGGTCGTCGATCTGCTGCCACAGGTTCAGGTCGTGCGGGTAGAGCGTGTTGTCCAGGTCGAACACCCAGGTTTCGACCGAGCTGAAGCTGCGTGGCGCGGGCTTGGCGGTTGTGTTCATCGCCAGACGAATGCACGGTCTGCGCGCAGGCCGCAAGACTGTCTTTACCTGAACAAGACTGCCTTTACCTGACAAGACTGCCTTTACCTGAAAAGGCCGCCTTTACTTGAATTGCACCGTCGTTGCCCCGGTTCCGGAGATGTCCACGGTGGCGAAGCCGGTGGCGGTCAGGCCATTGCCGCCGCAATCCCGGTGGTCGGACAGCTCGAACTTGGAGTTGCGCGTGCACAGGATGGTCGAGCCGCCCCAGGACACCGCAGGAGCGACCGCGGCGGTGCCTTGCCCCGCCGGGCGGGCGCCCTCGCGGAGCGGCTGGTTGTCCGGCCCGACCGCCTCGCCGAAGCTGTAGAGCCGCCGCGGCTTGCCGGCGAGGTCGGGCCGCAGGCACTTGCCCGGCGCGACCCGGTACCAGCCGCGCGTGACGACGTTGCCCTGGTCCTCGAAACCCAGCGCGGCCATCACGGTGTTGCGGGTCTCGTTGCACCAGGAGAAGCCGGCGTTCGAGGGCCGCTGCGCCGCCGCAATCAGATGATCGAAGAAGTCGGAGCGCGCGGCGGCGGTGTTCTCCAACCGGTTTTCGACGACGAACTGCGCGATCGCGGTGTCGGTCTTGCTGCTGCGGATGCCGTCGATCGGATTGGCGTCATAGCCCGCGATCACCAGCAGCCGCTGGATTGCCGCGTCACGCGCCTGCTCGTCGGTGTATTCCGCGTCCTCGGCGAGATAGGCCGTGGCCAGGCCCTTGTCGTTCTGGCTCGGCTTGACCGCGGTGAAGCGCGCCATCCGGTATCCGGTGCGGTTGCAGGTCTGTGCCGCGGCGAGCGTGAAGGACTCGTTCGTCACGCAGAAGTCGGCGTGCCCGTTCTGCGGCAGCGGCGAGCCGCCATAGACCGGCAGGGCGCGGGCGTGGATGTAGATCTGCTCGCTTCCCGAATTGCCCTGCACCACGGTGCGGCATTGCGCCGGGTCGATGCGGTACCAGCCGCGCGTCGCCGCGGTTCCCTTGTCTTCGAGCGCAACCGCCACCTCGACGAGGTAGCTCATGCGGCTGCAGATCTGCACATCCGCGCGCGCGGCCACATCGCTCGAAACGAGCGTCGCGAGCGCAAAGGTCAACCGTGTGATGGTTCGGGCCGTCATGTGCGAATCGCATGCGAAATTATCACGGCTGGGCTAAAGTCGCACCGCAACGGGAGAACGACATGGCCTCGATCACGCTGGAACAAGCCAACAAAATTATCGAAGCGATCCTCAAGCGCGGTGCCGAGATGGATTGCCGGCCGATCAGCGCGGTCGTGGTCGAGCCCGGTTGCATCGTCAAGGCATTCCAGAAGGAGGACGGCGCCTCGATGGCGCGGTTCGAGATGGCGCTCGGCAAGGCCTATGCGGCGCTGGCTTTGAGCCGCAGCTCCAAGCTGGTGCGCATCCGCCAGGAGGAGAAGCCGGTGTTCATGCGCTTTCTGATCGCCCAGAGCGACGACCTGCTGTTTGCCGAAGGCGGCGGCATGCAGATCCGCGACAAGGACGGCGAGGTGATCGGCGCGGTCGGCGTGACCGGCGACACCGAGGACAAGGACGAGGAATTGGCCGTGCACGGCATCCATTCGGCCGGGCTCAAGACCGATGACGATGTGCAGCACATGGGCCGCAAGTTCAGGACCCGCCTGACCAGCGGCGCGGACGGGCGGTAGCAATCGTCACTGCCGGTCGGGGTTTTCCGCGCCGGGCCAGTTGCGGTGGACCCACTTCTCCAAGGGCCCGCCAAGCAGCAGCACCACGGCGACCAGCGGCGCGCCGAGCACAATCACCGTCCAGTCGCCGACCGCGCAGGCCGCGCCGACGCAGGCGGTGAGCCACACGCAGGCCGCCGTGGTCAGGCCACGGACCTGCTTGTCCATGGCGTTGCGGACGATGACGCCGGCGCCGAGAAAGCCGATGCCGGTGACGATGCCCTGGATCACCCGGCCGATATTGCTCGGCTCGCCGTGGCTGACCGCCATCACCACCATCGCCGAGGCGATGCCCACCAGCCCGAGCGTGCGGACGCCGGTCGGCTTGCCGTGCAGGTCGCGGTTGAGGCCCAGGGCCACACCCGCCAGCGTCGCCACTGCCAGACGCAGGAAGATCTCTGCGGTGTCCATCGGCTCTCCCGCTATTTCATCGCGATTTCCAGAATGAGCTTCCGGACGATCGCTTGCGAAAAATTCTCGTAGGAATCCGCCGGCACGATGAATGCGCCGGGCCCGCCGATGACGTTGTCGTAGAAGTACTTGTCGAGCCCCCATTCGAGCGCGACGATCGGCAGGCCGTTGATCACCACGCCCGCCTTCACCGCGTCGTCGCGCGCCTCGCGCACGTCGCGGCCGCGGTTGTTGGAGCCGTCGCCGGAAATGTCGATCACGCGTTTGAGCCCTCTATAGGGCGCATTCGGCAACAGCAGCATCGCATGATCGATCGCGCCGCTGATCGAGGTGCCGCCGCCGAACAGTTGCCGCGGCGCGGCCTCGATGGCGTCGGCGAAGGCGTTGGCCGACCTCTCGTCCTTGATCAGCGTCCACGGCACCGCCTGCGCCTGCATGCTGTAGCCGGTCCACTGCACCATCAGGGCCGCGATCGAGCCGTTCGCGCCGCCGCGGATCGCGCTCAGCACCTGCTTGTTGCGGAACGCGTCGGCGTAGCCCTTGCGCTGCAATTCGAAGCGGTACTGATTGACGCTGCCCGAGGCGTCGACCATCAGCGCCAGCAGCAGGTCGGTGGTCGGCAGCGCGTTGTGCTGCGCCTGCGCCGGCGCAGGGAGCCACAGCAGCAGCGCTACCAGGGCAGACAGCCATCGCGGCATGATCGGTTCCTTGCGAAAATCCCTCATTGCGCGCCGCCGCGCCGTCCCGGAGAATAGCGCAAAGGGAGAAACGCGATGATCAGAAAACTGGCATTGACGGGCCTGATCTTCCTCGCGGGCCTGACGGCGGCGAAAGCGCAATATCCCGACAAACCGGTCAAGATCGTGGTCCCGGTCGCGGCCGGCGGCGGCGTCGACGTGATGGCGCGGCTGCTTGCGCTCAAGCTCGCCGAGCGTCTCAACCAGCAGTTCGTGGTGGAGAACCGACCGGGCGCCGCGGGCGTGATCGGCAGCAAGGCGGTGATCGCCTCGCCCGCCGACGGCACGACGTTGCTCTACACGCCGTCGAGCCTGTCGCTGTCGGTCGTGGTCAACAAGACGCCGCCCTACGATCTGGCGAAAGATTTCACGCCGATCATTAACGTCGCGATCAGCCCGTACGCGCTGGTGGTCAACCCGTCGGTGCCGGCGAAGGACCTGAAGGAGTTCATCGCCTATGCCAAGGCCAACCCCGGCAAGCTCGCCTACGGCTCGGCCGGCGTCGGCAGCGCCTCGCATCTCGCGGGCGAGCTGCTCAAGGCCAAGGTCGGCTTCGACATGGTGCATGTGCCGAACAAGGGCATGAACCCGGCGATCATCGACCTGATGGGCGGGCAGGTGCAGGTGCTGTTCGCGAGCGTGCCCGGCATGATGTCGGAAAAATCCGAGCGCATCCGCCCGGTGGCGATGGCGGAGATGAAGCGCTCGGCACTGCTGCCTGAGATGCCGACGATGGACGAGACCGGGCTGCCGGGGTTCGCGGTCGGCAACTGGGCGGGCCTGCTCGGGCCTCCGGGTCTCGATCCGAAGATCGTTGCCAGGCTCAACAGCGAGATCATCGCCATCCTCGGCACCGCCGACGTGAAGGAGCGCGTCAAGACGCTGGGCTTCGACGTGATCGCGAGCACCCCTGAGCAGTTCGCGCGGCAGCTTCAGGAGGACGTCGAGCGCTGGGGGCCGGTGGCGAAGGCCGCGAGCGAGGAGAAGAAATAGCGGCTAAAGCGCTACGACCGGATCACAGCACCCTGGCTGTTCGAAGGCCCGATCGACGGCGAAAGCTTCGCCAGCTACGTCGAGAATGTCCTGCTTCCCACGCTGCAGCCCCGGCGACGTGGTCATCATGGACAATCTCGGCAGCCACAGGGGCAAGATCGTCACGCCAGCTCATCCGCTTGGCCGGGGCCAAGCGGCTCCCGCTGCCAAATACTCGCCGAACCTGAACCCGATCGAACAGGTTTTCGCCAAGCTCAAGCATCTGCTGGCGCAAAGCCGCCGCGCGAACTGTCGAAACCGCCTGCGCCGCTATCGGCGCGCTTCTTGGGGCATTCACCGCTGATGAGTGCGCCAGCTACTTTAAAAACTCAGGACAGGCACCAACCTAAAATACATTGCGCTTTAGCCGGGCTGCACGGCTTTCCGATAGAAGAGGAGGGTTCCATGACAAAGCCCGCAATCATTCTCGTGCATGGCTTCTGGGGCGGCGCCGCCCACTGGGCGAAAGTGATCCGCGAACTCTGGAACCGGGGCTATTCCGATCTTCACGCGGTCGAGATGCCGCTCACGTCGCTGGCCGACGATGCCGGGCGACTGCGAAAGATGATCGCGCAGCGGGAGGGCAAGGTGCTGCTTGTCGGCCATTCCTATGGCGGCGCCGTGATCACCGAAGCGGGCAATGCGCCTAATATCGCGGGTCTTGTCTATATTGCCGCCTTCGCGCCCGACGCGGGGGAAAGTCCCGGCAGCATTTCGCAGGCGATTCCCCCGGCGGCATTTGCCAACATCGCGCCCGACAGCGATGGCTATCTCTGGATCAAGCCGGACCAATATCACGACAGCTTCTGCAAGGACCTCGATGCGGAAGAGGGCCTGGTCATGGCGGTCACCCAGAAGGCGCCGGTTGGCGCGACCTTTGGCGATGCGATCAGCGAACCCGCATGGAAGCACAAGCCAAGCTGGTATCAGATATCCAGCCAGGACCGCATGATAAATCCCGAGAACCAGAAGATGATGTCGGCGCGCATGAATGCGAGGAAAGTCATCGCGCTGGAGGCGAGCCATGCGTCGCTGGCGTCGCGCCCGAAGGAGGTCGCCGACCTGATCGTGGAAGCGGCGCAGTCCATTTCATAGGGCGTCGCTGGCGTCCTCCGCCGGAGGACCACTCTCTGGTTCCGGCCGGATGAGCTCACACCCTGGAGCGGGATGCGTTTGGGTTGAGTCGCACAACCTCGATTGTCATGCTCGCCTATAGCCGTCCGTAGGGCGGCGTCGCTTCGCTCGCCCATAGCCGTCCGTAGGGCGGCGTCGCTTCGCTCGCCCATAGCCGTTCGAAGGACGGCGTCGCTTCGCTCGCCCATAGCCGTTCGAAGGACGGCGTCGCTTCGCTCGCCTATAGCCGTCCGAAGGACGGCGTCGCTTCGCTCGCCTATGGGGGGGCGGCGCATCCACTGGATCGCCCGCCTGCACTGGCTATGACGGTCGATGAGATGGATCGACCAAAAATCATCATGCTCTAATAGACGCGATGCTGCGCCTCGAGCTTCTGCACCACCACGCGCTCCACGTTCTGCCACGCGGTCCGGAACAGCGAGGTCCAGGATTGCCGCGTGATGCCGGCGATATGCGGCGTCAGCAGCAGCCGGGACGCCGCTTCGCCGGTGAGCTTGAGCAGCGGGTTGTCCGGCGCCGGCGGCTCGGTGGAATAGACGTCGACCGCCGCGCCGCCGAGATGGCCGGATGTCAGGCTTGCCGCCAGCGCCGCCTCGTCGACGATGCCGCCGCGCGAGCCCTGGATCAGGATCGCGCCGGGTTTCATGCGCGCAAGCTCCTTGGCGCCGATCAGGTTCTGTGTCGCCGGCAGGAGCGGCACATGCAGCGAAACCATGTCCGAGCCCGCCAGCAGCTCGTCCAGTGACACCGGCCGCGCATCGAGCGATTTCGCCAGCGCGGCATCGCCGGCCGCCGGGTCGAACGTGCAGAGCTTCGCGCCCATGCGGTGGAACGCCTGCGCCACCGCGCGGCCGATGGTGCCGAAGCCGATCAGGCCGACCGTCAGCCCTTCGATGCCTTTGAGATTGTCGGCGACCATGCGGGCGCGGAACGGGGCATAGCGGCCGGCCTTGATCTCCGCATCGGCCCAGGCGAAGCGCCGCAGCAGCATCGACGCTGCGGTGACGGCATATTCGGCGACCGCGCTGTTGCTGCCGCCCGGCACATTGGCCACAGGGATGCGGAGCCTCGTCAACGCGCCCTGATCGAGCCGGTCGACGCCCGCGCCGGTGACCTGCACCAGCCTGAGCGCCGTGCCTTCGAACAGCTCCGGCGCGAGCTTCGGCCCGACCGCCGGGATCACCAGCCCGTCGCTGGCCTTGATCAGCGCGGGGACGTCGGCATCGGCCGGGCCGCGATAGGCAACTTCGAGGGTCTTGGGTGCTGCGGCGTCGACGCGCGTGAAGTCGGCTTCGGGGCGAAGGCAGAGAACGCGGTTGGCCATGGGCGGTATTTCAGAAGCTCTTGAACTCGGTGGTGCCTTTGGTGACGTCGGGCTCCGCGAAGAAGCACAGCAGCACCAGCGGCTCGTTGCCGGTGTTGCGCGTCATGTGCTTTTCGTTCGGCGGGATCAGCACGATGTCGCCCGGCTTGATCGGGATCTCGCCGCTTTCGGCAACCGTCGTGCCGGTGCCCTTGAGCACGTAGATGCACTCCTCGAAGCCGTGATGCATGTGTGGCCCACGCGGCGGATCGCCGGGCTTGGGCACCGCCAGCTCGGCGATGCGGAACGTGACGTTCGAGCCGATCGCGCCCGACACCGGCTCGAGCGAGGTGCGGCCGGGCAGGCCGAGCTTCTTGGCTTCCGATTGCTTGAGCAGCCGCGCCATCAGGCTCTCTCCCTCAACCGACCTGTCGCAATTGCTTGATCTCGCGGGTGCCGCCCTGCACCGCGTCGAGCTGACGGTAGATTTCCCGCGCCTCCCGGGCGATGGCATCGGCGATGTCGGTCAGCATCTTCGCGCCCTTCTCGGCGGTGGCGTGCTGCGGACTGCCGAACCAGCCGGTCGGCGCGATCGAGCGGATGTCGGTCAGCACCGGCTGATAGCTGCGGGTCCGCCGCAGCTTGTCCATCTTGTGCCCGAGCGCATGGTCGGACGAATAGTCGATGCGGTCGAGATGCACGAGGTTCGGGCTGTGCGCCAGCACCGCCAGCGCCTCGATCTCGCCGCCATGGGTCAGCCCGTTGCAGGAATGGCCGTAAAGCTCTTCCGCGACGTAGCAGGCCTGCACGGTCAGGACGCTCATGCCGTGGTCGCGGTGCAGCGCTTCGGCGGCGATGGCGAGCGAGGGAATGTTGCCCTCGTGCCAGTTGATGATCATCAGCTGCTTGGCGCCATGCTTCGCCGTCGAGACGCAGGTCTCGGTCTGCACCCGCATATAGGTGTCGGGCGTAAGCGTGATGGTGCCCTCGAACGGCATGTGCATCGGCGTCACGCCGAACGGCGTCGCCGGCAGCACCAGCCCGTCCATCCGCTCGGCGACCGCGTGGGCGATGATGTTGGCGGCGAGCGTGTCGGTGCCGGTGGGAAGATGCGGCCCGTGCTGCTCGACGCTGCCGCAGGGCAGGATCACGAACGGGTTCTTCTTGAGCTGCGCCGCGATCTCCGGCTGCGTCAGGTCGGCGAAATAGCGGCTAGGCAACATGGCGGCTTCCCTTGGCCACGCGCTCGTGCGCTTCGGCGATGATGTCGGCGAGCTTCACCGCCGCGCCGTTCCGTTCGATCGAGCGCAGGCCAGCATAGACGGCGGCGAGCGCCACGTTGGCGTTCCGCGCATTCAGCTCGTTGGCCTTTCCGGTGCGGCAGCTTTCCGCAAACATCTCGATCTCGGCGCGGAACATGTCGCTTTCCGGCACGGTCAGCTCCTCGCGCTTGCCGTAGCCGTCCTTGCCGCGCTGGATGTAGAGCGTCGAGGTCTGGTGCAGCTTGTGCGGCGTGTCCCAGGTGCCGAAGTCGATCTCGTAGTGCATCAGGCCCTTGGAACCGAACACGCGGACGCAGAACACGCCCGGCGAGGTCCAGGACGAGCCGACATAGCCGATCTTGCCGTCGGCAAAGCGCAGCACCGTCATCGACTGGTCGTCGACCTCGGCGCCGACCGGCGACAGCTTGGAGGCGATGGAGTTGGCCTCGACGATCTCGCCGCCGAGATAGTGCAGAATGTCGAACTGGTGGATCGCGAGCTGCGACAGCGGCCCGCCCGGCGCACGGTCCTTGTACCAGCGCCAGGTCTTCGGCGTGAGCTCCAGCGCGCGCTCGTTGGAGAAATTCGCCTCCATGAAGCCGATGCGGCCGAGCTCGCCCGCGGCGATGGCCCGGCCGATCTCGCGGATGCCGGCCATCAGCCGCGCGCTGTGGCCGACCGTGACGCTGACGCCGTAGGTCTTTTCCAGCGCCTCGATCTGCAGGCCTTCCTCGAGCGTCGAGGCGATCGGCTTCTCGGTGTAGACGTGCTTGCCGGCCTTGGCGACCTCGCGCGCCAGCGGCAGATGCTGCTCGTTCGGCACGGTGAGGATCACGCCCTTGAGGTCGGGATTGCCGAGCAAGGTGCCGAGATCGGGCGCGCTCTTGATGCCGAACTCCTGCTCGAACGCCGCGCGACTCTCCTCGGAGCGGCTGTAACCCTGGACGATCTCGATGGCGATGGAATTTTTGGCAGCGCGGGTGAGCACCTTGGCCCAGCGGCCGAGCCCGACGATGCCGACTTTGACGCGATTGCTGCTCATGCGGTCCTCACATTTTTGCGAGACCCTAGCACGGCTGGCGGGTCCGCCGACATGCCCTAGAGCATGATCCCGAAAAGTGTGAAGCGGTTTTCGGAAAAGATCATGCTCGAACAAGAAGCTAAAGCGGGATGACGATTCGAAGAAAAGTCATCCCGCTTTAGCGCCGAGGCTGGGCCGCTGCCAGCGTATCGGGTGCTGGAGGCGCGGCTTAAATGGGGCCGTCGAGGATGCGGTCGCTGGCGCCGATGCGGGCGGACGCGTTTGCCATCATTTCGGTCCGGGCTGCTTCCAGATCCTCCGCCGAGCGGACGGACTGTTCGTCGTGGAGCCATTGCCCGGAGAACGTGTAGACGAAAGCGCAGCGCGGATAGCGCTTCATCGAGTAGCGTATCAGCCGGGCCTCGACTGGAACGTCGTCATCAAGCACCTCGCGTGCCAGCACGAACGCGTCTTCGGCCGCCATGGCGGCGCCCTGCGTCAGATGCGGCGCAAAGGTATGCGCGGCGTCGCCGCCGATCACGACCCGTCCGCGGCACCACGGCCAGGGCAGCATCAGCGGTTCGATCGGGCTGTAGACGATGTCGGAGTCAGGCGTGAGCGAGGCGGCGATTTCGGCCACGTAGCTGCCGTATTGCACCAGCCGCTCTCTGAAGAGCTGCACCTGATCCTGTCCTGCGAAGTTTGCTCCGGCGGCCTCGGGACGAATATGGAACAGATACATGATGTGGTTGCTCAGCGGCATCGCACCGGTCTTGCTGCCGACGCCCTGCAGGAACTCCATCCCGCGCACATAGTCCGGCCGCGGCGCCTGCACCCGCCAGGCACCATAGCCCGAAGGGCGCGGCACAAACGCGGTGCCGTACAGATGCTGCCGGACCTGGGAGCGGATGCCATCGAACCCGGCCAGGAGATCGAACGAGGCGTGTTCGCCGTTCGAGAATCGCACGCTGACGCGGTCCGGCTCCTCATGGATTTCGCTGACCGTGACGCCGAGGCGGATCTCGACGCCGGCCCGTTCGGCGGCGCCCAACAGGATTTCGTGCAACTGCAGTCGCGACAGCGCGCAAAACGCCGGCACCCGGTCGTCGCCGAGCAGAAATTTGTGCTCGACGATCAGCCGCCGGCTCGGGTCGAACAGATACATCCGGTCATAGCTGAAGCCCGTGTCGAGGATCTGCTCGAGCACGCCGAGCGTGTCGTAGACGCGGAGCGCATTCGCAGGTTGGCCAAGCCCGACGCCGGGGATGTCAAAAGCCGGCCGCCGCTCGATCAGGACGGCTTCCACGCCTTGCCGCGCGAATGCCGCGGCGGCGGTCAATCCGCCGACGCCGCCACCGACCACCAGAACGCGTCGAATATCACCCACGGCTCACCAGCCGGCTCGTCGCAACAGGCAAGAAGCAAGCGCTCACGTTGAAGTCTCGAAGCTGGAGTGGATGAAGGCAGGGCGGTCGCCGGAAGATTATGCGTTCGTGCCGCACGCCGCTATCGAAACGTGGCCCGGTCCCGTCAGAGGTCTTTTCGTGGCGATGCAGCATGGCGCGAGTGTTCGGTCAGCGGCGGAGCTGGAATGACACCAGCGCCGCAAGCATCACCGCGCCGCCGAGCGCCTGCACCGGCGTGATGACCTCGCCGAGAATGGGCGCGCTGAACACGGTCGAGAGCAGCGGCTCGAGAAACATGATCAGCGCGGTACGGAACGGGCCGATGCGCTTGATCGAGATGAACAGAGCAAGCACCGAGATGGTGGTGCCGAGGCTGACGACGGAAAGCGCCGCCCAGCCGCCCGCGCTGTGTGGGGCATGCCAGTTCAGCGTCACGAGCGCGACCAGGCCCAGCACCGCGGTCGAGCTCAGGAGCGTGTACCAGGTGGTGAGCTGCGGATCGGCGTCCTGCAGGGTGGCGCGCGTGACCAGCAGGATCGTGGTGCGGCAGAGCGCCGAGCCGAACGCGAAGGCGACACCGGCGAGGGCGATGTCTTCGGGATTGGCGCGGATCATCAAGGCGAGGCCGCCGAAAGCCGCGAGGGCGGCGAGCGCCCCGCGCCAGCCGATCCGCTCGAGGCCGAACAGGACGCCGAGCAGGCCCGTGATCAGCGGATAGACGAAGTAGCTGAGAATGGCGATCGGCACCGAGACGCGGATAATGGCGGCGAACAGGCCGTACACCACGCCGGCGAAAACAACGCCGAGGCCGAGGCTGATCCATCGGGCGCGCGCCGTGTGCGGCATCGGCGGCGGGGCGATCTTCAGCCACGCCGACACCAGGACGACACCGACCACGCCGCGGAACACCGACAGGGTCAATACGTCCATGCCGTCGGTCAGCGCGACCTTGCTCAGCACGTTGCTGATCGCGAACGATGTCGCGGCGATCGCGCCGGGCAGCAGGTCGGCGAGCCGGCTCGGCGCGGCGGTCTGGGATGAAGCGGTCAATGAAGGTCCGGCAACGGTGGGGACGAAGCGGACCGCAGACTAGGCTTTCGTCTCCGGCGTTGCCACCCGGAAGCTGTGCGACGGTCGCGGATCAGCCGGTCGATCCGGCCGTGGCAGCATGGCGGTGAGCGCGCTGCGCAGCGTCTCGTGCCGGAACTTGAAGCCGTTCGCCAGCGCCTTGTCCGGCAGCACCTGCTGGCCGCCGAGCAGCAGCTCGTCGGCGAGATCGCCGAGCAGCCGCAACACGAAGGCCGGCATCGGCGTGAAGGCCGGGCGGCGGAACGCGCGGCCGAGCTCGCGGGTAAACTCGGCGTTGCGCACCGGCACCGGCGCCGTGGCGTTGACCGCACCGTTGAGCTGCCGCGTCACCATGATGTGCGCGATCAGGCGAACGAGATCGTCGCGCTCGATCCACGACATCCACTGCGCCCCGCTGCCGAGCGGGCCGCCGAGGCCCAGCTCGAACGGCGTCAGCATCCGCGCGAGCATGCCGCCTTCGGTGCCGAGCACGAGACCGATGCGCAGGCGCACCACCCGCGTGCCGTGCGCTTGCGCCCGCATCGCCATGCGCTCCCAGGCGTCGCACAGCCGGTGCGAGAAGCAGGCCTTGCCGCCGTCGAATTCGGTCAGCGCCTCGTCCTGCCAGAGCCCGTACCAGCCGATCGCCGAGCCGCTGACGAGAAGCGCCGGAGGCGTTTCCAGCCGGCCGATTAATCGTACCAGGTGGCGCGTCATCTCCAGCCGCGAGCGCAGGATGCGGCGGCGCTTTCGCAGCGTCCACGGTGCGTTGGCGATCGGTTCGCCGGCGAGATTGACGATTGCGTCGATGCGCTCGTCATTCGCGATCCGGTCGAGCGAGGTGATCAGCCGGAACGGCGGTGTGAGCTGAGCCGCTTTCTTCGGATCGCGCACCAGAACCGTTACCCGGTGTCCGGCACTGGCGAGCGCCTCGGTGAGCCGGCTGCCGATGAACCCGGTCGCGCCGGTGACGAGCACATGCTGCCGTTCGGGGAGGGCGGCAACCAGCTCGGCGGCGCGGCCGGGGATGAGGCGGCGGGCGCGGCGTGCGGCAAAGAAATCGCGCGCGCCGCAGATCAGCACGCCCGCCGCGGAAATCGCCATGAACACGCTCCAGAAGCCATGCCAGGCGGTTTTGATCGCCGTCGGCTGGTGCAACCATCCGAGAAGCACAGGCACGAGCAGGGCGAGAATCGCGCCGTAGTTCAGCGCCAGCAGCGTGTGATTGATGCGCTCGCTTGCCGGTAAGGCACGGGTCAAATCCTCCTCGACGAAGTCCATCAGCGTGATCACGACCTCGACGGTGAGCACCGCGAGCAGCACCAGCGTCCAGATACCATGCAGTTCGAGCCACCCGAGCACGACCAGCACGGTGGCATAGAGCAGGCTGCGGATCGCATGCAGCGCGAGCTCATGGCCCTGCGAGGCGCGCCACGGCAGCCGCTCGGCCAGCTCGTGATGATAGATGGTGTCGAACGCCCCCATCACGATCTGGTTGAACAGCAGGATCCAGAGCAGGTCGGAGATCATATCGTCGTCTCCCGGAACGCGGCGGACTGATGGATCAGCTTGCCAAAGACGGGATGGTCGATATCGAGGGTGAATTCGAAGCGGCCTTCGCCGATCTCCCGGTGCGCAACGGTCATCGCGCCGGGCGACATGAAGCCGGGCAGCCGCCACCGGCGGCCGAAGGCGTGGAAGCAGTAGCCGGCGCTGCGGAACACCAGCGCTCCTTCGACCGCATGGATGGCCAGCGCCATGCTGATGCCGTGGCCGAGATATTCCTCGATGCCGGTCGGGCCGGCGAAGCGCTTCGACGAGTTGATGATCTGCGGAAAGCCGTCGCGGCGGGTGCAGAGCCGGGTCCAGATCTGGCCGCCGGTCGCCATGTCCTCGGTGACGGTCACCACCATCGGCACATGCGCGTCGGTCGAGGTCGGCAGCGGCGCGCCGATCAGCCGCGCCACCTGCGCGAGGAGCCGGCCGGCGCGGCTCATCGTCGTTTCGATGATTTCGCCGGCATAGACCACGGTACGACCGTCGGCGAGGCGCTTGGAGAAGCGGCGGCGGATCGGCGCCGGCAGCGACATCCATTCGTCGTCGGACATCAGCGCGCGGAAGCGAAGATCGACCAGCGCGTCGTCGGAGCCCGGCAATACGACATGCCGTACATGCTCCGGGACGTTCATGTTCGCCAGTGCCACGGTCCACTCCATCGCCACACGACTCAAACGATGACGCGCGCTCATTTCCTTTTGCCGAATGAGAGGAAGGTCACGATCTTGGTGCCGAGCCGCACCAGCGCCGCGATCTGCGCGCGCGGCACGTTCTTCATCTGGCCGGCCCAGCGGTCCATGGTGTCGACGAATTCGAGCAGGGCCTTCAGCCGCGCGATCGCCACCGGGTTGATGGCCTTGTCGCCGTCGGCCTCGGCCGCGCAGGTGCGCAGCGCCGCGATCGCCGGATCGATCTCGCGCTCCTTGCGGCCCATGGCGATGCGGGCGAAGATTTCCCAGACGTCGGTCTCGGCCTCGAAGTGGTCGCGCCGGTCGCCCCTGATCGGCACGCGGCGGATCAGGTTCCAGGCCTGCAGCTCCTTGATCGAGTTCGAGACGTTGGAGCGGGCAAGCCCCAGCCGCTCGGCGATCTCTTCCGCGGTCAGCGGACGCTCCGAGAGGTAGAGCAGCGCATGGATCTGCGCGACCGAGCGGTTGACGCCCCATTTGCCGCCGAGGTCGCCCCATTGCAGCACGAAGTGCTCGAGCGCCGGGGGCAGCTCGCGCGGCCGGGCGGTTTCGTCGAATTTCGTAATTTCTATCATGACAGAAATATCAGAAAATACTGGAAGGAAGTCAAGCGGGGCTTTTCTGCGGATCTGGCGCGCTGCGGCCATGGTGAACGCCGGGCTGCCGCCATCGGTCGAATCAGGGCCGTTCAGCCTGCCGTCCAAGCTCGGGATTCCTGGGGGTTGACTTCCATCCTATGGGAGCCTAGGTAAGTTCTCGTTTTGTTCTCAATACGACGTTCGTCGATCGCGGCGTCCGGACAGGGAGCAGAATGCGGTGCCCGACAACTGGCATCGCGTTGGAGCGCCGGGAGGCGCCGGGCCCCTCGCAAGGGCCCGCGCCCCGGGACCCCCACCCCCCTCAAAGCCTATGGGTCCCGGAATCTTGGCGCGGATCGGCCGATCGCAAGGCCGGTCCGGGAGCCTTCGCAAAGCTCCCGGCGCCTCTCGGCGCTCCAACCCCTCTTTTCGAGGGGAAGGAAAAGCTTGCCCCCGCGAAGCGGGGACGGAAACGGCGGGCCGGCCCGGGCGCCCGAATTCAAAGTCCCGGGGCGCGGAATGCTGCCCGAATGGCTGGCTGGCTTCAGCGGTGAATCAGCGTGCCCGCGCCGTGGTCGGTGAACAGCTCGAGCAGCACCGTATGCGGCACGCGACCGTCGAGGATCACCACCCCCTCCACGCCCTTCTCCAGCGCGTAGAGGCAGGTCTCGACCTTCGGGATCATGCCGCCGGAGATCGTGCCGTCGGCGATGAGCTTTCGCACATCCGCTGCCGACATCTCCTTGATCAACTGCTTGGACTTGTCGAGCACGCCCGGCACGTCGGTCAGCAGCAGAAACCGCTTGGCCTTCAAGGCGCCGGCGATCGCACCCGCGAACGTGTCGGCGTTGACGTTGTAGCTGCCGCCGTCGGCCGAGGCCGCGACCGGCGCCAGCACCGGAATGAGCTCGCGGCCGAGCACGGTGTCGAGCACCGTGGTGTCGACCTTGTCGGGCTCGCCGACGAAACCCAGGTCGACCACCTTCTCGATGTTGGAGTCCGGATCGATGACCTTGCGCGTCGCCTTCTTCGCCATGACCATGTTGCCGTCCTTGCCGCAAAGCCCGATCGCCTTGCCGCCGGCGGCGTTGATGTAGCCGACGATCTGCTTGTTGATCGAGCCGGCCAGCACCATTTCGACGATCTCGAGCGTCGCAGCGTCGGTGATGCGCAGCCCCGCGGCGAACTGCGACTGCACGCCGGCCCGCTTCAGCATCGCCTCGATCTGCGGCCCGCCGCCGTGCACCACCACCGGATTGATCGCGGTCTGCTCCAGGAGCACGATGTCGCGCGCGAACGAGCGCGCCACACTCTCGCTGCCCATCGCGTGGCCGCCGTACTTGATGACGATGGTTTCCTCGTCGTAGCGCTGCATGTGCGGCAGCGCCTCGGAGAGGACGCGGGCGGCGTCGAGCGGATTTGTCACGCTTTTGTCATTCATGGGCGGTCTCGCGCGGCGTTCAAGCGCGGCTGTTCTAGCAGGCCCGGGCAGCCGCCTCTACCGTCATTCCGGCCGCCGCCAAGCTCGCGGACTTGTCGTCACCGCGCCAGCAGCGCTGCGAGCCCGAGCACGAGCCAGCTCGCGATCAGGATCACGCCGCCGGTCGGCGCGGCCATCGGAAACAGCCGCGAGCCGATGTACGCGCGCGCCGCGACGTCGCCCGCGAACAGCGCACCGCCGATGACGAAGCCCGCGAGCGCGATCATCCCGACCGTGCGCGACAGCATCGCCTGGTGCAGGAGCGCGGTTCCGCCAATCACAGCCGTGGCATGTATTAAGAGGAGGTACCCCGCGCTATCGAGGCCCGAGCCCGGCGCGCCGTGGGCGGATGCTGCGGTCAGCACGATGCCCGCAGCCCCCATGATTGCGGCGAGGACCAGCAATGCAGCTTCCATGGACCCCTCATCATTGTCGTAAAAACATTCGCGTTTTCGCGATGTTTGCCGTGGAGTTTCCCACCGCTGTCAGGTTTGCACTGACTGACAGCCCAGAGCACTTCCGTCTAGCGTTGAACTGCGTAATCGGAATGAGCCGGTTGCGGCACAATCCATCCCGTAAGTTCTTTGGGGCCCTGGCGTCGCCCATTCCGCCGGGGCCCTTTTTTTATTTTGATTCAGCTTCGCTCCTTCTTCAGCCGCGCGATCGCCGCGCGCAGCTCCGGAATACCGTCGCCGGTTCGTGACGAGGTCGGCAGCACGTTCGGGAATGCCGCCGGGCGCTTCTTCAACGCCGCCTCGACCGCAGCGATCCGCTCCTTCAATTCCGCGGCCTTCACCTGGTCGGCCTTGGTCAGCACGATCTGGTGGCTCACCGCGCTTTCGCCGAGCGCGTCGAGCGGCGGCAGGTCGGCGTCCTTCAGCCCGTGCCGCGCATCGATCAGCACATAGACGCGGGCGAGGTTGGTGCGGCCGCGCAGGTATTCGTGGATCATCCGCGTCCACGCCTTCACCTTGTCCTTGGGCGCCGCGGCAAAGCCGTAGCCCGGCATGTCGACCAGCGTCAGCACCGGATCGCCGGCAAAGAAGATCAGCTCCTGGGTGCGGCCGGGTGTGTGCGAGGTGCGGGCGAGCGCGTTGCGCCCGGTCAGCGCGTTGATCAGGCTCGACTTGCCCACGTTCGACCGGCCGGCAAAGGCGATCTCGACGCCGCGCGGCTTGGGCAGCGACTCGAGCGAGCCCGCCGCGGTGGCGAAGCGCCATTCCTGCGCGAACAGCAGGCGGCCGGCTTCCCGCTCGGCGGAAGAAAAACCGGATGAAAAATCGGATGCAGCGCTCACGGCATTTAAGCTAGGCTCGCCGCCGCAGATTGTCATCCAACACGAGGCGAATTCCCATGCCGGTTTCCATGTATTCGGTGTCCATCCCGGTCTTCATGCAGCACCTGAACGGCCTGTCCGGGGTGCTCGACAAGGCGGCGGCCTGGGCCGCGGCACGCAAGGTCAACGAGGCGGACCTGCTCAACATGCGGCTGTCGCCGGACATGTTTCCGCTGGTGCGCCAGGTGCGCGCGGCGACCGATCATGCGGCGAACGCCGCAGGCAGGCTTTCCGGCAAGGAGCTTCTGAAGTTTGCCAACGACGAGACCACGATCGCGGCGCTCAAGGAGCGCATCGCCAAGACCATCGAGTATCTCAAGGGTGTGAAGCAGGGCGAGATCGACGGCACCGAGGGCAAGGAGATCAAGGTCACCTTCCCGAACGGCAATGTCCGCGAGTTCACCGGGCAAAGCCTGTTGCTCGGCAACGCCCTGCCGAACTTCTATTTCCACGCCACCACGGCCTACGACATCATCCGCCAGTGCGGCGTCGAGGTCGGCAAGCGCGATTTCATGGGCAGCCCGCCGGCTTGAGGCGGCCGTAGCAATAAAAATGGCCGGGAGCACATCCCGGCCATTTTGGTTTGTCGGTGGAAACGCCCGCTACTTCTTGTCCTCGGGCGGCTTCTTCTTGCCGAACAGCTCCTTGAGGTTGTCCCACAGCTCGATCTTGGCACCGTGCCGGTGCATGATGAATGACTGCTGCAGCACCGACAGCGTGTTGTTCCAGGCCCAGTAGATCACCAGGCCCGCCGAGAACGATGCCAGCATGAAGGTGAAGATCAGCGGCATCCAGTCGAAGATCATCTTCTGCGTCGGATCGGGCGGCGCGGGGTTGAGCTTCATCTGGAACCACATCGTGATGCCCATGATGATCGGCCAGAAGCCGACGTGCAGGAACTGGCCGAACACCGGGATCACCGTCGGGTCGAACGGCAGCAGTCCGAACAGGTTGAACAGGTTGGTCGGGTCCGGCGCCGACAGGTCCCTGATCCAGCCGTAGAACGGCGCATGCCGCATCTCGATCGAGATGAACAGCACCTTGTAGAGCGCGAAGAACACCGGCACCTGCACCAGGATCGGCAGGCAGCCGGCCAGCGGGTTGATCTGCTCCTTCTTGTAGAGCTCCATCAGCGCCTGCTGCTGCTTCATCTTGTCGTCGGCGTAGCGCTCGCGGATCGCCATCATCTCCGGCTGCACCGCCTTCATCTTCGCCATCGAGGCGTAGGATTTGTTGGCGAGCGGCAGGAACACGATCTTGATGATCAGCGTGATCAGCAGGATGGCGATGCCGAAGTTGCCGACGTGCGCGTACAGCCAGTCGATCGCGTAGAACATCGGCTTGGTGATGAAGTGGAACCAGCCCCAGTCGATCAAGAGCTCGAAACGGTTCAGCCCGAGCTGCTTGTCGTAGCCGTCGACCACCGCCGTTTCCTTGGCGCCGGCGAACAGCCGCGTGGTGTGCGCCGTGGTTGCGCCCGGCGCTACGGTCTGCGCGTCGCCGAGATAATCGGTCTGGTAGGTCTTCTGCGCGCCGAGGAGTTCAAAGGAGAACTTGGTCTGCAGCGCCGCCTTGGGATCGGGCAGGAGCGTTGCCGCCCAGTACTTGTCGGTGATGCCGAGCCAGGCGTTGGTCGCCTTGAAGCTGACGTTCTTCTTGTCCTCGATCGCCTTGTAGGTGAACTCCTGCAGGCCCTGGTCGCCGATCACGCCGATCAGGCCCTCGTGCAGGATGTAGTAGCCGAGCGTTTCCGGGGTGCCGTGGCGGCGGATCAGGCCGTAAGGATAAAGCGCGACCGGGGCGCTGCCCTTGTTGACCGCCTGGTTTTCGACCGTGATCAGGTACTTGTCGTCGATGTTGATGATCTTGCGGAACTCGAGCCCTTCGCCGTTGTCCCAGGTCAGCGTCACCGGCTTGCCGACACCGAGGGAGCCTGAGCCCACCTGCGTCCACACCGTGTTGCGGTCGGGGGTCTTCATCTGGGCGCCCGCGCCGCTGACCCAGCCGAACTCAGCGTAGAACGGGTGCGGGCTGCCCGCGGGCGACAGCAGCACGATCGGCGGCGATTTCGGATCGACCGTCTCGCGGTACTTGACCAGCGCGATATCGTCGATCTGCGCGCCGCGCAGCGTCATCGAGCCGCGCAGGGTCGGCGTGTCGATCTGTACGCGCGGCGAGGCGGCGACCGCCGCCTCACGGGTCACCTGCAAGGTGGGCGTGGATACGCCGCCCTGGCCGGGCAGTTGCGCCGGCGCGCCGGCCTGTCCCGCCTGCGGCGCGGGAACCGGCTGGCCCGGCTGC
>JAIESI010000314.1 GCA_019746135.1 Xanthobacteraceae bacterium
TGTGGACCAAGAAACGAGTCCGCCAAAAGCCCTTCAAAGGCCGCCGTATCACTCAGCTCTGATTCCGGGTACTAGTGTCCCGATGCAATCGGTTCGTGGGCAACGAAAATCAACGGGTGGGAAGCAATGAGCGCGGCAAAGACCAAGAAGACTGTGGGCGTGATCGGGCTGGGCATCATGGGCGGATCGTTCTCCCGCAACCTGATCAGGTCCGGCTGGCGTGTGGTGGGCTTCGACATCAGCGCGGCCAAGCGCAAGGAATTGGCCCGGGCCGGCGTCGAGATCGCGTCGAGCGCCAGGGCCGTTGCCGCAGCCGCGCCCATCGTCATCACCAGCCTGCCGAAGCCGGAAGCGCTGATGGCTGTCGCAAAGGAGATCGCCGCTGCGGGCCTTCCCCCGCGTATCGTCGCCGAATGCTCGACCTTCACCATCGAGGACAAGGAGAAGGCCAAGCGCATTCTGGGCAAGGCGGGCCACACCATGCTCGACTGCCCGGTGAGCGGCACCGGCTCGCAGGCCAGGACCGGCGATCTCGTGATCTATGCCAGCGGCGACCGCAAGGCGATCGGCAAGATCAAGCCGGTGTTTGCCGGCTTCTCGCGCAAGACCTACGACACCGGCGAGTTCGGCGACGGCAGCCGGATGAAATACGTCGCCAACCTCCTGGTCGCCATCAACAACGTCGCCTCCGCCGAGGCGATGGTGATGGGCATGAAGGCCGGCCTCGACCCCAAAATCATCTTCGAGATGATTTCCAACGGCGCGGGCAATTCGCGCGTGTTCGAGCTGCGGGCGCCGATGATGGTGAAGAACGACTACGCCGACGTCACCATGAAGTGCTCGGTGTGGCAGAAGGACATGGACGTGATCGGCGCGTTCGCGAAGAAGATCAAGGTGCCGACACCGCTGTTCTCCGCGACGCTGCCGGTCTATGCCGCAGCGCTCAGGCAGGGCCATGCCGAGGACGACACCGCCGCCGTGTGCGCCGTGCTCGAAGGCAAGGCCAAGGTGAAGCGGCGCAGAGGGCGCTAAACCCTGAGCTGTCTATTCGTAGCCAGCCTGGGTCCCCGCGGAGGCGGGGACCCAGGGCCACAGACGACACGCTCAATTTGATCGCAGTCTCAAAAGAACGCCCCCGCGCTCATTTGACGGGCTGGCGCGCCGCCCCGCCTCATGTAAGCTCCGCCCCAACCTTCTCGTCTGAAGAGGGGCTTGGGCGGAAATGAACCTGAACTTCTGGCTGATCCAGGCGTTCAACGGGGTTTCGTACGGTGCGTTGCTGTTCCTTCTGGGCAGCGGCCTGTCGCTGATCTTCGGCGTCATGCGCATCGTCAATCTGTCGCACGGCTCCTACTTCCTGCTCGGCGGCTATGTCGCGCTGACGGTGATCTGGACCACCGGCTCGTGGCTGCTCGCGATTCCGGTCGCGGCGCTGACCATCGCGCTGCTCGGCCTGGCCATGGAGCGCATCTTCCTGCGGCCGCTCGGCTTCGATCCGCTGCGGCAGGTTCTGCTGACCGTCGGCTTCGCCTTTTTGTTCCAGCAGGCGGCGCTCGACATCTGGACCGGCAACAACTTCGACATCAACCCGCCGGACGTGCTCTCGAAGAGCATCAATGTCGGCGGGCTCTACCTACCGCTCTATCGCATGTTCATGATCGCCACCGCCGCCGCGATCGGCATCGTGCTGTGGCTTGCGATGGAGAAGACGCGGCTCGGCGCCGCGGTCCGTGCCACGGTCGATGACGCGCAGATGGCGCGCGGCGTCGGCATCGACACCTCGCGGGTCTCGATGTTCATTTTCGCGCTCGGCGCATTCCTCGCGGCGCTGGGCGGGGTGATCGGCGGTGCATTTCTCGGGGTCTATCCCGGTCTCGACTTCGAGATCCTGCCGCTTGCCTTTGCCGTGGTGATCATCGGCGGCATGGGCAGCCTCGGAGGCGCTGCGATCGGCGCGCTCGCGGTGGGCCTTGCCGACAACTTCGGCAAGGCGCTGTTTCCGGAAATCTCCTACTTCACACTCTACGCCCCGATGGCGCTGATCCTCGCGATCAAGCCGACCGGCCTGTTTGGACGCGAATGAGCCCGGTCCGAATGAGCCAAGTCCGATGAACAGCCAGTTGGTGAAAATCCTTCTCGTCATCGCGGCGCTGGCCGCCGTCGCGGTCGCGGTGCCGAACACCAACTCGTTCGTCATCCTGCTCGCCACCCGGGCGCTGGCCTTCGCAATCCTGGTGATGAGCGTCGATATCCTCCTGGGCTACACCGGATTGGCCTCGCTCGGCCAGGCCGCCTATCTCGGCGTCGGCGCCTATGCCGCGGCGATCCTCGCCACGCGCTATCACATCGGGCTCGGCTGGGACTTCTGGCTGGTTTGCCTGTTCGGCATTTTGCTCAGTGCGGCGCTCGCCGCCGTGTTCGGCCTGCTGGCGATCCGCGCCACCGGCGTCTACTTCCTGATGATCACGCTGGCGCTCGGGCAATGCGTCTGGGGCCTCGCCTACCGCTGGAACTCGCTGACCGGCGGCGACAACGGCATCAACGTCCGGGAGCGGCCGAAATTCGGCGGCATCGACTTCGCCAACGACGTGACGTTCTTCTACGTCGTGTTCGGCTTCTTTGCCGTATCGCTGCTCGCGATGTACACCTTGGTGCGATCGCCGTTCGGCAAGAGTCTGGCCGGCATCCGCGAGCGGGAGCTGCGCATGCAGATCCTCGGCTACAACACCTGGCTGCACAAATACATCGCCTTCATCATCGCCGGCGGATTCGGCGGACTGTCCGGCGTGCTGTGGGCTCACACCGCGGGCATCGTCAGCCCGGTCAATGTCGAGCTCACCACCTCGGTCGACGCGCTGCTGATGGCGGTGCTCGGCGGCGCGGGCACGCTGGTCGGAGGCGTAATCGGCTCCTTCATCGTGTTCGGGCTGCGCGAGTATCTGAGCACGCTGGTGCCGTGGTGGCAGTACGTGCTCGGCGGCGTCTATGTGCTGACGATCTTCTATCTGCCGACCGGCCTGATGGGCATTCCGGAACGGATCCGGCAATACCGCATGAAGAATTCAAGGCAAGAAACTTCGAAGGAAACCAAAGCCGCGCCTCACTGAACGGGTGAAGCGCGGCCAACGCACGGGAGGTCATGATGACGCAACGCATGCATCGCACCGCCGGCTCGCTGTTGTTGGCCGGTGTCCTCGCGGCCGGATCGGCCGGCGCGGCACAGGCCGAGGAGGTCCGCATCGGCTTCCTCGCGCCGACCACCGGCATCTTCGCCCAGGTGGGCAAGGACATGGTCGACGGCTTCAAGATGTATCTCGACCAGAAAAAGAACGTGCTCGGCGGCGCGCAGATCAAGTTCATCGTCGAGGACGAGCAGGGCAAGCCGGATACCGCCGTGACCAAGGCGAAGAAGCTGATCCTGCAGGACAAGGTGCACTTCTTCGTCGGCGGCCTGTTGGCCTCGACCGGCTACGCGCTCGCGCCGGTGAGCACGGCCGAGAAGGTCGTCTACATCTCGTCGGTCTCCTCGGCCGACGATCTGACGCAACGCGATCTGCCGAAGTACCCGTATTTCTTCCGCTCGAGCTGGACCAGCTCGCAGCCGAGCCATCCGTTCGGGCAGTGGGCCTGCGAGCAGGGCTACAAGAAGGTGGCGATCGTCGCCGCCGACTATGCCTTCGGCTACGAGGTGGCCGGCGGCTTCCAGCGCGCGTTCGAGGCCTGCGGCGGGCAAGTCGTGCAGAAGATCTGGCCGCCGCTCACCACCAAGGACTTCGGACCCTACATCCCGACGATCAGCGCCAATGCCGACGTGATCTTCACCGTCATGGTCGGCCCGATGTCGCTGCAATTCCCGAAGCAGCTCGCGGCCTCCGGCAACAAGAAGCCGGTGATCGGCGGCGGTCCGAGCTACGACGAGTTCGTGTTGCCGTCGATGGGCGACGAAGTGATCGGCCATGTCTCGGCGCTGCAATACAGCGCGGCGCTCGACACGCCGCGCAACGCCGAATTCGTCAAGGCCTACCGCTCGCAGTTCGGCAAGGTGCCGTCGTACTACTCGGAAACCAACTACTCGACGGCGATGATGATCGAGGCGGTGCTCGCCCAGAACGGCGGCAAATATCCGGGCGCCGAGGAGTTCATCAAGCAGATGGCGGCGCTCAACATCGAGACGCCGCGCGGCCAGGTGCGGTTCGACGAGAACCGCAACCCGATCCAGAGCATCTACGTCAAGAAGGTCGAGAAGAAGAAGATGTTCGGCTACGACAAGGACGAGCTCTGGAACACGGTCATCAAGACCTATCCGAACGTGAGCCAGTTCGGACAGTTCAAGAAGGACGAGTTCCTGGCGACGCCGGTCTACGGCCGCGACTATCCGCCCTGCAAGTTCTGCAACTGATCGGACCAAGGCCGGGGCTCCACGCGGGGCCCCGGCACGCTCCGCAACGGGGTCGGCATGACGACAGAGCAAGCAAGCGGACAGGACGGCGCGGTGCCCGTGCTGGAATTGCGCGGCCTGTCGAAGAGCTTCGGCGGCCTTCATGCCGTGCGCGACGTCACGTTCAAGGTCATGCCCGGCGACCGCAAGGCGATCATCGGCCCGAACGGCGCCGGCAAGACCACGCTGTTCAACCTCATCACCGGCATCTTCCCGTCCTCGTCCGGCCAGGTCCTGCTGTTCGGCAAGGACATCACGGCCATGCCCAGCCACCGCCGAACCGCGATGGGCATGTCGCGGACCTTCCAGATCACCAGCCTGTTCCCTCGCCTCACCGTGCTCGACAACGTGCTGCTGGCGATCAAGGGGCTGAAGCCGTCGAAGTTCGTGATGTGGCGGTTTCTCTCCTCCTACAAGGAGGTCTACGACAAGGCGCATCGCCTGCTCGAGCAGGCGGCGTTTCTCGACCGCGCCAACACCGAGGTCCGCTACCTCAGCCACGGCGAGCAGCGGCAGCTCGAGATCGTGCTGGGCCTCGCGAGCGACCCGAACATCCTGCTGCTCGACGAGCCGGCGGCGGGCTTGTCGTCGGGCGAGTCGGTCGAGATGACCAAGTTTCTGATGCGGCTCGATCCCAAGCTCGCGATCCTCCTGATCGAGCACGACATGGACGTGGTGTTCGATCTGGCGAGCAGCATTTCCGTGCTGCATTTCGGCCAGATCCTGGAAACCGGCACGCCGAAGCAGATCCAGACGAGCCAGAAGGTCCAGGAAATCTATCTGGGCACCGGCTGACCGGAGCGCGACACATGGCGATCCTGGAAGTGCAGGACATCCACACCTACTACGGCGACGCCTATGTGCTGCAGGGCCTGTCGCTGACGCTCGAACAGGGCCAGATCCTCGGGCTGCTCGGCCGCAACGGCGTCGGCAAGACCACGCTCGTCAACTCGATCTGCGGCTTCGTGCCGCCGCGCCGCGGCAAGATCGTGTTCAAGGGCGGCGACATCACCAACATCCCCTCGTTCGAAACCGTCCGCGGCGGCATGGGGCTCGTTCCGCAGGGCCGCCGCGTATTCCCGACGCTCAGCGTCGAGGAAAACCTGATGGTCGCCGAGCGGCATCCGGAGCGGCACGGCTGGAACCTCGAGCGCGTCTACGACATGTTTCCGCGGCTTCGCGAGCGCCGGATGCAGCGGGCCAAGACCTTGTCCGGCGGCGAGCAGCAGATGCTCGCCATCGGCCGCGGGCTGATGACCAATCCCGACTGCCTGATCATGGACGAGCCCTCCGAGGGGCTCGCGCCCATCATCATCCAGGGCGTGTGGGAGGCGGTCGCCAAGCTCAAGAAAGAGGGCATGTCGATCCTGCTGGTCGAGCAGAACGCGTCGCTGGCGCTCAAGCTCGTCGATTTCGTCCATGTCATGAGCAAGGGCCAGGTGGTCTATTCGGCGAAGCCGGAAGAGCTCTGGGCCAACGAGCAGATCAAGCACAGCTATCTCGGCATCTGACTCAAGCAAGCTTGACCCGGTGAGCTTGCCCAATAAATCGGCCGCCGTTGGGCAGCCGAGGCAAGCTGCTCCGGGCACGCCATAGTGATGTCGCAACGCCTCGCAATCTGATTTGATGGACGCCGATCAAGCCCCCGCGACAAGGGGTAGAAAATGCGATTGGCGCTTGCGCCAATCGAGGGGAAACCAGGGAGAACGCTCGATGCCGATCAGCAGACGTACCGTTGTGAAAGGCGCGCTCGCCGCAGGCGTCGCCTCGCAGACGCTCAAGCTGCCCGCAGCCGTGGCTCAGGCCGGGCCGATCCGGGTCGGCTTTCTCACCGTGAAGACCGGCCCGCTCGCCTCCGGCGGCTTGCAGATGGAGCAGGGCCTGACGGTGTTCTTCAAGGAACGCAACAACATGCTGGCCGGCCGTCCGGTCGAGCTCCACACCCAGGACACCGCGGGCAACCCGGCGCAGGCGCGCACCAAGACGCAGGAGCTGGTCGAGCGGCTGCGGGTCTCGTGCATCATCGGCCCGCTCGCGGCGTTCGAGGCGCTCGCGATCGACGACTACATCCGCTCGTCGCAGACGCCGATCCTGACGGTCGCAGGCGCCGAAGACATGACCCAGCGCAAGCCGAACCCCTGGCTGGTGCGCCCGAGCTCGACCTCGGCACAGCCGAGCCACCCGCTCGGCGAATACGCGGCGAAAGATCTCAACATCAAGCGCGTCGCGTGCCTCGCCGACGACTTCGCCTTCGGCTGGGAGAACGTCGCGGGCTTCCAGCGCGTGTTCGAGGACAACGGCGGCAAGGTGGTGCAGAAGCTGTTCACGCCGCTCAACGCCCCGGACTACGGAACCTACATCGCGCAGCTCAAGCCGAACCTCGACGCGATCTACACCGGGCATGCCGGCTCGAACGGGTTCAAGTTCATCAAGCAGCTTCGCGAGTACGGCAACCGCAAGCAGATTCTCGGCGGCTTCACGCCGGTCGATGAATCCCTGCTGCAGCAGATGGGTGACGACGCGCTCGGCGCGATCACCGGGAACTGGTACTCGGCGGAGCTCGACTTTCCGATCAACAAGCGGTTCGTCGCGGCCATCCAGCGCGACTACAAGGTCGATCCTGGCGTCTATGCCGCAGAAACCTATCTCTGCGGCGAAGTTCTCGAACACGCCCTCAAGGAGATCAGGGGCAACGTCGAGGACAAGGCCGTGTTCATGAAGGCGCTCAAGGTCGCCAAGGTTCCCGAAACGCTGCGTGGCCCGGTCAGTTTCGACAAATTTGGCAACGTCGTCGGCAACATCTACATGCGCAAGGTCGAGCGCAAAGGCGGCAAGCTCGTCAACGCGGTGGTGAAGACCTATCCGGACGTAAGCCAGTTCTGGAAGTACAACGAGGAGGAATTCCTCAAGAGCCCGGTGTATTCGCGCGACTTCCCGCCCGCGAAGAACCTCGAGAACTGAAGCCATAGGCTCGGAGTGCCCCGGACGCGGCGGCGCGTCCGGGGCCGCAAAAATCACAAGACCTCATGTCAGGGCAGTTCTGGATCATCCAGACCTTGAACAGTCTGGCCTTCGGCGGCCTGCTGTTCCTGCTGTCTTCCGGCTTCTCGCTGATCTTCGGGCTGATGCGCATTCCGAACCTTGCGCACGGCGCGTTCTTCATGCTGGGTGCCTACTTCGGCTACAGCCTCCTCGCCCGCGGCGGCTATTTCTGGCTGGTGGCGCTGGCCGCCGGCATCGGCGTCGGCATCATCGGCATTGCTCTCGAACGTCTGGTGCTGCGCCGGATCGCCGGCAATGAGCAGGGCCAGGTTCTGGTCACGCTCGGCGTCTCCTTCATCATCGCCGACATTTGTCTCCTGGCCTGGACCGGCGACCCGATGCCGCTTCCGGCGCCACAGGAGCTTCGCCGTCCGATCCTGTTTGCCGGCTACGCCTTTCCGACCTACCGGCTGGTGGTGCTCGGCATCGCGCTGGTCGCGGCCGTCGTTCTGTATCTGCTGATGGAGCGCACGCGCATCGGTGCGATGATCCGCGCCGGTGTCGACGACATGGAGATGGCACGCGGCGTCGGCATCCCGGTGTCGCGGCTGTTCACGCTGGTGTTCCTGCTCGGCTCGGCGCTCGCCGGCATCGGCGGCGTGCTCGGCGGTCCGATCCTCAACGCCTATCCGGGCCTCGATGCCGACATGCTGCCGCTGGCGCTGATCGTCGTCATCCTCGGCGGCGCCGGCTCGCTGCTCGGCGCCTTCGTCGGCAGCTTCGTGGTCGGCTTCCTCTACAATTTCGGCATCGCGCTTGCGCCCGACCTCGCCTACTTCGTGCTGTTCCTGCCGATGGTGCTGGTGCTGGTGTTCCTGCCGCAGGGCCTGTTCGGGCGGGTGCAGCTATGACGCGCTGGAACCTGCTCGCCATCGCCGTAGCGGCCGCACTCCTCGTCGTCGTGCCGTGGGTCATCGGCAACGAATTCTACGTCAACATGGCGAGCCAGGTGCTGATCTACGCGCTGTTCGCGCTGTCGATCAACATGATGCTCGGCTACGGCGGCATGGTCTCGCTCGGCCATGCCGGCTATCTCGGCCTGGCCGGCTATGCCTGCATCCTGCTGGTGATCAACGGCTTCGACCAGCTCAGCGCCGCGATCCTCGCGCTGATCTTCTCGACCGCCATGGCCGGCCTGTTCGGCATGCTGTCGCTGCGGGCGCCGGGGCTCGGCTTCATCATGATCACGCTCGCGCTCGGCCAGATCGTCTGGGGCGTTGCCTATCGTGCCAACGATCTGACCGGCGGCGACAACGGCATACGCCTGCCGCAGCGGCCCGAGCCGTTCGGCATCGACATCACCACGGCGCCGCGGTTCTACTGGTTCACGCTGGCTGTTCTTGCCGTCGCGTTCTTCTTCATCTGGCGTTTCTCGCGCTCGCCGTTCGGCGCAAGCCTGATGGGCGCGCGCGACCAGCCGCGCCGCATGTCGATGCTGGGGCACAACGTCTGGCTGATCCGCTGGCTGACCTTCGTTCTGGCGGGCTTCTGGGGCTCGGTCGCGAGCCTGCTGTTCGTCTATTACAACCTGTTTCTCAGCCCGCACGCGCTCGGCCTGCAGCAATCGGCCGAAATCCTGCTGATGGCGATCCTCGGCGGCGCGAGCACGCTGACAGGCCCGATCGTCGGTGCCGCCATCATCACGCTGGTGAAGAACGTGGTGTCGTCGTATGTCGAGCGCTGGAACACGCTGCTCGGCGCGATCTTCGTGCTGGTGATCGTGTTCATGCCCTACGGGCTCGTGCCCGGCTGCCGTGCGCTGTGGCAAAAATTTTCCGCGCGCGGCAAGCCCGCCGCGAAGAGCCCCGCTTCGGAGAGCGCCGGATGACCGAAGCCGCGCTCGAAATTACCGGTCTCAACAAGCGCTTCGGCGGCCTCCCGGCGACCAAAAACGTGTCGCTCAAGGTTGCGCCCGGCGAGCGCCGCCTGATCATCGGCCCGAATGGCGCCGGCAAGACCACGCTGTTCAACCTGGTCACCGGCGACCTCACCGCGGACTCTGGCTCGGTCAGGCTGTTCGGTCAGGAATTGCTCGGCAAGCGGACGCCGGACCGCGTGCATCGCGGGCTCGCCCGCACCTACCAGATCCTGACCCTGTTCCCGCGCGAGAAGCTCGTGCACAACGTGGTGCTGGCGCTGCTCGGCCTCGACAGGCTCCGCTGGAACCCGTGGACGGTGCTCACCGGCCACCGGCATCTCTACCAGCAGGCCCGCGAGGCGCTGGCGCAGGTCGGGCTGGCCGGCAGCGCCGACCGCGTTGTCGCCGAAACCTCCTATGGCGAGCGGCGGCGGCTGGAGCTCGCCATGGCACTGGCGCAAAAGCCGAAGCTGCTGCTGCTCGACGAGCCGCTCGCCGGGCTGTCCCAGGGCGAGCGCCAGACCGTGCGCGAGCTGCTCGGCAAGATCCCGCGCGACGTCACCATCGTGATGATCGAGCACGACATGGATACGGCGCTCGGCTTCGCCGAACGCATCACGCTGTTGCACTATGGCGAGGTGATCGTCGAAGGCACCCGCGCCGAAGTGGTGGCCGATCCGCGGACGCGGGAGGTGTATCTTGGCGACTGACGGCTTGCCCCCAGAAGCTTTGGCCACCGAAGCTTTGGTGATGACCGACATCGACGCGTTCTACGGCGACAGCCATGTGCTGCACGGTGTGTCGCTGTCGCTTCAGCCCGGACGGCTTCTCGGCCTGCTCGGCCGGAACGGCGCGGGCAAGACCACCTGCATGAACACCATCATGGGGTTTCTCAAGCCGCGCCGCGGCTCGATCAGCCTCTATGGCGAGGCAGTCGGCGGGCTCGCTCCCGACACCATCGCCCGCAAGGGCATCTGCCTCGTGCCGCAGGGCCGGCGCATGTTCCGCTCGCTCACCGTGCGCGAGAACCTGACGGTCGCGGCGCAACCGTCACGGAAGGACAATGGCTCGGCGCCCGGCTGGACCATGGATCGCGTTTTCGGGCTGTTTCCGCGGCTCAAGGAGCGGCACGCCCAGGTGGCGGGCTCGCTGTCGGGCGGCGAACAGCAGATGCTGGCGATCGGCCGCGCGCTGATGGGCAATCCGCGCGTGCTCTTGATGGACGAGCCGTCGGAAGGACTTGCGCCGCAGATCGTCGCGGAAGTGGGTCGCATCATCGGCCAGCTCAAGGCCGAGGGCCAATCGATCGTGCTGGTGGAGCAGAACATCAAGCTGACGCTCGACCTCGCCGACGACGTGGTCATCATCAACACCGGTGCCGTGGTGTTCAAGGGCGAAGCCAGGGCGCTGCAGCTTGACGACGCCATTGTTTCGCAGCATCTCGGCGTCTTCTGATTTTTCAACCACGGGGACTTTGGGCCATGGCCGACATCTGGAACAAATACGAGCCGACCGCGGCACGCAATCGCGGCACGCCCGGCAAGCAGTCGCGGCCGAAAAGCATCACCGTCGACATGCACGCCCATGTCGCGATCCCGCGCGCGGGCGAGATCGCAGGACCCCACGTCGACCCGTCCAAGGTCCCGCTCGATCATTTCTCCACGCCCGAGACCAAGGCGATCATGGCCAAGCAGGCCGCCAACATCGGCGATCGCATCCGCAACACCGACGCCCGCTTCCGCGTGATGGACGACATGGGCGTCGACGTGCAGCTCATCTCGCCCGGCCCGCCGCAGCTCTACTACACGATCCCGATCGACATCGCGGTCAAGGCCACCCAGGCGCTCAACGACGGCATCGCCGAATATGTCGGCAAGCACACCGACCGGCTGTGCGCGCTCGGCGGCGTGCCGCTCGCCGATGCAGGCGAGGCGGTGAAGGAGCTCGAGCGCTGCATGAAGCAGCTCAAGTTCAAGGGCGTGGAAATCCTCACCAACGTCGCCGGCAAGGAATTGTCCGACCCCGCGTTTGCGCCGTTCTGGAAAAAAGCCGAGGAGCTCGGCGCGCTGGTGATGATCCATCCCAACGGCTTCACCCAGGCCGATCGTCTCAGCCGCTTCTACTTCAACAACGTGATCGGCAACCCGCTCGATACCACGGTTGCGCTGCACTACCTGATCTTCGACGGCGTGCTGGAGCGCCATCCCAACCTGAAGATCTTCGCGGTGCACGGCGGCGGCTATCTCGGCGGCTATTCCGGCCGCATCGACCATGCCTGGGGCGCGCGCTCCGATGCGCACAGCACCCTGCCGAAACCGCCGACGCACTATCTGAAGAAAATCTATTTCGACACGGTGGTGTTCACGCCGATCCAGCTCGAAGCGCTGGTGAAGACCTTCGGCGTCGATCACGTGGTGCTCGGCACGGATTATCCGTTCGACATGGCGGACTTCGACCCGATCGAGCACGTGGTGTCGACCGGGTTCGATGCGGCGTCGACCGCTGCGATCTGCGGCGGGAATGCGAAGAAATTGCTGGGACTGTAAGGCGCCCGTGTCCCGGATGCGGTGCAGCACTGAGCGAAGCGAAGTGATGCGCCGCTGATCCGGGACCGTAACGCACTCCGCCTTTGGTACGGTCCCGGGTCTGCAGCGCACCACTTCGTGCTGCGCTGCGCCCGGGACATAAGCGTCTAGCTTTCCAAAAAATCCACCAGCGCCGTTTCCTCGATCACCGCCTGTGCGGTGCTGTAGCGGCCGGCATGCGCCCGCTCCTCCGCGGTCTGTGAGGCCTGCAGATAGGCCCCGAGGTGCCGCGCGCGTTCGATCACGCGCCGCCCCATCGGCAATCGCTCCGCCTCGAACCGCCGCAGCGCCGGCTCCACGTCGTCCGCCGCCAGCGCCCTGACCAAGGCATTCACGTCATCGGAGGCCTTCGACACACCGGCCCCGACATGCGGCCGCGCGACGAACGCCGCATCGCCGACGACGGCGACCCGGCCGAACGCCATGCGCGGTGATTCCAGGTCGTAGATCGGCTGCAGCACCGGCTCGTGCATCATCCGCGCCACGACGCGGAACTGCGGCGCAACCAACCGCTCGGCCGCGGCCCGCATCTCGGCGATCGCCGCCTTGCGGATCAGCGGCGGCGGGATCGAGATCGAATGGGTGACGCCGCTTTCGTCGGTGAGCAGCCGCCGCAACTCGCCCTGCTCGTCTGCCGGCCGGTACCAGATCACGTTGAGGCGGCGGTGGCCGGGCCGCAGATCGTTGTCGGGACCCGCCACCGGATAGCCGAGAAACTGCTCGCCCGGCGGCAGGCAGAACACCATGTATTCGAACACCTCACGATGCACCGCGGGCGGAATGGCCTGCTCGGGGATCATCGACCGCCAGGCGACGTAGCCGGCGTAGAGCGGCTGAAGGTCGGGCAGAAACTGGCTGCGGACGGTCGAGCGGATGCCGTCGGCCGCCACCAGCAGATCGGCCTCGGCGCTCTGCCCGTTCGTGAAATGCGCGACCACCGACCGCGAACTCTGCTCGACGTGCTTCAGCCCGGTCGCGCGGTGATAGTGCTCGGCCGGAAACGCGTCGCGCAGCAGGCGGTAAAGCCGCTCCCAGGCGGTCAGCGTCTGCGGGCAATGGAACTCGCAGACCACCCGCCCCTCGACGTCGAGCACCTTGCGGGTCGTCGCCACGACCCCGAGATCGACCGGATCGATGCCGAGCGCCTCGAGCGTCGCGATCACCGGCGGCTGTGCGACGATGCCGGCGCCGCGGCCGGCGAGCTCGCTTTCGACCCGCTCGTAGATGTCAACGTTGAAGCCGAGCTTGCGCAATTGCAGGCCCGCGAACAGGCCGCTCATCGAGCCGCCGATCACGATCGCCCGTTTCGCCTTACCGCCCGACACGGCCCCGGCCATTCTTGCCATCCGAAAAATCTCTTATACTGTGCCGCCAACCGTTGGAGGAATGCCATGGCCCTGAGCATGCTCGACAAGAAGGCAGCCGCCGAGGACCGCAGCGAGTGGCCGGCCGCGATCAAGGCCGAGTTCGACCGCGAGAGCCGGCAGCACAATGGCTGCGTCGGCACCGAGTTGCTGTCGGAGACCGACAAGGTCCGGGTGTGGATCATCCGCCTGCAACCGGGCGAGCGGGTGGGCTTCCACCGCCACGTGCTGAACTACTTCTGGACCTCGGTGAACGGCGGCCGCGGCCGGCAGCACCTGATGGACGGAACCACGGTCGAGCACACCTACTCGCCGGGCGAGACCCGGCACGAGAGCTACGGGCCGGGCGAGTACAAGGTCCATGACCTGGAAAATCTCGGCGACCGAGAGATGATCTTCAACACCATCGAGTTTCTGGACAGCGCCAACAAGCCGCTGCCGGTGCCCGACAGCGTCCGACTTGCCCACCGCTGACGCCATAAGCGAGTTCACGCGCGGCGCGACGCACTCATGGGCCGCGCCCCACCCCCGATTGTCATGCCCCGCCATAGGCGAGCGAAGCGACGCCGTCCTTCGGACGGCTATGAGCGGGGCATCCAGTACCCTGCAGGGTATCTCGCTTGAAAGACTGGATCGCCCGCCGGAGCCTGTCATCGGGCCGCGCTTCGCGCGGACGCGTTGGCGGGCGATGACGGCTGGAATGAAGATCGATGCCTCGCGGTGAACCAAGGCGCCCACGCCGCAAAGTTGCGCCGCGGCATCTGGTTCGCGCGTGCGGCTCCTCGCCGCCGCGAACGGGCTAGCCAAGCCGCCGCTCATCCTGCAGACTGCCGGACTGCGGCTCAATGCTCGAAGAACAAGCCGTAAACGGCAGCGTTTTGGGGGAACGTCCGTCTTGGAACTGTTTATCAACGCGATTATCGCAGGTCTCCTGCTCGGCGGGTTCTATGCCGCGGTGACGGTGGGCATATCGATCTCCTTCGGCATTCTCGACATCGTCAACATCGCCCACCCGGCCTTCATCATCCTCGGTTCCTATATCGCCTATATCGTCAACCAGACGCTGGGCGTCGATCCGATCCTGACCGCGATCATTGCGCTGCCGGCGTTCTACGCGCTCGGCGCCATGGTCTATCAGGTCTACTACGCCTCGTTCGAGAAGCGCGGCCAGGACGCGTTGCGCGGCCTGGCTTTCTTCTTCGGGCTCCTGTTCGTCACCGAGGTGATGCTGATCCTGGTGTTCGGCGTCGACTACCGCTATGTGCAGGCCGGCTACATCGACCAGACCTTGCGCTTCGGCTTCATCGACCTGCCGCTGCGCATGCTGGTCCCCTGCGTGATCTCGCTGGCGATGCTGGCGATGCTCCAGCTCTATCTCTCGCGCACCTTCACCGGCCGGGCGATCATGGCGGTGTCGCAGGATCAGGGCGCGCTGCAACTGATGGCCGCCGACCCGATCAAGATCAAGCGCATCGCCTTCGCCATCTCGATCGCGACCGCGTCGATCGCCGGCGCCCTCCTGATCGTGATTCAGCCGGTTGAGCCTTCGGTCGGACGTGAATATATCGGGCGCGTGTTCGCGATCTGCGTGCTGGGCGGACTGCAGAGCCTGCCGGGCACGGTGATCGCCGCGATGCTGCTCGGCATCGTCGAGAGCATCACTGCGACGTTCTACGGCCCGTCCTGGGCGCCGGCGGTGGCCTTCGGCTTCCTGCTGCTCACGCTGGCGTTCCGGCCGGCCGGCCTCCTCGGGCGATAGGGCGGATCGAACGTGCGTTCCTTCTTCTTCTATCTCGGCAGCATCCTGGTCGCCGGGCTGTTCTTTGCCTTCGCCCGCTGGCTCGGCAACGACTACCTGTTCTTCGCCGGCTACACCGTCCTGCAGTTCATCGTGCTCGCGACCGCCTGGAACATCCTCGGCGGCTATTGCGGCTACGTGAACTTCGGCTCGGCCGCGTTCTTCGCCGTCGGCGCCTACTCGTCGGTCGCGCTGCACAAGCTCGGCATGAACGTCGACCGCTACTTCCCGGAGTCGCTCGTCGGCATCGCCAAGCTCATCCTGCCGCTCAACGTGCCGACGCTGATCATCATCGGCGGCCTCATCTCCGGCCTGATCGGGCTCGGCACCGGCTATCTGACGTTGCGGCTGCGCGGCGCGTTCTTCGCCATCGCCACGCTGGCGCTCGCGGTCGTGCTGCAAACCCTGATCGTCAACTGGGACTTCGTCGGCGGCTCGCGCGGCGCCTACATCATCCGCCCGGCCGAGGTGCCGATCATCGGCCACTACATCCAGTACCTGTTCCTGATCATGCTGGTGCTTTCAGTCATCGCCCTCTCGGCCGCGCGCATCATCGAGCAGTCGCGCCTGGGCTACGGCTTCGCCACCATCCGCGACGATGAGCTGGCCGCCGAGGCCTGCGGCGTGCCGACGCTGCGCCTCAAGCTGATCGCCACCACGATCTCCGGCGCGCTGATGGGCATGGCCGGCGCGCCGTTCCCCTACTACATCGGCTATCTCGAGCCGAGCTCGGCGTTCGGCCTCGCCTATGCCGTGAACTCCATCGCCATGCCGATGATCGGCGGCACCACGAGCTGGGTCGGACCGCTGGTCGGCGCGCTGCTGCTCGGCATCATCCAGCAGGTGGCCACGGTGACGATCTCGTCGGCAGTCAACCTGCTGATCGTCGGCCTGCTGTTGATCGTATTCGTCATCCTCGCACCCAAAGGTATCGTCGGACTGGTGCAGGACTATATGCGTTCCGGAACGTCGCAAGACGGCACGCCGAACTGGAAATCACGGCTCGCCGCCTTCGCCAACATGCGGCCGGGAGCGCGCTGATGACCGGGTCGCTGCTGCAGGTCGAAAATCTGGGCAAGCGTTTCGGCGGCTTCGTCGCGCTCGACGGGATCAACCTCTCGGTCCGCCAGGGCGAGCGCCTCGGTCTGATCGGTCCGAACGGCTCGGGCAAGTCGACGCTGGTCAATTGCATGTGCGGCACGCTGCAGAACGAGACCGGCACGGTCGAGTTCGACGGCCATGCCATGAACGGCCTCGCCGCGCATCAGCGCACCCACCGCGGCATGGCGCGCAGCTTCCAGCTGCCGCGGCCGTTCGTGACGCTGACGGTTGCGGAAAACCTGCGTATTCCGCTCCTCTACACCGCGCACAACCGCCGCGGCCGGCATCTGACGCAGGCGGAGAGCGAATCCCGCTGCGAGGAGCTGGCCGGCCTCGTCGGCCTTGCGCCCAAGCTCCACCGCCTGCCGCGCGACCTGACCCAGGTCGAGATGCGCAAGCTCGAGCTCGCCCGCGCCATCGCCGCCGATCCCAAGCTCCTGATCGCCGACGAGTCGATGGCCGGCCTGTCGCAGTCCGAGGTCGACGACATCGTCGCATTGCTGATCACGCTCAACGAGCGCGGTATCACCGTGATCATGATCGAGCATATCATGCGCGCGGTGATGGCGTTCTCGCAGCGGCTGGTGGTGCTGGTCTCCGGCAAGAAAATTGCCGATGGCCGTCCCGATGAGGTCGTCAACAACCCCGAGGTGATCGGAGCCTACCTTGGCCAGTAGCATCACCATCGAAAAGGTCGACGCGGCCTACGGCGCGGTGCGCGTGCTCGAGGAGGTCACGGTCGACGCCAGGCCCGGCGAGACCGTGGTGCTGCTCGGCACCAACGGCAACGGCAAGAGCACGCTCATGAAATGCATCATGGGCATCGTGCGGCCGCGGTCGGGGCGCATCACCGCCGATATCGACGGCGTGCGGCACGATCTCACGAGCCTCACCACCGAGCAGATCGTCGATCTCGGCATCGCCCTGGTTCCGGAAGGCCGCCGGCTGTTCCCGAAGCTGACCGTCGAGGAGAACCTCGCGCTCGGCGCGTTCCGGCCGACCGCTCGCGCGCAGATCAGGCAGAACCTCGACGCCTGCTTCGAGACCTTCCCTCGGCTCGCCGAGCGGCGAAAGCAGCTTGCCGGCTCGATGTCGGGCGGCGAGCAGCAGATGCTGGCGCTCGGCCGCGCGCTGATGCTGGCGCCGAAAATCCTGCTGGTCGACGAGCCGTCGGTCGGCCTTGCGCCGATCCTGGTCAGCCGGACGATCGACAAGATCAAGGAGCTGAAGGAAAAGCTCAGCCTGACGGTGCTGATGGCCGAGCAGAACTTCAACCAGGCGATCCGCATCGCCGACCGCGGCTACGTCATCGTCCACGGCAAGATCGCGTTTGCCGGCAATTCGGCGGACGAGCTCAACAACAACGACCTGATCCGGAAGTTTTATCTGGGTCTTTAGCGAGCCGCGCGCTGGACTCATTCTCGAATTAAATCAATAGTTTAGACCTGCGCTCGTTTCCAGCGGCATTTGATTGTCCTGCAGGATGCTATACTTAGCGCCGTGGAGACGTGTCGATATGAACCCGGCCCTGATCCTGACGACCGTCAACGCGCCGCACAGCAAGCAGCTGGACGCGCAGGAGCTTGTTCATTGCCTGCTCGACCATGAGGCCGCCAAGACCTTGCCTGGGCACATGTCTTCCTTCTTCGGCGAAGTGAAGCCCGAGCTGCAGTCTGCATTTGCCAGCCACTTCGGCATTTCGCATGCACAGCTTGCCGCGGCGGCCAAGGCATTCTCGATCTATTCGGGTCAATCCTATCCTCTCGCGTCGTGAGTGCTTTGGCCGATCGTCCCCATTGGGCTCGCCTGTTTCGGGTGGCCTGCAGTCTGATCCGTCAGGTCAACTCACCGGTGCCGCTAATCGACCGCTCGAATTGGTCGTTCGGCGGTGGAACCGCCATGATGCTGCAAATCGACCATCGCGAAAGCCGCGACGTCGATATTTTCTTACAGGATCCGCAACTCCTTTCATTGCTTGACCCCGACAGACGCGACTTCGATTTCGAACTCCGGCCAAGCGCTCATGACGGCGACGGAGCAAAATTTCTGAAGTTGGTGTTCGAAAATGTCGGCGAGATCGACTTTATTGTCGGCCAGCCGCGGACGGCAAATGCTACGACCCGTCGGGAGATTGAGGGTGAAGATGTCCTTTTGGAAACCATCCCTGAAATCATCACCAAAAAGATTGTCTATCGCGGAACGAATATAAGGCCTCGCGACATTTTCGATATCGCTGCGGCGAGCGAAGACTACGCCGACACGATCATCGCGGAATTGCGTTCATATTGGCAAGCGACTGCGACTGCGCTCGCACGGCTTGAGCAACTCAATCCCGAGTTCGTCAACAACGCGATCTCACAGTTGCTGATCCGGCAAAAATTCTCTGCGACCGCCAAGACTGCGATCGAACATGCTCGGCGGTTGCTACGAGCTGTTTGAGAACACGAGGACGCGCGGGTGCGCTGTCGCTGCACTGCGCGCCGCGTGGTGTGGCGGACACAAGCCGGTTACGCCGCCTTCTGTTTCGGCGCGCCGAACGGCTTGCCGGCCTGGTAGACGCGGTCCGGCGGGATTTCCGGCGTCGGGCGTCCCTCGACCTTGCCGTCGAAGGTCAGCTCCATCATCACGCCGCTCGGGTCGTGCACGAAGATCTGCCACAGCGAGGTGCCGGGCACGATCGCCGCGCGCCAGTCGTAGCCGAGCTTCTTCACCCGCTCCAGGCACTCGTCCCAGCCCTTGATCGTCAGGCTGACGTGATCGAGCGAGCCGGTGCCGTAGGGCGTCTTGCCGTCGACCAGCGCAGGCCCGCCGGCATAGATGTGGACGATCGGCACGTTGTCGCCGGCCGCGATCCATGCGCCGGGGAAACCAAAGTCCGGGCGATGCACGAGCTTCATGCCGAGCACGTCGGTGTAGAACTTCACCGTGGCATCGAGGTCGTTGGTCTTGATCGCGACGTGGAACAGGCCGGTGACTTCCATGGCACCCTCTTGCTATCCGGAATGAGAAACGCCGCGCGGAGCGGGTCCGCGCGGCGCTATTCTAGCAGTGGGGCCTGCGCCCCGCAGCAGCTATTGCGAGAGCTACCTGGCCTTCTCGAACGGATAGATGAGATTGCCGGTCTTCAGATTGTCCGGCGTCAGCACGGTCTGGTAATCCATGCTGCGCCAGGTCTCCAGCCCCGCACCCTGCTTGATGTTGTGGTACTGCACCTGCAGCATGCCGGACTTCTTCCACTCGCCGTTGTCGCCGAACTCGATCTCGCCGTGGATCGTCTTGAACTTGTTCTTCTTGATGTAGGCGGCGAGGTCCGCGTCCTTCAGTGTCTTGGCGCCCTTGACGGCCTGCTCCAGGATCTGGGCGTAGGCGTAGCCCCAGCCGCCGAGGTAGTAGCCGAGCGCATCGACGCCGGCCGCCTGCGCCTTCGACTGGTACTTCTTGAAGAACTCCTCGGTGCCTTCGTAGTACATCTTCTTGTCCGGCACCCAGGTCTCGTAGTTGGTCCAGCCGTTGAGCAGATGGCCGAGCTGGCTCTTGATGCCGGTCGCCTGCAGGCCGACCATCGCGCCGCCGATCATCTTCGGCTTGAAGCCGACTTCGTTCACCGCCTTCACCAGGCCGACCGAGTCAAGCGGATAGGAACAGACCGCCACGACGTCGGGATTGGCCGCCGCGATCGCGCGCACCACCGGCGTGAAGTCGGCCGTGGTCGGCGGATAGGCGCGGTCATAGACCGTGCGCAGCCCCGCCTTCTTGGCGTTGTCCTTGGCGCCGTCGCAGGCGTTCTTGGAGAATTCCTGGTCGGCGGCGATGAACGCCACGGTCTGCGGTTTTGGATTCTGCGCCGCCGCCATCTCGAAGAAGCCGGTGGTGAAGGACGGCTTCGGATCGGGCCCGGACGGGATCATGGCGAAGAACTTGTCGTACTTGAACTCGGTGTTCACGCCGAGGCCGAACAGGATGATGTAGAGCTTCTGCTTCTGCATCACGACCGGCATGCCGGCAGCCGCCGGCACGGTCGCGTAGGGGCCGAGTACGAGATCGACTTTGTCGACGTCGAGCAGCTTGGTGTAGATGCCCGGCACCGGCGCGGACTGGCTCTGGTCATCGTAATAAATGAGCTTGACCGGACGCCCGAGCAGACCGCCCTTCGCGTTGACCTCTTCCTCCCAGATCTGCAGGCCGAGCAGCGCCTGCTTGCCGTTCGGCGACAGCGGCCCGGTCAGCGACATCGAGAAGCCGATCTTGATCGGCTCACCGGATTGCGCCTTGGCGGGACCCGCCGAAGGCAACGCCAGCGCCAATACGCCGGCGGCAGCAAACAAACCAAGCTTCAAGCGTCGAAGCATCGTGCATCCTCCCAGGGTAAAAGGCGTTTTGCCGCATATTAGGCGGTTTCAAAGCTGCCGGGCTAGGGCCGACTGAGGCAGAATGCCGCCGCTTGTCCGTCCCACGGGCTTCGGTGGGCCGCGCAGAGGGTCCCCTTTTGGCCGTGGGCCGTCCGGTGCTAAAAACGGCGGCGGGCTCGCATGGGCCCGGCGCTGGCATGGCTTCAAGGAGGTTCGCGATGCCCCTGAATTACATGGAACACTTCCTCCTGCAGACGGAAGACATCGAGGCGACGAAGGACTGGTACGTCAAGGTTCTCGGCTTCCGCGTCGGCCCCGCGCCGGACTTCAAGTTTCCGGTCTACTGGCTCTACCTCGGCGACCGCGACGTGCTGCACATCACCACCGGCGGCAAGAACGTCAGCGACAATCGCAAGAAATACGTCGGCCAGCAGTCCGAAGCTTCGACCGGCACCGGCGTGATCGACCACATCGGCTTCCGCACCACCGGCCTGCACGAGATGATCGACCATCTCAACAGGCACAACATCGAGTTCAAGGAGCGTCAGGTCGACGATCAGGGACTCTATCAGCTCTTCCTGTTCGATCCGAACGGCGTGAAGATCGAGCTCAACTTCGCCAACGCGGAGGCCAAGGGCCGCAAGCCGCAGCTCTCGGCGAAGGATCTGACGCCCGCAACGAATTGAGATCGAAGCACAAACCCATCAGCGTCATGGCCGGGCACAGCCGTCCGAAGGACGGCGTCGCTTCGCTCGCCTATGTCCCGGCCATCCACGTCTTTGGTGCAGCGAAGACGGCAAGGCGTGGATGCCAGACACAAGGCCGGGCATGACGTGGCAAGAATGGAGCCAGACCATGCCGCGCCAGATCATCGACATTTCAATCCCGGTGCAGAACGACGTCGCCGCCGATCCGCCTGGATACGGGCCGAGCATCCGCTACTTCGACCACAAGAAGACGGCGGAAGAGGTCTGCCAGTTCTTCCCCGGATTGACCATCGATGAGCTGCCGGACCGCGAAGGCTGGGCGATCGAATGGATCAAGCTGTCGACCCACTGCGGCACGCATCTCGACGCGCCGTATCACTTCGCCTCGACGATGGACCAGGGCAAGCGCGCGGCGACCATCGACGAGATCCCGCTCGAATGGTGCTTCCAGCCGGCGGTGAAGCTCGACTTCCGGCATTTCGAAAGCGGCTATGTCGTCACCGCGAAGGACGTGGAAGCCGAGCTCAAGCGCATCGGCCACACCTTGTCGCCGCTCGAGATCGTCGTGGTCAACACCAGCGCCGGCGCGGCCTATGGCAAGCCTGACTATGTCGCGACCGGCTGCGGCATGGGCCGCGAGGCTACGCTCTACCTGCTGGAGCGCGGCGTGCGCGTCACCGGCACCGACGGCTGGAGCTGGGACGCACCGTTCGTCTACACCAAGGCAAGGTATGCCGAGACGCACGATCCCAAGATCATCTGGGAGGGTCACCGGGCTGGCCGCGAGATCGGCTATTGCCACATCGAGAAGCTGCACAACCTCGACAAGCTGCCGTCCAAGGGTTTCATGGTGAGCTGCTTCCCAGTGAAGATCCACGCCGCCTCGGCGGGCTGGACGCGCGCCATCGCCATCATCGATTAGCCACGCATCCGGCAAATGCCGGCGCATTGTTGCGCCGGCTGCCGATTCGTGCGCCAGCGACCGCGCATGCCCAACCGGGCCATAAAACCCTGTATCTGCGGCGAGACAAGCCGCGTCTCCGGTTGCTCCGCGCCGGACCTACCGCTACCATTCGGCGCGAAAAAACAGAGCCGACGTGACCTCAAGCCGCGCACCCACCGCGGTTGAGGACAGGCCAGAGGGAGAGAAAGAATGGACAGACGCCAATTCGTGGCGGGCACTGCCGCGTCCGCCGCTGCACTCGCCGCCGGGACCGCGCAGGCCCAGGAAGCCTATCCGTCGCGCGCCATCACCCTGATCAATCCGTTTCCACCGGGCGGCGCAGCCGACGTGGTCGGCCGGCCGTTCGCGGCGGCGCTCGAGCCGATCGTCAAGCAGCCGGTGGTGATCGAGACCAAGGCCGGCGCGGCCGGCGCGGTCGGCGCCCAGTTCGCCGCCGCCGCGAAGCCCGATGGCTACACGCTGCTGGTCCACATCGTGTCGATCTCGGGCTTCGCCGAGATGGACAAATTGTTCGGCCGCCAGCCTAAATTCACCCGCGCCGACTTCATCCCGATCGCGCGCTTCACCGAAGGGCCGATGGTGATCGTGGTCAACGACCAGACGCCGTACAAGACCCTGAAGGACCTGGTCGACGACGCCAAGAAGAAGCCGAACGAGATCGTGTTCAGCTCGTCCGGGCTCTACGGCGCGCTGCATCTGCCGACCGCGTTGTTCCTGAGGGCTGCAGACTTGCAGATGCGCCATTTGCCGACCAACGGCGGCGGGCCCGCCCTGACGGCGGTGCTCGGCAACAACTCGCAGGTGCTGGTGTCTTCCATCGCGGCCGCCATGAGCCAGATCCGCGCCGGCAAGCTTCGGGCGCTGGCCTGCTTCTCCAACAAGCGCGCAGCATCGCTGCCGAACGTGCCGACGCTGAAGGAGCTCGGCTACGACGTCGAGTTCTCGCTCTGGGTTGGACTGTTTGCGCCCAAAGGCACTCCGACCGAGATCGTCAACAAGCTCCGGACCGAGTCGAAGAAGGCGGCCGACACCGAAGCCTTCAAGAAGGCGATCGACAACATCGGCGACGTGCCCGCCTATCTCGACCAGCCTGAATTCGCCAAGTTCTGGGATGAGGACGCCAAGCGCGTCGAGGCCGCCGTCCAGGCCATCGGCAAGGTATGAGTCTGAAAGCCGGCCCGGACCGCGGGCGTTCAGGCCAACGGATGATCCTGCGCAGAGACCATGTCGCCGGCGGCGTGTTCGTCGTCGGCGGCGCGCTCGTGTTCGCGATGAGCGGCGAATTGCCGTTCGGCACCCTCGCCTCGCCCGGCGCAGGGATGATGCCGAAGCTTGTGCTGATCCTCCTGATCGGCTTCGGCGCGGTGCTGATGCTGCGGGCCGGCGAAAGCCCGCCACTTGCCGACCTGCCCTGGACCGACTTCGTGCACGCCGCGACGATCGTCGCCGCGGCAACCGTCGCCATCGGCACCTACACGGTGATCGGCTTCATTCCGAGCATGTTTCTGCTGCTGTTTGCGCTGATCTGCATCGTCGAGCGCAGGAGCGTCTGGCGGGCGCTCGCTGTCAGCATCTGCGTGACTGTCGGCTCCTATTACCTCTTCAATACGCTGCTGAAGTCTCCGCTGCCCGGGATGCCGTTCTGGCCATAGAGAAAAGCGCTCACGCGTGGAAGCAACGTTCGACAGCATTCTGCTCGGCTTTTCGGTCGCCTTCCGGCCCGACGTGCTGCTTTACGCCTTTCTCGGCTGCGTGGTCGGCACACTTGTGGGCATGCTGCCCGGCATCGGCCCGCTCGCCGGCATCAGCATTCTCCTGCCGGTGACCTTCGGCCTCGACGCCACCAAGGCGATCGTCATGCTTGCCGGCATCTACTACGGCTCGCAATACGGCGGCTCGACCACGTCGATCCTGATGCGAATCCCGGGCGAGGCCGCCTCGGTGATGACCTGCATCGACGGCTACGCCATGGCGCAGCGCGGCCGCGCCGGCGCTGCGCTGTGCATCGCCGCCGTGGGATCGTTCATTGCCGGCACGTTCGGCGTGATCGCGCTCACCGTGATCGCGCCGCCGCTCGGCGCTTTCGCGCTGCGCTTCGGGCCGCCGGAATACACCGCCCTGCTCGTGCTCGGTCTGATCTTTCTCGCCTACATGTCGTCGACGTCGCTGGTGCGCACACTGCTGATGGCCGGATTCGGGCTGCTGCTCGGCTGCATCGGCATCGACGTGATGACCGGCCACTTCCGCTACGCCTTCGACATCAAGGAGCTGGGCGACGGCATCGGCATCGTGCCGGTCGCGGTGGGTCTGTTCGGGCTCGGCGAGATCCTTGCGACGCCAAGCAAGACCGTCACCGCCAAGGTGCAATCGCCCAAGCTCGGCGAGCTTCTGCCGAACCGCGACGAATGGCGGCAATCCGCGATGCCGATCGCCCGCGGCTCGGTGATGGGCTTCATCGTCGGCATCGTGCCGGGCTCCGCCCACATCATCTCGAGCTTCCTGTCCTACGGGGTGGAAAAGCGGCTCTCGAAACACCCGGAGCAGTTCGGCCAGGGCGCCGTGGCAGGCGTCGCAGGCCCAGAGTCCGCGAACAACGCCGCCTCCACCGGCTCGTTCGTGCCGATGCTGGCGCTCGGCCTGCCGACCGGCCCGGTGACCGCCGTGCTGATGGCCGCGCTGCTCATTCACGGCGTGCCGCCCGGGCCGCAGCTCGTCACCGAGCACCCGCAGGTGTTCTGGGGCTTCATCGCCTCGATGTATGTCGGCAACCTGATGCTCTTGGCGCTCAACCTTCCGCTGGTCGGGATGTTCGTCAACGTGCTGCGGATTCCCTACGCCTATCTCTATCCGCTGATCATCATGTTCTGCATCGTCGGCGTTTATGAGGTGAACCACTCGATCGTCGATGTCTGGATCATGCTGGTGATGGGCGTCGTCGGCTATCTGCTGCGCAAGTTCGATTTCGACCCGGCTCCGCTGGTGCTCGGCCTCGTCATCGCGCCGCAGCTTGAAATGAGCCTGCGGCAGTCGCTGGTCATGTCGAACGGCTCATGGAGCATCTTCTACGGCCGACCGATCGCCGGCGTGTTGCTGGCGCTCAGCGCCGGGCTCCTGGTGCTTGCCGCGATCTCGTTCGCGATGAAGCGCCGCGACTGGCGCGACAAGCTCGCGGAAGCCGAAACCTCCGACAAGGCCTGAAGCGGGCAACGGACGACCTCGCGCCGGCCAATTCCGCAGCGCACACCTTCCGGCGCTGTGTCATACTTGGTGCACAACAAAGATCGGGAGGGCGCAATGAAAATTCCACGCCGCCGATTGCTCGGCCTCGCCGCAGGCGGCGCGGCCCTGATCGCCATGCCACGACAGGGCGTGGCGCAAGGCTACCCCACGCGACCGATCACCTTGGTCGTGTTCGTCGGTGCCGGCGGCGCTCCCGACATCGTCGCCCGCATCGTCGCCACGCCGTTGTCGCAGCGGCTCGGCCAGCCGGTCGTCATCGACAACCGTCCCGGTGCCGGCGGCAATATCGCCCTGCAGGCGGTCGCCCGCGCACCGGCCGACGGCTACACGCTCCTCCTCGTCGCCACGCCGCACGCCGTCAACGTCACGCTCTATGAGAAGCAGGAGGTCAACCTTCCGCGCGACATCGTTCCGGTCGCAAGCATCGATGACGACGCGTTTGCCCTGCTGGTCACAAAGTCTCTGCCGGTGAACACCGTTCCCGAATTGATCGCTTATGCCAAAGCCAATCCCGGCAAAATCAACATGACCTCGAGCGGCACCGGCAACCTGAGCCACCTCGCGGGCGAGCTGTTCAAGATGATGACCGGCACGCAGATGGTCCACGTGCCGTATCGCGGGATGCCCGCGGCCAACACCGCGCTCATCACCGGCGAAGCGCATGTGATGTTCAACGCGCTGCCATCGGCGCTGCCGCATGTGAAAGAGGGCACGATCCGCGCGATCGGCGTAACGACGAAGACTCGGGTGAAGATGCTGCCGGATGTTCCGGCCATCGCCGAGTCGCTGCCGGACTACAACGTGACCGGATGGCTCGGCATCGGCGCACCCAAGGACACGCCCATCGAGGTCGTCGAGCGGCTGAACCGGGAGATGAACGCGGTGCTCAAGGATCCCGACGTGCTGACGCGCCTCGCCCATGCCGGCAGCGAACCGTTTTCCGGCTCGCCCGCGGACTTCGGGAAATTTCTTGCTGCCGAAACCGAAAAGTGGGGCAAGGTCGTGCGCTTCGCCGGCCTCAAGGTGGAGTGAACGAAGCCACAACGAGAATTCACTGATGCCGGCGCATGGCGCCGCCTATATGATCGGAAGCGAAATTAAGCGCAGGAGCCGTTCCATGCAGCTCGTGACCGAACGCCAATCCACCGACACCATCCAGGCGGAGATGAACTACATCGTCGACACCGGCGTGCCGCCGGTGCGCTACATCGACTGGCCGGAGATGGCGGACAAGGAGGTCCCGCCACAATACCAGCAGCATCTGGTGACGATCCGCAACGGCCGGCCGCTGCGCGACAGCTTCAGGCTCGACACCCACGGCTTCGTGTTCGCCGACCACCACACCAAAGTGAAAGATTTCACCGACGAGGCCGAACGCAAGCGCGTCTACGATCCCGAGGCTGCTGAGCTGATCAAGAAATGGTCAGGCGCGTCGGCCGTGCTGGTGTTCGACCACACCATCCGCGTCGGCGACGAGAAGGTGCAGCACTCGACCGGCGCGCGCCCGCCGGTGAAAGGCGTGCACAACGACTACACCGAGAAATCCGCACCGCGCCGGCTGCGCGAGATCGTCGGCGACGCCGAGGCCGAGCGGCGCTTCCGGAAGCGCTGGGCGATCATCCAGGTGTGGCGGCCGATCCGCAGCAAGGTGATGATCGACCCGCTCGGCATGTGCGACGGCCGCACCATCCCGGAAAAGGGCTTCATCCTGGTGCAGCGGCGCTACAAGGACCGCACCGGCGAGGTCTATCACATCGCCTACAATCCCAAGCACGTCTGGTACCACTTCCCGCAGATGGAGCGGCACGAGGCGCTGGTGTTCAAGGTGTTCGACACCGATCCGAACGTCGAGACGCGATTCACCGCGCATTCGGCGTTCGACGATCCCAACACGCCGCCCGGCGCGCCGCCGCGCGAGAGTATCGAGACGCGGACGTTTGCGTTTTGGGACTGAAGCTGAACCGCGCGCTTTTCTCGACCCGTCATCCTGAGGTGCGCGCACCTGCGCGCCTCGAAGAATGAACGGCCCGGATTTTCGCGGCCATTGGCGCGAAGACGTGGGCACGCCGCCATAGCGCGTCGAAGACGCGCGTGAACGCGCTGATGGCGGCTTTGCCCACCCTACGCTCTCACAACAATTCAGCGCGCGATCTTCGCCGTCGCCTCGATCTCCACCAGCATCTGCGGCATGACCATGCGCGCGAACACCGTGGTGTTGGTCGGCCGCGCCGCATAGCAATGCTTGCGGATGATCGGGGCAACGCGCGCGAAATCCTCCTCGTTGGCGAGGAAGATCTGCACACGCACCAGATTTTCCAGGCCGGTCCCCGCCTCCATCAGCGCGCGCTCGATGTTGCGAAAGCAGTTCTCGCACTGGCTGACCGCGTCGGGCGGAAACTGCTTGGTGTCCGGGTCGAAGCCCGTGGTGCCGGACACGAACACCCAGTCGTCGACCACCGCCGCCCGCGCGTAGCCGACGTTCTCCTCGCTCGCAAATCCCGAAAAGATACGTTTGCCGATCATGACATGTCCTTTGCCGGATCAGGGCCGCGGCAAGCCTCTACAACCAAGCCTCTACAACGTTGCAGCGTAGTGCGCGAGCGCGGTGAGATCGGCGTCCCGTAGTCCGCCGACCGGCGGGCTCATGGCGGTATCGGCACCCGAACGCGGATTGTCGCGGTACGATTTCAGCGCCTCGACGAGATAGTCGATCCGCTGTTTCGCCACCCGCGGCATCTGCTCCTGCCCGGCCAGCGTCGGCAGATGGCATGAGCCGCAGCGCTGCTGCGTTGCGATCTGCCTGCCGCGCTTGGCGAGCTCGGGATCGACCGGCTCATCGCTGCGCCTCGGCGCAAGCTTCGCATAATGCTCGGACAGCGCCGTCAGGTCGCTGTCCTTGAGGTCCTTGACGATCGTGGCCATCGCCTCGACCTTGCGCACGCCTTCGCGCATCAGGAAAAGCTGATTGAGGGTGTAGAACGCGGGCTGGCCGGCAAGCGATGGGATCTTCTCTATCTTGGAGTTGCCGTCCTCGCCGTGACATGTCCCGCAAAGCTGAAGCTTCTCGGCAAGCGCGGCGTCCTGTGCCAGCGCGCCAGCAGCGAAAAGAACGGCAGCCGCCAGCCCCAAGGCCAGCGGCCGCCACCATTCTATTGCAACCGGCATGCCCACCTATACCTGGACTTAGCGGCTCGCCGTCTTCGGCGCGCCGTAGGTGATGCGATAGACCGCGCCGTTCTGCTCGTCGGAGACGAGCAGCGAGCCGTCCTGCAACGGCAGGGCATAGGTCGGCCGGCCGTGGAAGGTGTTGGCCTTCTCGTCGAGCAGCCCGGTCAGGAACGGCTCGATCTTGGCCTTGCCGCCGGAGATGCGCGCCACCGCCACGTCGTAGCCGAACTTCTGCGTCCGGTTCCACGAGCCGCGGCGCACCACGAAGGCGACGTTCTGATAGCTCTTCGGGAACATGCTGCCGGTGTAGAACTTGATGCCGAGCGCGCCGGCATGCGGGCCGAGCAGCGCGGCCGGCAGCGTCACGCCGGCGCACGGATTGGGCTTCTTGACGTCGGGATCGGCGATGCCGTTGGCGTGGCAGTAGGGGAAGCCGAAGTTGGCGCCCTCGTTGTTCTTGGCAATGCGGTTGAGCTCGTCATCCGGGCCCGCGTCGCCCGCCCAGTCGCGGCCGTTGTCGGTGAACCACAACTCCTTGGTGACCGGATGCCAGTCGAAGCCGACCGTGTTGCGCACGCCGCGGGCGACGATCTCCATGCCGGTGCCGTCGGCGTTGTAGCGGCGGATCTGCGCGTGGGTGCCGGGATTGATCTCGCAGATGTTGCAGTTCGCGCCGACCTGCACGTACATCTTTCCGTCAGGCCCGAAGTCGACGTACTTCCAGTTGTGATGCACGGTGTCCGGCAGCCCGTACGCCTCGGTCAGCTCGACCGGCGTGCCGGGATTGTCGAGCTTGTCCTCGATGTTGTCGTAGCGGAACACCTTGTTGATGGCGAAGACGTAGAGCGAGCCGTCCTTGAAGGCGAGCCCGTTCGGCTGGGTGAGGCCCTGCAGCAGGACCTTGGACTCGCGCTTGCCGTCCTTGTTGGTGATCGCATAGACGCGGCCGATGATGCGGGTGCCCATGAAGAGCGTGCCCTTGTTGCCCATCACCATGGTGCGCGCGCCGGGATGCCCGCTGGAATAAAGCTCGGCCTTGAAGCCCGCAGGCAGCTTGATCTTGTCGAGCGGCAGCTTGTCGACGGCCGCCGGGATCGGAGGCGTCGGGTGCGGCTTGAGGTTGGCGTCCTGCTTGCTCGCCGCCGGGTTCGATTTGTCGAGCGGGCTGAAGCCGGGCGGTGCCTGACCGACCGCCGGTTGGACCGCCAGCGCCAAGCCTCCGGCCGTGGCCGCCGCCAGCAAGGTATTTCGAAGCGATCGCAAAGACATTCGTGCCTCCCTCTGAAGATTCATCCGTCTCGATTGAGAGCAAAGGCTCCCGCCTGCGGCTTGGAATCCAGTGTCCAACAATTCGCCCCCAACGTGCAATCGGATTCCGGTAAAGGCCAGTGGGAGCCCTACATCCGCCGATAGTCGTAGGCCGCATCGTCTTGCACCGCGGCAAGCTCGGCCACGCGATTGTGATGCGGAGACTTGTGGCAGACCGGATCGGTGGCGCGGGCATCGCCGGTGAGAAGAAACGCCTGACACCGGCATCCGCCGTAGTCGATTTCTCTCCGCTCGCAGGTCGCGCACGGCTCCGGCAGGAAGTCGGTGCCGCGGAACGCGTTGAATGCCGGCGATGAAGCCCAGATGTCGGCGAGCGAATGATCGCGGACGTTCCAGAACTCGAGACCGGGAATCGCCTCCGCGGCATGGCACGGCAATACCCGGCCGGACGGCGTGACATTGAGCGAGCGTCTGCCCCAGCCGCCGACGCACGGTTTGGGCAGCCGCGCATGATAGTCCGGCACCACCGCATCGATGACGATCTTGCCGTGATGCTTCGCCCGAAGCTCCTCGACCTCGGCCGCCGCGCGCTTGACCTGATCGAGGGTCGGCATCAGTCGCGCGCGGTTCTTCAGCGCCCAGCCGTAGTATTGCACATGCGCGATCTCGATGCGCGAGGCTTTCAGCCCGAGCGCCAGATCGACCATGTCGGCAATGCGTTCGATGTTGGCGCGATGCACCACGAGATTGACGGTGAGCGGCATGCCGAGCCGGACCACCTCGGCGGCGAGCGCATGCTTGCGCTGGAACGCGCCGCGATAGCCGGCGATGTGGTCGGCGGAGACGGCGTCGGCGTCCTGGATCGAGACCTGCACGTGGTCGAGGCCCGCCTCCCAGAGGTCGCGCAGCGTGCGCGTGGTGATGCCGACGCCCGAGGTTATCAGATTCGTATAGAGCCCGGCCTCGCGCGCGTTGGCGGCGATGTCGACCAGGTCGCGCCGCGCCCCGGGCTCGCCGCCGGACAGATGCACGTGCAGCACGCCGAGGGCCGCCGCTTCGGCGAACACCCGCGACCAGGTGGCCACGTCGAGCTCGTCGTCGCGCGGATCGAGCTTGAGCGGATTGGAACAGTACGGACAGCCGAGCGGGCAGCGGTGCGTCAGCTCGGCGAGAAGTCCCAGCGGTCTGGTCAGCGGCCCGGCTTGCGCCACACTAAAGCTCCAGCAGCCGTTTCTCGGCCAGTCCCAAAAGCAGCTTGCTCACGTCCGTATGTATGCGCTCGCGCGGCGCGTTGAAGGTCTTCGCGAGGTCGTCGACGATGGCCTTGAGCGTCGCCTCCCCGGTGCAGCGCTTGAGGATCTCGACCGCGATCGCGTCGGCCTTGAAGATGCGCTCGGGCGCGAGCAGCACCCAGCCGCCCTGGGCCTCGCTGTTGGTCAGGCGGACGCCGCGCGGCAGCCGCGGCTTCGCATCCGGCGCTATCGATTGGCCTTCCGACACCCGACCTCCGTTGCGGCCTTGACGCCGTCGTTTACGCATTTATTGGGCGTGTTATACGACATCCGCCGGACAAATAACCCCTAAACCAGCGGGAGAAACGTCATGCTTTCGAGAGTGGGCTTTTGGTGCGCGGCGGCCATTGCGATGGTCCTCTCCACGCCCGTGCAGGCGCAGGACTGGCCGGGCAAGCCTGTCACCTTCATCACGCCGGCCGCCGCCGGCAACAGCCCCGACGTGGTCGGGCGCATCGTCGCCGACAAGCTGTCGCAGATGTGGAAGCAGCAGGCCGTGGTGCTCAACCGCCCCGGCGCCGGCGGCCTGATCGCGGCGCAGGCCGCGGCCGCAGTCGAGAAGGACGGCTACAGCCTCTACATGTCGCAGGCCTCGACGTTCAACGTCCTGCCGGTGCAGCAGGAAGGCAAAATGCCGTTCGACCTGATGAAGACCTTCGCGCCGATCGGCATGATCGGCGAGCAGCCGATCGCCGTCGCGGTGAACAAGGACATTGCAGCCAACAGCGTGGCCGAGCTGATCGCGCTGGCCAACAAGACCCAGGGCGGCATGCTGTTTGCGGCGACGAACCGCGGCGGCCAGGCGCACCTGACCGGCGAGCTGTTCCGCGAGCGCTCCAAGGCCAATATCTCGTTCGTGCATGCGGCGGGCGCGGCGGTGTCGATCAACGACGTGATCGCGGGCCGTATCCCGATCATGTTCGAAGGCCTCGCGGGGCTCGCGCCGGGCCTCCAGAACGGCGGCGTCCGCATGCTCGGCATTGCCTCGCCCAAGCGCCTGCCGAACCTGCCGAACCTGCCGGCGATCAACGAGACGGTGCCGGGCGTGGTGTCGAGCGGCTGGATCGTGCTGATGGCGCCAACGGGCGTGCCCGACGCGATCATCCAGAAGGTCAACGCCGACCTGCGCAAGGTCGTGGCGATGCCGGACGTGACCGAGAAATTCCACCAGCTTGGCACCTACTCGCGCGACCTGACGCCGGCGCAAACCGGCGAATTCATCGACAGCGAGCAGAAGCTGTGGTGGCCGATCGTGCGCGAGGTCAACAAGCAGAAGTAATCTCCTCTGAAGCGTGTTCGTTCCGGAAGCGCGGGCGACACAGGCGGTCTTATCCCTCCCCGCGAGGGGAGGGTGGCGAGCGAAGCGAGCCGGGTGGGGAGAAGTCTCCGCTTCTCGCTGGCCTCTCCCCACCCCCGCGCTTCGCGCGGACCCTCCCCTCTCGGGGAGGGATGGCACTGCCGATGCCGTCAGGCGCCCGGCACGAACGCGCCGGGCGGGATTTCCTTGGGCTCGACGTAGGCGTGCTGCAGCGCGTCGCACATCGCCCAGAGGATGCTGCATTTGAACTCGAGCGCTGCCAGCACCTGCTGCTGCTGCTCGGGCGTGCGGGCGTTGTCCTTGCAATAGCCGAGCGCGAAATCGGAATCCTTCTTGGCCTGCGGCGGCCGCTTGTCGAAATAGGCCAGGGTCTCGCGGGTCACGAACGGGTAGCTCGCGAGCATGCCCTCGACGCGCTCGGTGATGATCTGCGGCGAGAACAGCTCGGTGAGCGACGAGGCGATGGCCTCGAGCAGGCTCTTCTCGCGCACGAAGCGCACATAGGCGTCGACCGCGAAGCGGGTCGCGGGGAGAAGCCCGCGCAGCGACGTGACGTATTCGCGATCGAGGCCGAGCCCGTCGGTGAGCCGCAGCCAGCGGGCAATGCCGCCGTCGTCAGGCCCCTCGCCGTCGTGATCGGCGAGCCGTGAGCGCCATTCGCGGCGGATCGCCGAGTCGTCGCAACGGGCGATGAGGCTCGCATCCTTGATCGGAATCATCGACTGGTAATAGTAGCGGTTGAGCGCCCAGGCCTGGACCTGGCCCCTGGTGCATTTCCCGCTGTGCAGCAGCTTGTGGAACGGATGCAGGCGGTGATAGCGCCGCGCACCGATGTCGCGGAGAGCGGCTTCGAGCTCGTCGGGGGTCATCAGTTTCATGGCGCTACTCTCGTGTCCCGGGCGAGCGAATCGAGACCCGGGACCCCGGTTCCTTCCGAAGAGAGCTGGGTCCCGGGTCTGCAGCGCAACATTACATGTTGCGCCGCGCCCGGGACACGAGGCCGGTGGTTCACAAAGAAATCTCCATGCCGTCCTGCGCGACCTCCCATCCTGCGGCGTTCACGCGTTGCCGCTGCGGCGAGCCGTCGACCAGGATCGGGTTGGTGTTGTTGATGTGCACGAAGATGCGTCGTGCGGAAAGCCCGTCCAGTGCCGCGATGGAGCCGTCCGGTCCGTCGAGGGGCATGTGGCCCATGCGCCGCCCGGTCTTTTCGCCAAGGCCGGCGCGGATCATCTCGTCGTCGGTGAACAGCGTGCCGTCGAACAGGATCGCGTCGGCGCGCGTCAGCCGCTCGCGCAGCGCAGGTGTCATGGCCGCAGCACCCGGCACGTAGGCGAGCCGCGATCGGCCGTCGCTGATCTCGACGCCGACATTGGCGGCGGTTTCCTCGGCGGTCGCGGGGGTCTCACCTTCGAGGTAGAGCGGCACCTTGCCCGGCACCATGAACAGCTCCGCGGTCAGTCCTTCGCCGATTGCGAACCGCTCTCCGGGCGAAATGGCGCGGCGGCGGACCACGTCGGGCGCGAGCGCGCCGAACATCGGATTGCCGGCGACGGCGGCGAGCGTCGCCGCGGTCGCCATCAGCGTGAACGGCGAGCGCTCGCGCAGGCTCAACAGGCCCGCGGTCTGATCGATCTCGGCTCCGGTCAGCACCACGGCGTCGATCGGACTGCCGCGCTTGTTCCCTTCTTTGCCGTCACGCGGTTGCAGCGCCGGCGTGGATTGAATCTGCAAGCGCAGATCGGGCGATGCATTGAGCAGCGTCCAGCGCTTACGATCGGCCGACACGGCGAGGCTCGCCTGCGTGCGCGCACGCACGCGCGGGTCGCCGGCCCAGGCGAGCCGGCAAACGTCGCAGTTACAATTCCATTGCGGAAAACCGCCGCCTGCCGCCGAACCGAGGACGATGGCGGTCAAACCCATCTAGGTGGGTGGGGTAACGGAAGCGCGATCAGAACTCGGCTGGGAGATAGCCGTTGATCTCCAGGCCGATGCAGATTTCGACGAGGGTCGGGGTGGTCCAGGCCATGTTCGTTTCCTCTGCAGTGGTCGTTGGCGGACCTATGACAAGCAGGCGCTGGTCCGTTGGTTCCAAGGATAGTGGCGGTTGCAACCCGCCGCAAGACACCACCTAATCCTTGTCCATCCCGGTATCGCGGATGACCTTGCCCCACTTTTCTCGTTCCGAGCGATAGAAGGCGTCGAAGTCTTCCGCGGAGCCCATCATCGGGGCAAAGCCCTGGGCCGCCAGCGCTTTCTGGATTTCGGGCGCTTCCAGCGCCTTCTTGTTGGCGTCGGCGAGCTTGTGGATGATGTCCTTCGGCGTCGCGGCCGGTGCGGTCATGCCGATCCAGAGCCGCACGTCGAAGCCCGGATAGCCGGACTCGGCGATGGTGGGCAGGTCCGGGAACACCGCGGCGCGTTTCGGGCCGGTGGTCGCAAGCCCGATCAGGCGGCCGTCCCGGACGAACTGCTGCACCGGGGCGATGCTGGAAAACATCAGCTTCACCTCGCCCGAGAGGAGGTCCTTCACGGTCTCCGCGCCGCCGCGGTAGTGCACCGGCACGGTCTTGATGCCGGCCACCGTGTCGAAATACTCGCTGTTGAGGTGCGTCGCGGAGCCCCGGCCCGCGGTCGCATACTGGATCGTGCCGGGCTTCTCCTTGGCGAGCTTCACCAGCTCGGCGACGGACTTCACGCCGAGCCCCGGATTGACCACCAGGATGTTGGAGGTCTCCGCGTGCGGGCAGACGGCGGTGATGTCCTTGCCGTACTCGTACCGGATCGTCTTCGACAGGAATTCGTTGACGAGCGCGCCAAGCGGCGTGTTCAGCAGCGTGTAGCCGTCGGGCGCTGAGCGGGCCACCTCCTGAACGGCGAGCGAGCCGCCCGCCCCGGTCTTGTTCTCGATCACGATCTGCGCACCCATGATCTCGGCCATCCGCGCGCCGATGGTGCGACTGATCAGGTCCGACGGACCGCCCGCCGCATAGCCGACCACGATCCGGATCGGCCGGTTCGGATAGGCACCCTGCGCGACGGCGCGTCCGGGACGGGCGGCAAGACCGAATGCGCCCGCGCCCGCCGCGGCCTTCAGCAGCGCTCTGCGGTGAAGCGTGCGGCCGGCGCGCGGCGCGGTGTTGCTGCTGTGCGCACCCATGTACCCTCCTCCCGTCAAGCGTGCCCGTTCAAGCTGCGGACATCGTCGAACGCGACGCTAGCACAGTTTGCGTGTTGCGCTGCAGCCGGTTGCCCGGGGCCCATGAGCCGCACCCGCTTGTCCGGCCCGCGCTGCGGCCTAACATGCGCGCCGAACAGGGAGAGCAACCCATCATGACGGCCAAGGAAACCATCGGCGTCGTCGGCGCAGGCCGCATGGGCCAGGCGATGACGCGGCATCTGATCCGGCACGGCTATGCGGTGCTGGCGCAGGACATCGAGCCGAAGGCCGTGGAGGCGGCGCGCGCGCTCGGCGCTGCGGTTGCCGCGGCGCCGGCCGCGGTCGGCAAGGCCTGCGCGTTCGTCATCGTCGCGGTCGGCTACGACGACGAGGCCGAGGCCGTGATGCTCGGCCAAGGCGGCCTGCTCGAAACCATGGGAGCCGGCTCGATCATCGGCGTGTCCTCGACCTGCACGCCCGAGCACGTGCGGATGCTCGCCGAGAAGGCGCGCGCCAAGGGCGTCGAGGTGCTCGACGCGCCGATCTGCCGCGGCCAGCGCGCCGCCGACGACGGCACCATGCTGACGCTGTGCGGCGGCAAGCCTGCGGTGTTCGAGCGGGCGAAGCCGGTCTACGGCACGTTCTCCAAGGACATCGTGCTGCTCGGCGACATCGGCGCGGGACAGGTCGGCAAGGCGATGAACAATTTTCTGCTCTGGGTGAACGGCATCGCGCTGATCGAGGCCGGCCGGCTCTGCGAGGCCAACGGCATGGATCTCGTGAAGCTGCGCGAGGCGCTGCTGATCAGCTCCGGCGCGTCGGACGCGCTGAAGAACTGGGAGAACGTGTCGTTCCTCTGGGCGCTGAAGGACATGCAGATCGTCGCCAAGATGGCGGACAAGGTGGGGCTGTCGATGCCGATCGCCGGCGCGATCAAGGAGCTGGTCAAGGACGGACGAAGGATCAAGACGACGAACCCGCCGGACTGGACCGGGCATGGTGGCAGGGCGAAGCATTAGGGGGGTCCTCCACACGCTGAGGCCTTCGCTCGCGTTGCGGCGGAGCAAGGACGGCGCGCCCCGGCTTCGCTCTGCGAGCTACGCCGGGCATGCAAGAGCCGGGTAGGCGAGGAAGTTGCCTCCCTCGCCCCCCACAGACCCGGACGTGCAGGATTCCCGCATCCGGTTCCTCAC
>JAIESI010000111.1 GCA_019746135.1 Xanthobacteraceae bacterium
AGGTCTCACGAACACCGTGGTGAAGCGCCGCAAGGCGCGCCGGCCCGCGTCATGGGCCGGCGTCCCTTCCGCTGAAGGGACAGGCCTGACCGTAAGGTGGCCATGGGTGCGGCGGATTCCGCACCAGCGTCTTGCGACGCTTCACTCCCCTCGCTCTGTTTCGAGCGGGCAAGACGGACGGCGGCCGGGTGCCGAGCGATTTCCCGGAGCGCTGACACTTGCCTCGCTGTGCTGTTTGAAAAGTGAATCAATTATGCGCGTACGCCATGCGGCTCGGGCGGCAGCGTAGGGTGGGCCAAGGCGCGTACCAGCGCGTTCACGCGCGTCTTCCGCCCTCGCGCTCAGGCGCTACGGCGGACTCCAAGCCCGCCGTAGCTCGCAGAGCGAGCGGAGGCGGGTCGACGCGCTATAGCCGGGCCCACATCTTCTTGCTCCGCCGCAACAACGTGGGCACGCCGCGGAGCCTGTCATCGGGCCGCTACTCGGGCGGTTGTCGCTCAAGCTCGCTGCACGTTGCGTTGCGAACGAAAGCGGGATGCACGCGACCGCCCAGCGCATCGTGTCGCCGTCGATCAAAACAAATCGGCCGCAGCGGGGCTGCGGCCGATCCGGATCAAATCGATCTGGCTTCGCTCAGCGCTGTGTGCGCCGGTCGTTGTTGTTGCTGACACGCCGTGACGGCGGGGCGCCGAACAGTTGATCGAAGAAGCTGCCACCGCCGCCGAAGAAGCCTCCTCCGCTGCCACCGAACGTGCCCGGTGCCACCCGCACCGGCGCATTCGACGTGGTCTTCGGATGGACCACCGCGGTGTCGGCGACCTTGCGCTCGGAGCCCTTCAGGATCTCGAGCATCCGCCGGTCGCGGCCGTAGATGTCGTCGCGGATCTGCAGCTTGCCATCGTCGTCCACGAACGCCGACTGGTAGGTGATATGCACCGGGATCACGTTCGGGAAGTTGATGTTGATCTCCGAGCCGCCGTACATCTTCTGCAGCCGGTCCGCCGTGTACTTCTCGTTCGGCAGCGCCAGCGACAGCAGCACCTCGCCGTACTTCAGCGGGTCCTGAACGCGCATGCAGCCGTGGCTGTAGGCGCGCCGTTCGTGCGCGAACAGGTGCTTGTCCGGGGTGTCGTGCTGGTACACCAGGAACTTGTTCGGGAAGTTGAAGCGGATGCGGCCGAGCGCGTTGCGGTCGCCCGGCGGCTGATAGATGCGAAGGGTGCCGTCGGCCGCCTGCTCGACCTTGAGCCCGATGCGCTCCATCGCCATCGGGTCCTGCTGCAGCGCCGGCAGGTATTCGTTCTGGATGATCGAGGGCGGCACGTTCCAGGTCGGGTTGACCGTGATGAACTTCATCTCGGCGCTGATCAGCGGCGTCACCAGGTTCGGCTTGCCGACCACGATGCGCGTCTTCCAGACCAGCTGGCCGTCGCGCATCACGCGCAGCGAGTAGTCCGGGATGTTGGTGACCACATGGGTCTTGCCGAGGTCGCGCGGCACCCAGCGCCAGCGCTCCATGTTGACGATGATGAGGTCGACGGTCTTGTCGCGCTTGGGCCCGTTGATGACGTCGAGCGTCGCCTGCGTGAGCTGGCCGGTCGGCTGCAGGCCGTGCTCCTTCTGGAACTTGGCGATCGTGTTCGACAGCTCGCGGTCGTAGTTGGTGTTGCCCTCGGGCGACTTGATGCCGAAACGCGCGCGCAATGCCGGCACGCGCGCGTCCGACATGATCTCTTCCTTGCCCTTCTTGTCCTTGCTGTACTTCAGCACCGGACCGGACGGGATCACCTGCTTCTCGACGTCGTTGCCGCGGCGCACCTCGGCAAGCTTGGCCTTCAGCGCCTTGTATTGCGGCTGTTGCGGGTTGTAGCCGTCGAGTGCCGCGCCGACGTCGGAGGCGCTCGCGAGCTTCGCCAGCACCTCGGCCGGGTCGGTCTTGGCGAGGTCGTACTGGATGTCGGTGTGGACGCGGCTGTAGTGCACGCGGCCGGACTGCGCGTGGCGCACGAACGTCAGCACCGCATCGGTGAACCTCACGTCGGCCTCGGCCAGCGTCTCGGCGTCTGCGCCCGCCTTGATCTGCGGCAGCGGATAGTCGGCGGGGTCGAGACCGTCGGCTTCGACGCCGGAAAGGTACTGTGCGGCGACCTTGGCGCGCGCGCTCATCGCGCCGTCGCCGACCCACAGCGGCGCGAACTCGCGGCCCGAATAGAACGCCTCGACCGGCGCGCGCTCCTTCTTGCTGCCGAGAATGCGGTCGAACTTGCCGCCTGCCATCATTTCGCGGAGCTTGTCGGCGATGGCGGCATCGGCCGCGGTGGTCTTGGCCGCGGCCGCGCCGGAAACGGAGCTGGTCACTTCGGCGGTGTTGGCGGTTTTCACCACCGCGGGCTTGTCCGGGGTGAAGTCCTTGAGCGACGGCGGCGGCAGGTCGGCGCTCTGCGGCGTCGGCACCGCATTCGAGATCGCGCGGGCCGATTGGGCGGAAGCCGTGGACGTGACCGTCAGCGCCAGAGCCGTGGCCAGCGCCGTTCCCGCCAGCAGTTGATCGAACCGCACAGGTCGCATGGATTTCTCCCCAGCCCCGGCCGATCCCGGAGCCCTCGATTTCAGGCCGATAACGTTAAATATCAGGCCTACCGCTCCATTGATACCGGACCGGCCTGCCGCATGACCGCTATTTTTCGGCCTAAACCGCGGATTTTCCCCGCAAATCAAACTATTTTGACCGGTGTTGCGCCCTCGCACCACCGAATGTTGGCGTCGTGTGTTGCATCCCTACCGCTATACCGACGGGATGAATTTCATGACCGGAAAGAACTTTCCGAGCAGGGTCGGCGGCCAGGGCAGCGACATGAAAAAGTCGAAGGCGAGCCAGACGGCAAAGATCAGCACGGTGACGTAGGGGATCACGAGCTTCCAGCGTTCCGGACCTTCCAGGCGCATGAAGATGATGACGAAAATCGCCGCGGTCGGAATGAGCCCGATCACGCCCATGCAGGCCATGAAGCCGATCAGATAGCCGAAGAACCGTGCCGCGCGACGCACGATGGTCGGCACCGGCAGGTGGCCGGTGTCGGACTCCAGATCCATGTGGATCTTCTGCTCGACCTCGGCCTGCGCCTGCTCGGCGAGGCCCGAGGCGGTGGCTGCCTCCGGCTTGCGGCACATGTCGTTGAACAGGCTCAGGCCCGCGACCGTCAGCGCCGCGATGCCGACGATCAGCGGCACGAGCTTCGCCGAGAAGTGCCAGGGCAGGGCGACCACCACCAGCGTGCCGATCAGCGCGATGAAGAAGATCGTGAAAAGCTGCTGCGGCTGGAAGCGCGGCGCGCCGAAGCTCGTCGCCATCTTGCCGATGCCGCCCTGCCGCCGGATGTCGGCGATGAACGGCCGCACCAGACCGATGATCGCAAGGATCAGGAGCACCGCGACCACGGGACGGGCAAGCCAGGTGAAGCCGTAGCGCTCGATCGAGATGAACATGTAGCGCTCGATCGAATCGCCGAGCACCAGGCCCAGCACCAGCGGCGGCCGCGGCCACTTGAACTGTTTCATCAGCCAGCCGAACACACCGAACAGCAGCAATGTGATCAGGTCGCCCCAGCTTCGCGACGCCTCGAAGGCGCCGATGTAGACGACGCTCAGCACCGCGGGCAGGATCAGCGTGTAACGCAGCGTCGCGAGGCGGGCGAATTGCGGGCTGAAGGCGTAGCAGAGGCCTGCGCCGAGGATGTTGGCGAGCGCCACCGACCACACCATCGCGTAGGTGATGTCGAGGTTCTTGTGCAGCATGTCCGGACCCGGCACGAGCCCGTGGATCAGGAACGCGCCAAGGAGAATGGCCATCGTCGCGCTGCCCGGCACGCCGAACGCCAAGGTCGGCACCAGCGCGCCGCCCTCCTTGGCGTTGTTGGAGCTTTCCGAGGCGATGACGCCGCGGACGTCGCCCTTGCCGAAGGTCTGCGCCGCGCCCTTCTCGGTCTTGAGCGCGTGGCCGTAGGCGAGCCAGTCCACCACCGAGGCGCTGATGCCGGGGATCGAGCCGATGCCGCCGCCGATCCACGAGCAGCGCATGATCAGCCACCAGTTCTGGAAGCAGTCCTTCACGCCCTGCCACTGGCCTTTGTAGATGCTGCCCTTGTCGATCGTCTTGGCGATGGTGGTGCGGGCGATCAGCAGGTCGCACAGTTCCGGAAGGGCAAACAGCCCGAGCAGCACCGGCGTGATCGGCAGGCCGTCCCAGAGATAGAGGCTGTCCATGGTCCAGCGCAGCGTGCCGGTCTGCGGGTCGGAGCCGATCATCGCGATCATGACGCCGAGGCAGCCGGCACCGACGCCGCGCAGCGGCGCGCTGCCCGAAAGCACAGCGACCATCGATATGCCCAAGACCGAGAAGGCCAAGAGCTCCGGCGATCCGAGATAGAGCATCACCGGCCGCAGGATCGGGATCGACACCGCGAGCAAGGCCGCGCCGAAGATGCCGCCCATCAGCGACGACATATAGGCGGCGCTGAGCGCGCGGCCGGCTTCGCCGCGCTTCGCCATCGGGAAGCCATCGAGGACGGTTGCCGCGGAGGCGGCACCTCCGGGCACGCCGAACAGGACCGCGGGGATCGGATCGCCGGTCGCGGTGGTGGCGCCAAGGCCGAGCAGCAGCGCGAACGCCGAGTAGGGATCCATGCCGAAGGTGAACGGCAAAAGCATCGCCGTGCCGGCGAGGCCGCCGATGCCCGGCACGATGCCGAGCACCAGCCCCATCATGCAGCCGAGCATCAGGAACATCAGGCGATGCGGCTCGATGAGCTGCAGGAACGCCTTGCCCGCGGCCGCAGCCATGAAGGCTGCTTCTGCTCCGACGCCTTCCATGGCTCAGTTGCTCTCCGCCCTGATCACGCGCGCACGCCCGTCATCGTTATTTCGCCGCTGGTTTTGCCGACAGTGCCCGCCGCGCCCGTTCTACCAGATGCTGGGGAGTCGCATAGATGCCCGTCACCAGCGTCTGCAGATCGCCGCCCGAGATCGGATCGACGTCGAGCTGCATCTTCGCCGCTTCGGCGCGCAGCGCCTGGTCGTCGAGCGCTGCGACGAACGCCTTGCGCAGCGCCGCAACTCGGTCGGCCGGGACGCCCGGCGGTAAAATATACGGCCGGCCGAACACGCCCTGGCTGAACACCAGCTCGATGGTCTTGCGGTCGTCCTCGGTGCGGGCGAGCTCGGCGGCGCGCGGCACGCCGCGCTTGTTGAGGTCGGCGTGTCCGCTGTTGCTGAGCTGGACCAGCACGCGGACGGTGTCCTTGGCAAACCAGTCTGGATACATCGTCTCGATGCCGGTCCAGCCGATGCCGCAGGCGCCTTGCACCTCGCCGCGCTCGAGCGCGAGCGTGATCTCGCGGCTACCGGGATAGCCGGTGACGATCTTGAATTTCGCGCCGAGCACGCTGTTGAGCAGGAGCGGCAGGTCGTAGGTGGTCGCCCCCGGATTGCTCGCGCCGATGATGAGCTCCTTCTCCAACACGTCCTTGAACGTTTTCACCGGCGCGTCGCTGCGGACGTAGCAGACGTAGACGTCGCTGTTGGCGCTGCCGAGATAGACGAACTTGCTGGGATCGTGCGGCACCGGCTGCTCGCTCAGGAGCGGCTGCAGCACCGCGCCGGGAAAGATCGCGCCGATTGCGGTGCCGTCCTTGGGCGCGACCGAATAGATGTAGCCCGCCGCGCGGTTCGAGCCGGCACCGCTCATGTTCTGCACGACGATCGCGGGATTGCCGGGGATCGAAGCGCCCATGGTGCGCGCAAGCAGCCGCGCATAGGTGTCATAGCCGCCGCCGGCGGAGGAGCCGACCACGATGTTGATCTGCTTGCCGCGATAGAACGGCTCGACCGCGTCCTGCGCGAGAGCCTCAGTCAAAACGCCGAAAAGGCACGCGAGCGCCGCGGCAGAAAGCCGGAAGCAACAGCCGAACGGCATCAACAAATCCCGCGTTTCGTCCCACCAGCGACAAGCGTCCGCCGTTTCTTGCGTCCCCCGCGGCTTCGCTTGCGGCGGCGAGGTTTTCAGGCGGGTGTGCGGCTGTCAACTGCGGGCGCGATGCAAGTTTGTGCGCCGTGACCGATGAGTTCCGGGGGCGGTGGTCGAAGTGCTTGTGACGCGTCAGCGCATGTCCCGGAAAAGTGGGCACCGGTTTTCCGAAAGGACATGCGCCACCTAAAGAATCTGGAGCACGTCCCGTTCCATTGGAACGGGACGTGCTCTAGGGTTCGTTCCGCTGTCCGGAAAACCGCGACACGCGGACGCAGGCAGTCGGCCGGTGGTATCGGCGGCAATCAATTCTCAGGTGAGGACCATGATCGACTTCTACGGACTGACCAGCCCCAACGTGCAGAAGATTTTCATCATGCTCGAGGAGTGCGGGCTCAAGTACAACTTCAAGCCGGTGGATGTCTGGGCGAGCGCGCAGCACACGTCCGAGTTCGAGCTGCTCAACCCCAACAAGAAGATCCCGGTGATCGTCGATCACGACGGTCCGGGCGGCAAATCGTACACCGTGTTCGAGTCCGGCGCGATCCTGATGTATCTCGCCGAAAAGACCGGCAAGTTCATGCCCAAGGACATGGCGTCGAAGTACGAGGTCATCCAGTGGCTGATGATCCAGGTGTCGGGTGTCGGGCCGGCGTTCGGCAACTTCACGCACTTCAATCTGTTCGCGCCCAAGCCCGGCAACGAATACTCGGTCAGCCGCTACAAGACCGAGCTGCTGCGGCTCTACGATCTGATCAACAAGCGGCTCGGCGAGGTGAAGTATCTCGGCGGCAAGGAGTACTCGATCGCCGATATGGCCACGTTTCCCTGGACGCGCCAGCATCAGGCACAGGGCGCCTACATCGACAACCTGCCGAACTTCAAGCGCTGGTTCGAGGAGCTTTCGGCGCGGCCTGCGATCAAGACCATGATCGCCAGGCAGGGCGAGATCAAATCGAGCCGCGAAACCGCAACCGACGACCACAAGGACCGCTTCTTCGGCCGCGGCAAATACGCGAGAGCGTGATGCTGCGCCGGCGCTGCATGTTCGATCAGGCGCGTCTGCTGCTCGTCCTGGGCGTTGTCGTGGGCCTGCTCGCGCCGGCTCACGCCCAGGCACAAGCGCAGGACAACTATCCCTCGCGCCAGGTCACGATCATCGCGCCGTTCGCCGCCGGCGGCTCCGCCGACATTGCCGCGCGCATCGTCGCCGAAGCGCTCACCGTCCGCTTCGGCCAGAGCGTCATCGTCGACAACAAGCCCGGCGGCAACAGCGTCATCGGCATCCGCGAGGCGATCAAGGCGAGGCCCGACGGCTACACGCTGCTGCTCGGCACGCTCGGCGGCAACGTCACGCCGGCGCTGATGCAGAAGGACTATCCGTTCGATCCGCTGCGCGACTATGTGCCGATCGCCATGATGACCGAGTGGTCGGCGCTGTTCGTGGTCAACGAGAAGGTCCCGGTCTCGACGCTCAGGGAGTTCATCGCCTATGCCAAGGCGCGGCCGGGCAAGATCAACTTCGGAGCCACCGGCTATGGCGGTCTCGCACACCTGGTCAGCGAGGTGCTGATGCAGCGCACCGGCATCAGCATGCAGCATGTGCAGTACAAATCCGGCTCGCAGGCGACGACCGACCTTCTTTCCGGCGCGATCGAGACGCACATGATGAGCTCGGCGGTCGCCGCCGGTCAGATCGACAATCCGAAACTCAAATTCCTGGCGGTCGCCAGCAAGCACCGGCTCGGCATCGCGCCCAAGGTGCCGACCATGGCCGAGGAGGGCTATCCGGGCATCGACCACACCAACTGGCAGGGCATCTTCGGCGCGCCCGGCATTCCGCAGGGCGTGCGCGACCGCATCGCCCGCGAGGTGTTCGCGGTGGTGAGCGATCCGGCGACGCAGGCCAAGCTGAAGCAGACCGGCTTCGAGCCGTTGCCGCTCGACGGGGCCGCGACCGAGCGCATGTATCGCGACGAGATCGTGCGCTGGACGGCGCTGATCAAGGAGCGCGGCCTCGCCGAGGCGGCCGGCGCGCGTTAGCGGGCTTACGTTCTAGCCTGCCTTGGCGTGCGCCGCGGCCAGCGGCGCTCGCGGGGGCTCCTGATCGGGCCCGTTCAGATCGATGATCACCACACCTCTTTCCGCGCGTCTGGCGTGCTCCTCATAGTCCTGCGCCAGCGCCAGGAATTTTCGGGCGATCGCCTCGGTTGCGCTTCGCGCCGCCATGCGGCGGCAGCGGGCGGCCGATTGCAGCAGTGTTTTCGTGTCGGTCATGCGTTCTCCCCTGAACGACTGAATAAACGGGACACGACGGCCAAGGGACTTGGGCCAACCAACTTGGCAGGTGACTTGGCAGGTGACTTGGCAGGTGACGGGCGAATGGTGCGGCCCGACTCTTTAATCGCGCGTTAGAGCAATCGTGGAATCGCTGTCCTATTGCGGCACTGCTTTGTGGATATGTCGGATAATTCACTCCGACGCGATAACGCCGGGCTTATCGGCAATCGCGTCCGTGAATGACGCATGCCCGCGATACAAAGACGGCGGTGGCAGCTAATCGCTTGCGACAGCGGTGCCGCAAGCGCGGCAGGCCTACGCCGCCACGCTTTGCGGCTCGGGCTGCTTGTAGGCCGCAAGGCGCGGCATGACCTCTTGCGAGAACATCGTGAGGTTGGACACGGTGTCCTCGTGCGACAGGAAGCCGGCGTGGCCCATCATCAGCAGGTTGCCCATGCCACCGCAGTATTCGGTGAAATCGACGATCTGGCGATAGACCTGATCCGGCGTGCCGCAGAACAGGAGGCCTGCGTCGATCAGATCCTGCACGCTGCCGGAGTGCATGTTGATCGCGCGGCGATCCTTGGTGAAGCTGCGCGGCGCGGTCAGGCCCCGCAGCATCTTGGCGTTGTCGTCCGCCGTCAGAAATCCCGGCGGATTGCGGAACGGCACGTGCACGATCGACGAGGAATAGAGATAGCCGGCAACCAGCTCGCCGCGGCGGCGCGCTTCCGCCTCGTTATCAGCAACGGCAACAAGCCCGAGATAGGCAAAGCGGTCCGCCGGCGCGGGCCGCTTCCATTTCGCCGCATAGGCCGCGCGATAGGCGTCGTAGAGCGGCCGCGTGGCGTAGCCCGAGCCGAGCGTCGCCATCACGTAGCCCTTCTCGCCGAGGAGCTTCGCCTGCGTGCGGTTGCCGGTGGTGGTCCAGACCGGCGGATGCGGCTGCTGCACCGGGCGCGGCCAGATGTTGACCTGCCGGTAGTGGAAGTGCTCGCCCTCCCAGTTGAACGGCTCGCCGCGATGCGTCATCGCCTTGAGGATGAAATCGTGCGACTCCCAGAAGCGGTCCATGACGCCGACCGGGTTCTGGTTCGACGCCGGAAACTCGTAAGGAACGCCCTTGATGAAGCCCATGTCGAGCCGGCCGCGCGACACCACGTCGATGGTGGCAAGCTCCTCCGCGCAGCGCAGCGGATCGGGCCGGTGACCGATCGGATAGCCGAGCACCAGCAGGCGCGCCTTCTTCGTCTCGCGCGCCAGCACTGACAGGCCGACGATCACCGTCGACGACATGCAGGTCGCGGTCTGATGGTGTTCGTTGACCATGATGTTGAAGCCGAGCTCGTCGGCGAGCTTCCACTCGTCGTAATAGCGGTGGAACAGGTCGCCGGCGATTTGCGGATCGCACATCTCGTTTGGCAGGTTCACCCGCAGCGAACCCTTGTGGTGGTTCCACGCCGGGTAATAGGGCTGCTCGGTGAAGTGATAGACCTGCATGGCCTGTCTCCTTGGGCGCTGCTCAGGCCCGGCGCGTGCGGGGCATGGCTTGCGGGACTTCGGCGAAGGCGAGCGCGCGGCGGGCGAATTCCTCGGGCTGCTCGAGATGCGGGAAGTGGCCGGCCCGCTCGATGGTCTCGAATTTCGCGCCGGGAATGAGCGCGCAATAGCCGCGCCCGTAAGACTCGCTCAGGATGCCGTCGGCGGTGCCCCAGAGAAACAGCGTCGGCGGCTTGATGCGGTGCAGCCGGTTCTTGAGCTTGGGATTGTGCATGTAGGGCGACCAGGCAACGCGCGCATGCGCTTCGCGGTTGCGCGCCGCGGTCAGCGATTCCTGCTCCGGCAGGGACTTGTAGTCGCGCTCGCCGGCCTTGGGATCGAAATAGGCGAGCGTGTTGAACTCGGCGGGCATCAACGACCAGATGTCGACGATGTCGCGGGTCTCGCGGTCGCCGATCTTCACGCCCACCGCATTCGCCAGCACGAGCTGCGAGAAGCGGGAACAGTCTTTCACGGCGATTTCGGCCGCGATCCAGCCACCGAGGCCTATGCCGACGACCAGAGTGTCGTTGAGATCGAGTTGGTCGAGCAGGTCGAGATAGAAATACGCGATGTCGTCGACCGTGTTCATGCCCTTCGGCAGTTGCGACGCGCCGAAGCCCGGATGCCACGGCGCGATGACGCGGCCGCCGCGCGCCAGCGCCTCGAGCACGGGCGCATTTGCGTCGATGCCGATGCCGGGATGCAGAAACAGGACCGGCCGGCCGTGCCCGCGCTCGACAAGCTCGATGTTCGTGCCGTTGACCGCGATGGAAGAAACCGCCGCTGCACTCGCGGACATACGCTGAAGCCCGTTGTTTTTCCTGCCCTGCCAACCCATTGCACGAGCGCAGCCGCTGTTTCAAGATCGCCGCCCGCAATTGAGGTTCAACGGAGAGGAATGCGCGCATGAGTTCGGCCGAAAAGCTCTTGGAAATCGAAACCCGGCCGGGCGTGACCTACGCCACGCATGACAGCGTTGCGCTTGCAGGCGATCTTTATCTGCCGAAGGGCGCGGGCCCATTCCCGGCGCTGGTCGGCGTGCACGGCGGCGGCTGGGTGCAGGGCGCGCGCAGCGCGTTCCAGTACTGGGGCCCGTGGCTCGCCGCCCGCGGCGTGGCGCTGTTTGCGATCAGCTACCGGCTCGCCAAAGCGAACCAGAAGACGTTCCCCCACGCGGTGCAGGACGTGATGGCGGCCGTGCAGTACGTGCGCGGCAACGCCAAGGCGCTCAACATCGCCGGCGACCGCCTCGGCATCTTCGGCCACTCGGCGGGCGGGAACCTCGGCGCGCTTGCGGCGCTCGCGGGCAAGGGCGCTCCGTTCGCGGGCGGCTATCCGAACGACCCGCATGCCAACGAGAGCACCGACGTGAAGGTGTTCGCCGGGGTCTATGGCGTTTATGACGTCGCCGAGATGTGGCAGACGTACAATCGGCAGAGCCCGAAGCAGAACAACATCGAATGGTTCCTCGGCGCTTCGCTCGCCGACAACCGCAAGCTCTATTTCGACGCCTCGCCGATCAGCTATGCGGTGAGCGCCAACAACAAGGTCGCGGTGCACCTCAGCGTCGGCACCGAGGACGACCTGGTGGACCGCAGGGCGCACACCGACGCCTTCGTGCTTGCGCTCAAGCAGGCGGGCTGCTTCGTCCGCACCACGATCCTGCAAGGCGCGCCGCACTACTTCGGCGGCGATCCGATCGAGGAGCCGGGAAGCTTCTCCGGTTTCATGGCGCCACGGCTGCTGCGGTTCCTGCAGGAGAAGCTTTGATCGATCGGTCTGTTGGTCCGGTCAAAGGAGCGTTGATTGAACTGGGGCAAGGTCGGTGGCATCGCAGGAGCGGTGCTGTTCGTGGTTCTGCTGACCATCGTCGCAATTGGCCCGGGGAGTTCGTGCTCGTCCAGAGAATTCCCGTTCCTGTGCCTGGTGGCGCATGTTTTCGGCCAATGAGGCACGGTCGACTGCGGCCGACTGACGGCGGTGCTACTTCCGTCGCAGGAAATCCGGAGTCGGTGGCGGACCCCAGATCTGCGCCACCACGGCGTTGTCCCAGATCTTCGGGCGCTGCGGCCGGTCGCGGTGCCAGGGGCGGGGATCGAAATAGCCGAGGTCTTCGTCCTTCATCTGGTCGAGCTCGGCATAGAACTCGGTGATCCAGTCGTCGTGATCGCGGTGAAAGATCGCGACGTTGTGGCCCGGACCGAGTCTCGTCGGGCCCCAGGCGATCGGGATTTTCCGCTGCCCGAGAATGTCGCATGCGTTCTGCAGATGCGCGAAGTCGCGCACCTCGTAGGCGATGTGATGCATGTTGATCTTGTCGCCGCGGATGAAGTTCACCGTGTGGTGGTCGGCGTTGCAGCGCATGAACACGAAGAAGTCGCCGATCCAGTCGGACATGCGGAAGCCCAGCACCTTGCCGTAGAACTCGGCCATCGCCTGCGGTTCCGGCACGATGAAGGCGATATGCCCGAGCTTGAACACGCCGGCGCCCACGACCTGCTGCTCGTTGCCGACGTAACTCCAGTCGCGGAACAGCTCGATGCTCGTGCCCTTGGGGTCCTTGAACGACAGCACCTTGGAGAGGCCGGGAACGGAATCGTTGCGTTCCTCCGATGTGACGCCGTGCTGCTGCAGTTCGCGGCGGATGTCCGCGAAGTCGGCGTTGGCCGGCACCTCGAACGCGAGCTTGGTGCACTTCGATTGCGAGCTCTGCTGCAGTTCGACGGCAAGCTGGCCGGTGCGAGTCGCGAGAAACGCGCGCTTGCCGTCGCGGCCGGCCAGCGACAGGCCGATCACCTGGGTGTGGTGCTCGATCGCCTTCTCCAGATCCGGCGTCTCGAAGGTGGCGTGGCCGAGCCTCAGCAACTTGATCATAGCTCGCTCCCTGCTATTTTCGCGCGATCAGGTCGATCAAGGCGGACATGCCGCCGTGACCTGCACCCTCGTGCACCTCGCGATCGTACTCCTCGATCTCGACCGACGCGCAATCGGCGAATGATTGTTCCAGGAGCTCTCGCGTGTAGAGCTGCTCGACCTGCGACGGGCCGCCGGTCTTGTACTTGAGCTGCTCGGGACGGTAGCCCTGCATCAGGATCAATCCGCCCGGCTTGAGCGCCCGCTTCATGTTTTCGAACACGCGGGCCCGCAGAGCCGGCGGGCAGAACTGAATAAAGATCGCAACGACGAGGTCGAACTCGCCGGCAGGCCAGGTCCACGTCTCGAGATCGGCCCGTTCGAAATGCACGGTCACGCCGCGCTCCTCGGCCAGCGCCCGCGCCTTGGCCAGTGCGTTCGGCGAGAAGTCCATCGCCCGCACGTCGAGGCCGAGCTCGGCGAGAAACACGCTGTTGCGGCCTTCGCCGTCGGCAACCGACAGGGCTTTCTGTCCGGCCTTCAGCAGATGCGCTTTGCCCTTGAGGAATGCGTTCGGCGCTTTGCCGAAGTGATATCCCGGCGCGGCATAGCGCGTCTCCCAGCGTTCCAGTTCCGACATGCTTCCTCTCGCTTGATCTGCGGCAAAGGTTGATCGACGTACGCCGGGGAGGCAAGGGCTTGGCCGCCGCTCAATCCTGCCTTGCGGTTCGCGCAACACGATCCGCCGCGGCACGCTCGCGTTCGGCGCGCTGGATTTCGATCAATGCGTCTTCGCTGTTATGGGCGAATTTGGCGAGAAAGCGCGAGACCGCGGCAAATTCGCTGCGCGACACGTTCTTGAACAGTTCGTCGTTGACACGGCGCAGCAGCGGATTGACCGAGCGGATTGCGGCTTCGCCCTTGGGCGATAGCCGGACCAGCACGCTCCGCCGGTCGCGCGTATTGGCCTCCTTGATCAGGAGCCCTTTGCCGATCAGCCGCCCCACCTCGGTCGTGACGTGCGTCGCGGCAAGCTGGGTGTGATCGGCCAGCGCCCGGATCGTCACGCCTTCGGTGCCTTGCCGGTAGGCGGTGCCGATCAGCACGATGAACTGCGAAGCAGTGAGCGACAGCGCACGCCCGAACGCCTCGCGGCATGAATGCAGCCGGCCGAATGCCAGCACCATCAGATAGACGGTCTCGCGGAAGGCCACGTCGCTGCCGCCGGCGAGCATCGGCGGCAGCGTCACGGTCACCGGCGAGACGAACTCGCGTCGGGGCTTCGACACCGTCTGCTGGTCTGGTTTTTTCGCAGCCATGGGGGCCCCGGATCGCGAATCGTTCATAGCACGAAGGCCGCTTGACCGGCCATTGGGTTATATACATAATGTAGGTAAATTCTGGAGCTAAACGGCCCGCGCAGGCCGGACGTGGAGATCAGCCCATGACGACGCTTTCTCAGGATCGGCCGAAGCCGGGCACGACCGCGGCGACGCCGCTCCGCACCGGAGCGGAATATCTGCGCTCACTCGACGACGGACGCGCGGTGTTCGTCGAAGGCGAGCGCGTCAAGGACGTGACGAAGCACAAGGCGTTCCGCGGGGCGGCACAATCGATTGCGCGGCTCTACGACATCGCCGCCGCACCCGAGAACCGCGAATTGATGACCTTCACCTCGCCGAAGACCGGCGGGCCGGTGCATCGCTCCTACGAAATCCCGCGATCGCACGCCGATCTGCGCGCACGCCGGCTGTTCTCCGAGAAATGGGCCGAAGCGACCTTCGGCCTGATGGGACGCACGCCCGATCACGTCGCGGGCTTCTTCACTGGCTATGCCTCGGTTCCGGAGGTGTTCGCCAAGGACGGGCAGAAATACGCCGACAACGTCACGGCCTTCTACGAGAAGATGCGCGACGAGCATCTCTACGTCAGCTACGCGATCGTCCCGCCGCAGATCGACCGCAGCAAGCCGGCGCACAAGCAGAGCGATCCGGCGCTTTATGCCGGCGTGGTCAAGGAGCGCGACGACGGCATCGTCATTTCCGGCGCGCAGCAGCTCGCGACCGGCGGCGTGCTGTCCGACTGGTTGCATTTGAGCTGTATCCATCCGCTGCAGCCGGGCGACGAGAACTACGCCAATTGCCTCGCCGTGCCGATCAACGCGCCGGGGCTCAAGCTTTATCCGCGCCGGCCGTTCGCGCTCAGGGCCGACAACGCGTTCGACTATCCGCTGTCGAGCCGGTTCGACGAGACCGACAACTACGTGATCTTCGACAACGTGTTCGTGCCGTGGGAGCACGTCTTCATCTACCGCAACATCGAGATCAGCCGCGCCCAGTGGTGGAACACCACCGCACACACGCTCGGCAACCATCAGGCGCAGGTGCGCTACGTCACCAAGCTCCGCTTCATGATCGGGCTGGCGCAGCGCATGAACGAGATGACCGGCAACATCGCCGCGCCGCCGGTCCAGGTGATGATGGGCGAGCTTGCGGCACTGGTCTCGATCTATGAGGGCATGCTGCTCGCGCAGGAGACCGCCGCGCCGATCAAGGACGGCGTGCTGTGGCCGTCGCCGCTGATCCTTTATTCGGCCATGGCGATGCAGTCGGAGTTCAACGGCCGGATGCTGGAGATGATCCGCGAGCTCGCGGGCGGCGCGTTCATCACGCTGCCGTCGTCGCTCGCCGACCTGGAGAACCCCGAGACCCGGGCCGACATGGAACGCTATCAGCGCTCCGCCTCGACCGACGCGCGCAGCCGGATCGCGCTGATGCGGCTTCTGTGGGATTTCCTCGGCTCGGAGTTCGGTAGCCGCCACCAGCAGTACGAGAAGTTCTATGGCGGGGCGTCGTTCCTGGTGAAGCAGAACGTTAACCGCAACTTCGACTGGAAGCGGGCCGGGGCGCTGGTCGACGCGGCGCTGGCGCTGCCGCCGCTTGACTGATCGCGGCTGAGAAGAAGGCTGAATCGAGGCATAAGCGGGGCGTCTGCCCGCGCACCTGTCAGGGTTGTCAGGTTTGGCCTTTCACGCGGGTTGAAATAATGCCCTGAATTCAAGGCGGTACGGGACAGTAAGGCGGGCTGCAGTTGGGTGCGCCGCAGCGGCCAACATGGCTGCTTTTTAATTATTTCCGCGACCTTTTCTGCTATACACCCGCGACAAAATGTCCTCAGTGAAAGGACCTTCCCTGTGCGGAATGACCTCTCTGGGGGGAGGAGTCTGGGTTTGGAAACGCTTTTTTCCCGCTGTTCGCAGTGGGTGCGGGCCGGCTTGAGCCGCACACATGCGCTGATCGTCGTCGCGGTCCTGGCCGTGGCGGCCGTCGTCGTTGTGTCGATGGCTCAGAACGGCAGCCCGTCCAAGGTCGCGGTCAACGGTGACCCGGAGGTGTCGAGCCAGGCGAGGCGTCCGGCGCGTTTTGTGCCGACACCGGCGCAATGGGCGTCGCTCGGCATTGAGCCGTGCAAGCAGATCGCCTTCCGCTCCGACCACACCACCGAGGGCAAGATCTCGATCAACGAGGAGCATTCGACGGCAATCTATCCGCCCTATGCCGGGCGCGTCACGCGTGTGCTGGCGAAGGCCGGCGACATCGTCCAGCAGGGCCAGCCGCTGTTCTTCATCGAGGCCTCCGACATGGTCTCGGCGCAGAACAGTTTTCTGGCTGCGGTCGCAGGCTTGAACAAGGCCCGCTCGGCGGTGGCGATTGCGGAAATCATCGAGAAGCAGAATCGCACGCTCTACGAAGGCAAGGCTGGCCCGTTGCGTGACTTTCAGACGGCGCAGGCGACGCTGGTTCAGTCGCGCGCCGATCTGCGTACAGCCGAGACTGCGCTCGAAGCCGCGCGCAACAATCTTATGATCCTCGGCAAGACCGAGGCGGAGATCGCCACTTTCCAGGACCAGGGCAAGATCAGCTCCGACACGCCGATCTATGCGCCGCTGTCGGGCACGGTGGTCCAGCGCAAGATCGGCCCTGGCCAGTACGTCAGCTACACCAGCACTGGCGCCATCGACCCGGTTTTTGTGATCGGCAATCTTTCGACGGTCTGGATGACCGCCTTCGTGCGCGAGAGCGAGGCGCCCAAGGTCCGCGCCGGCCAGGCGATCGAATTCACCATGCTCGCCTATCCGAACACGGTGTTCAAAGCGACGATCGATCACGTTGCAGCGTCGCTCGATCCGAGCATTCGCCGCCTGCTGGTGCGCGCAACGATCGACAACGCGAAAGGACAGTTCAAGCCGGAGATGTTCACGTCGGTCACGATCTACACCGACGACGGCGAGACTTCGATTGCGGTGCCGCGCGAGGCGGTGATCTACGAGGGCGACACGGCGCGGGTCTGGGTCGCGCGCGCCGACAAGTCCATCGAAGTGCGGCAGATCAAGGCAGGCATGACGCGGGGCGGCTTCGTGCAGGTGCTCCAGGGTCTTCAGCCAGGCGAGTCCGTCGTGACCAAGGGCAGCCTGTTCGTCGACCAGGCTGCGGGCACTTGATCGCGCTTCAGGCGCGCGGGACCCCATCTCTATGGATGCGCTGGTTGCCTTTGCGCTGAAACACCGCGTCCTGATGGTCGTGGTGTTCGTGATGATGATGGCCGGAGGCCTCGTCGCCTTCCGCCAGCTCAACATCGAGGCCTATCCGGATCCGACGCCGCCGATGGTGGACGTGATCACCCAGAGCGAAGGGCTCTCGGCGGAGGAGATCGAGCGCTACATCACGATCCCGATCGAAGCGCAGACCTCGAACCTCAAGAACCTGCGCAGCATCCGCAGCGTTTCGCTCTACGGCCTTTCCGACATCAAGCTGCAGTTCACGTTCGACTACACCTATGAGGAGGCGCTGCAGCAGGTGCTGAACCGGCTGGCGCAGCTGCCGCAGCTGCCCAACGGCGCACAACCGCAAATCTCTCCGATCAGCCCGATCGGCGAAATCTACCGCTACAAGCTCGCTGGCCCGCGCGACTTCAGCCTGACCGACCTCAAGACGCTGCAGGACTGGATCCTGGAGCGGCGCTTCCGCGCCGTGCCCGGCGTGGTCGACGTCATCGGCTGGGGTGGCAAGACCAAAACCTTCGAGGTCCAGGTCGACTTCAACAAGATGCTCGCCTATGGCGTGACGTTCTCGCAGATCCTTCAGGTCCTCAACAACAGCAACGTCAACGTCGGAGGCAACACCATCAATATCGGCCCGCAGGTCGCGGTGGTGCGCGGCGTCGGCCTCATCAGGTCGCTCGACGATCTCGGCAACACCATGCTGACCCAGAGCGGCGGCAATCCGGTGCTGGTCAAGGACGTCGCGACGGTGATTGTCGGCAACAAGCCCCGTCTCGGCGTCGCCGGCAAGGACGACGACAACGACGTGGTCGAGGGCATCGTTCTGATGCGGCGCGGCGAGCAGAGTTCGCCGACCATCGCCCGCGTGCGAGCCGAGGTCGAGAACATCAACAGCAGCGGCGTGCTGCCGCCTGGCGTGAAGATCGAGCGGATCTACGACCGTCAGGATCTGATCGACCTCACCACGCGCACGGTGCTGCACAACATGGTGATCGGCATCGGTCTGGTGTTCCTGCTGCAATGGCTGTTCCTCGGCAATCTGCGCAGCGCCGTGATTGTCGGGCTGACAATTCCGTTCGCGCTGTTTTTCGCCATCGGCATCCTGGTGCTGCGCGGGGAGTCGGCCAATCTGCTGTCGGTCGGCGCCATCGACTTCGGCCTGATCGTCGATGCCACGGTCATCATGGTCGAGAGCATTTTCCGCAGGCTCGGCGCGATCCACGGCATTGCCCAAGCCGAGCCCGGTGCGGCGGCCATGCAGCCCACGGCGCCCCATGGGTTCAGCGGCAAGCTTGCCGCGATCTATTACGCCGGCACCGACGTCAACCGCTCCATCCTGTTTGCCGCGGCGATCATCATTGCCGGATTCCTGCCGCTGTTCACGCTAAGCGGCGTCGAAGGCCGCATCTTCGGCCCAATGGCGAAGACCTATGCCTATGCATTGCTTGGCGGGTTGCTTGCGACCTTCACGGTGACGCCGGCGCTGAGCGCCATCATCATGCCGGAGCACGTCCGCGAGACCGAGACGCTCGTGGTGCGGGTCCTGCACCGGCTCTATTCGCCGATCCTTGTGCTTGCAGTTCGCAACAAGCCGATTGTGCTGGGCGGTCTCGCCGTGCTGCTGATACTCACCGCCGTCGCCGTACGCTCGCTGGGTCTCGAGTTCCTGCCCAAGCTCGAAGAGGGCAATCTCTGGGTTCGCGCGACCATGCCGTCGACCATCTCGCTGGATGAGGGCAACGACTACGTCAATCGGATGCGGCGGGTGATCGGCGATTTTCCCGAGGTCGAAACCGTGGTGTCGCAACAGGGCCGCCCGGACGACGGCACGGATGCGGCGGGACCGTTCAACGCCGAGTTCTTCGTGCCGCTCCGGCCCGCCATGGAGTGGCGTCCGGGCGTCGGCAAGGACGAGTTGACCCAGGAGGTGCTGAAGAAGCTCCAGCTCGAGTTTCCCGGCGTCGAGTTCAATTTCTCGCAATATCTTCAGGACAACGTCGCGGAGGCCGTGTCCGGGGTCAAAGGCGAAAACTCGATCAAGCTGTTCGGCAACGATCTGAAGACGCTGTCGGAGACAGCCGCGAGGATCAAGGCGGTGCTGGCCACGGTCCCGGGCATCGCCGATCTCGCCGTCTTCACCTCGCTCGGCCAGCCGACGCTTCAGATCGACGTCGATCGGCAGCGCGCGGCGCGTTACGGCCTCACGCCCGGCGATATCAATTCGACGGTTCATATCGCGATTGGCGGTGAATCCGCCGGCAACATCTACGAGCCGGGCAGCGACCGTTATTTCCCGATCGTCGTGCGTCTGGCGCCGCAGTTCCGGCAGGCCACCGAGGCGATCCAGAACATCCGCATCGGCGTGCAGAACCAGGCCGGTGGCGTGACGCAGATCCCGTTGAGCGAGGTTGCGACCGTCAAGCTCCTGTCCGGTGCGTCCTACATCTATCGCGAGAAGCAGCAGCGTTATCTGCCGATCAAATTCAGCGTGCGCGACCGCGATCTCGGCGGCGCAATCCTGGAGGCGCAGTCGAAGGTGCGTCAGCAGGTCCAGTTGCCGCCCGGGTCGCGCCTGGAATGGGTCGGCGAATTCGGAAATCTGCAGGACGCCATCGCCCGGCTGAAGATCGTCGTGCCGCTGTGCCTCGCGCTGATCGGGCTCTTGCTCTGGATCAATTTCGGGTCGCTGCCGGATACGATCCTGGCGATGAGCGTCATTCCGATGGCCGTCATCGGCGGAATCTTCGGCTTGTTCTTGATGCAGATTCCGTTCAGCGTCTCGGCCGCCATCGGCTTTATTGCGCTGTTCGGCATCTCGACGATGGATGGCATCATCATCCTCTCGCAATACAACCAGCTCATCGCCTCGGGCCTTGAGCGCCGCGCCGCCATCCTGCGCACCGGAGAGCTGCAAATGCGGCCGGTGCTCATGACCTGCGTCATCGCCGGCGTCGGGCTCCTGCCCGCCATGCTGTCCACCGGCATCGGGTCGCAGGTACAAAAGCCGCTCGCGGTGGTGGTGGTCTGCGGCATGATGCTGGCGCCCTTCGTCATCCTGGTCACGCTGCCGGTGCTGATCGAGATGTTCTCGCGCCGTTCGGTGCCGCATGCCGGCGGCGAAACCGTTCCGGAGCCGGCGCACTAGATGCGGGCGCTTTGGCCTTACGTTTTTGAATCGGGTATAGACCTGCCCGGCAACCTGCCCGAGGGGCGATGATTCGAAGCCTGATTGCCGTCTGCCTTTCGCGGAGGCCGCTGGTCCTGATTGGATTTGCTGCCTTTCTCGGCATTGGGTTTGGCGCGTTCTCGGTGCTCAACATCGAGGCCTATCCCGATCCGGCCCCGCCGATCATCGAGATCATCGCCCAGTATCCCGGACAATCTCCGGAAGAGGTCGAGCGCTACGTCACCATCCCGATCGAGATCGCGGTCGCCAGCACGCCGGGGCTGAAATTCATCCGCTCGAATTCGGTGTTCGCGTTGGGCTTCATCCGGCTCCAATTCGAATACGGCCGGGACTATTACTTCGTCCGCCAACAGGCATTGAACCGCCTCAAGGATGTCGAGCTTCCACCGACCGTCCAGCCGGTGATTTCTCCCGCCGGCACCATCAGCGAAATCTTCCGTTACCAGCTCGCCGGCCCGCCGGGCATGGACTCGATGGAGCTGCGGACGCTGCAGGACTGGGTGGTCGAGCGCAGGCTCCGCCTCGTGCCCGGCGTCTCCGACGTGCTGGTGCTCGGCGGCAAGACCAAGGAATTCCAGGCCGAGATCGACCTCAACCGCATGCGCGCCTTTGGCCTGACGCTGCCGCAGATCATCAACGCCATCGGCTCGAGCAACGCCAATGTCGGCGGCCGCACGATCTCGCTCGGCGAGCAGTCGGTGAACGTCCGCGGCATCGGCGTCATCACCTCGGTCAAGGACATCGAGAACATCGTTCTGACCCAGCAGGGCGGCCTGCCGGTCGTGCTGTCGGACCTCGCCAAGGTGCAGGTCGGGTTCCGGCCGCGGCTCGGCATCTCGGGCCGCGACGACACGACCGATGTCGTCAATGGCATGGTCCTGATGCAGAAGTTCGAGCGCACGATGGAAGTCGTGACGCGCGTTCGCGAGGCGGTCGAGAAGCTCAACACCGACGGCACGCTGCCGAAGGGCGTCAAGATCGTGCCGTTCTACGACCGCGGCGACCTCGTCGGCATCACGGTCCATACCGTGCTGCACAACATGGCGTTCGGCATCGCGCTGATCTTCCTGATCCAGTGGCTGTTCCTCGGCAATCTGCGATCTGCCATCATCGTTGCAGCCACCATCCCGGTCGCGCTGTTCGTCGCGGTCATCATCACGGTGCTGCGCGGCGAGTCGGCAAACCTGCTGTCGATCGGCGCGATCGACCTCGGCATCATCGTCGATGCAACCGTCATCATGGTGGAGAACATCTTCCGCCATCTCGCCCATCACGCGCGCCGTGCCTTGGCCGACGGCCAGGCCGGATACCGCGACAAGCTCAATCGCGTGTTGACTGCCGCGGCTGAGGTCAACAAGCCGATCTTCTTCTCGGTCGTCATCACCATCGCGGCCTTCCTGCCGCTGTTCACCATGCAGGGTGTGGAGGGCCAGATCTTCGGACCGATGGCGCGCACCTATGCTTACGCCCTGCTGGGCGCCGTGATCGCGACGTTCACGATCACCCCGGTTCTGTCTTCGGTGCTCCTGCCCGACAAGCTGCAGGAGGTCGAAACCATCCTGGTGCGCTCACTTCGCAGGGTCTATCAGGTCCTGCTGCCGCTGGCGGTCAGGAACGCGCGGGCTGCTGCGGCCATCGCGGTGGGCTTCCTGCTGATCGTCGGCGTGCTTGGCGCGCGCCTCGGCACCGAGTTCCTGCCCAAGCTCGAGGAGGGCAATCTCTGGATCCGTGCAGTGATGCCGCCGACGATCAACCTCGAAGCGGGCATGGACACCGTTGCCGGAATCCGGCGAACCATCCTGCAATTCGCTCCGGTTCAGACAGTGACGTCCGAACAGGGGCGGGGCGATGAGGGCACCGATCCGGACGGCTCGTTCCTGGCCGAATTCTTCGTTCCACTGAAGCCGCGCAGTGAATGGCCCAAGGGCATGACCAAGGACGAGCTGGTGCGGCAGATGAACGCCAAGCTGTCGAACGAGTTCATCGGCATCGACTTCAACTTCTCGCAGTACATCCAGGACAACATCGAAGAGGCGGTGTCCGGCGTCAAAGGCGAGAACTCGATCAAGCTGTTTGGACGCGATCTCGGCGAGCTCGAGCGGCTGTCCAAGCAGCTCAAATCCGAGCTCGCCAAGGTGCCGGGCGTCGTCAATCCCGCGGCGTTCAACCTGCTCGGTCAGCCCAATCTCACCGTGCGGATCGACCGCGCCAAGGCCGCGCGCTACGGCTTCTCGGTCGGCGATATCAACACGGTTGTGCAGGCAGCGATCGGCGGGCAGGAGGTGACACGTGTCTACGAAGGCGAGATCCACTCGGCGCTGACGGTGCGGCTCGCGCCGAAATACCGCGACAACATCGATGCGATCCGCTCGATTCCGATCGCGTTGCCGAGCGGTGATCCCAAGGCGGCCACGGCCTACATCGCGCTCAGCGACGTCGCCGAGGTGAAACTCGACAGCGGTGCGGCCTATATCTACCGCGAGAACAGCCAGCGCTTCATTCCGTTGAAATACAGCGTGCGCGAGCGCGATCTCGGTTCGACCGTCGCGGACGCGCAGGCGCGAATCGCCCGCACCGTGCCGCTGCCGCAGGGCTATCGGATGGAATGGTCGGGTGAGTTCGGCGCGTTGCAGGAGGCGAAGAAGCGGCTCGCGGTGATCGTGCCGCTCAGCCTGCTGCTGATCCTTGCCCTGCTCTACAGCCTGTTCAACTCGGTGCGCGACAGCCTGATCGCGCTGTCCGGAATTCCGTTTGCGGTCGCAGGCGGCATCCTCGGGCTCTATGTGGCGGGACTGCACGCCAGCGTTTCGGCGGCGGTCGGCTTCATCTCGCTGTTCGGCGTCGCCGCCATGGACGGCATCCTGCTCGTCTCCTACATCCGCCGCGACATGGAGGAGGGGATGGGCACCGAGACCGCGATCCTGCAGGCCGGCGAGGCGCGGATGCGCCAGGTGTTCATGACCGGCCTGTCGGCCTGCATCGGCCTCGTGCCTGCGGCGCTTTCGACCGGCATCGGCTCGCAGGTGCAGCAGCCGCTCGCCTGCGTGATCGTCGGCGGCATGCTGCTGTCGCCGATCTGCAGTCTCCTGGTGATCCCGACCATGGCGCGGCTGTTCATGCCGAATGTCGAGGGCACGTCCGCCGGCAAGGCCAAGGTGGAAGCCGAGGCGGGCCAGCCCGCCTAGCGCATGTCCCGGAAAAGTGGGCACCGGAATTCCGAAAGGGACATGCGTCAACTCTAGAGCAATCGCTACCCGGCTCGCGTCGGATCGACAACGAAGTTCGTGAAGCCGCCGTCACGATTGCTCATGGCGGCCATCGCATCATTCACCTGCGATAGCGGGAAAATGCGATGCTCGAACGGTGAGACGTCGAGCGTTCCCGACGCCACCATCGCGGCCATGTCCTGGCCCTCGCCGGTGGTGAACCACACAGAGCCTTGCAGGCCGATCCGATTGGTCATCAGCCAGAACGCGTTCAGCGGCAGCACCTCCATCACCGCGCCGACCGTCGCGGCGCGACCGCCGCGGCGCAATGCAAACAGCGGCCGCATGAAAGCCGCAGCGTTCGCCCCCGGCGGCAGGCAGTCCAGCGAGCTGTCGATGCCATAGCCTTCGGTCAGGGATTTGGCCCAGGTCACGAGCGGATCGGCCGGCCCGACCGGCACGCTCTCGTCGACCGCGTAGACTTCGATGCGCTGCGGCGACAGTGCCTTGACGCGCTCGAGCAGCGCCTTGTTGCGGCCGGTGCCGAGAATCTTCGTCGCACCCATGGCCAGCGCCAGCATGACGGCATTCAGGCCGAGCATGCCGCTGACGCCGTTCACCAGGAATGTCTGTCCCGGGCCGACGCCGAGCTTCTTCATGGCCGCGTATGCGGTGCCCAGATAGCCAAAGCGCGCCGCCGCCTCGTAACTCACATTGTCCGGCAGCTTGACCAGGGCGTCCTCGGGCGCGGTGATGAACTGGCACAAGCCGCCGTAGGGATAGGCCTTCATGATCTCCTGCGAGCGGCCGAAATAGCCCTGGAACGTGAAGTTCGGGCAGTCGAGCGGCTGTCCGCTGCGGCACATGCGGCAGGAGCCGCATTTGCGCGCCGGGTTGACGTAGACGCGGTCGCCAGGCCGCACCGAGCGTACCTGATCGCCGACCTTGGTGATGACGCCGGTCGGATCGAGACCGAAGATCGCGGGCAGCGGTGGCATTGCCTTCGGATCAGGTGCCGATCCGAAGAAATTGGATACGACGCGCGCGAGATTGGGGACGATGCCGCAAGCTTTCACCTCAACCAGTACATCGGTCGAGCGCGGCTCGGGGATTGGGATCCGATCGAGTTTCATCGGCTCGCCGTACTTGTGCACGCGCGCGGCAATCATTGTTGTCACGGCCGGCATCTCCGATTGGCTCGCGAAGGCCTTTGCTACTTTATCTCGACCGGCTGCAGCTTATGATCGGCGAAGTATTTCAGCGCGCCGGGGTGATAAGGCATGTCGAACTTCTTGTAGAGCAGGATCGGGTTGAACGAGGCCAGATGCGGCGCGATCGAGACGAGGTCGGGTTTGTTGTTCGCCAGTGTCTCGACGATCTTGTGCACGTCACCATCCTTGGCCTTGGCGTTCGTGAACAACATGAAGTCGAACGTGTAGACGTTGATGGGGCGCGTCACGCCGACGAAGATCGGTGCCGGGCCAGTCGGTGTCAGGTAGCCGTAGGGAAACAGCTTGCGGCTCTCCGCGAGGCGCTCGGGCGAGGCGCTTGCATCAAGCGCCCGGATGCCGCCGACGCTGGCGTCGGCCTCGCGCACCTTTGGTGCGCCGAACGCGAAATAGAGCGCATCAAGCGAACCGGAGATGAAGTCGTCGGCGCCGCGGATCACGTTCGGCACCAGCACCGGTGTGACATCCTTGGCGGTGAGCCCGCCGAGCGCTAACTGGGCCTGGACCAACATGTCGGCCGCGCGCATGGCCGAAAAGCCGAGCGCGATGCGCTTGCCCTTCAGGTCGGCGTTGGTTTCCATCGTCGTGTCCTTGCGGACGAAGAACGATGCCCAGAGAGGATGGATCACGCCGATTAGCCGCAGATCGGCCTGCCGGTTGGGTCCGCTGCCTTCCACCTGCGCCTGCACCTCGGCAACGTTGGCGACGCCGAGATCGATCTCGCCCTTCGCCACCATCGGGATCAGAACGGTCTCGCCTGCGGTCGTCTGCACCAGGGTGTTGAGCCCGGCCTTGTCCTTCAACACCTTGGCGATGGCCGTACCGGTCGTATGCGCGAGCGTCCCAGGCTGCATGGTCGCAAGACCGTAGGTCTGCGCGGTCGCTGGTCCGTTGATCAGGCAAACCGCTGCCACGGTGGCTATTGCAGCCGCTGCCCGGCCGGCGCAACGCAAATTGTCCCTGACCCCGGGTGTCATTGTCGCCTCCCTGGCATTCTTGTGGCCGCGCGTTCGCGGCTTCCGGTTGAGGCCGGAATTTGAAGCAGACGCTAGCGACTTTCCGATCTGCCCGGAAGGGCCGACCCCGGCAAGCGGGGTCTAGCCGCCGTTCGGCTTGTTCAGCCCGAACTCGCCCCAGCGCTTCATCGTTGCGTCGATGTCGCTCTGCTCCGGCCAGACCTTCGGCGGGAAACGCGCGCCGCCCAGCTCGGGATCGGGGTCGTAATCGAGGTTCATGGTGGCGTCGATCAGCACCCGGTTCCACTTGCCGGTGCCGAACAGCGCCGGGTTGCGGTCGCGCTTGCGCGTCGAGGGATCGAGTCCCGCGCCGAAGGTCGAGCGCATGATGACGATGTCGTCCTCGCCGGCGTTGACGCGCTGGGCGATCGCCCAGTCGACCGCGGCGTAGTCGTGGATGTCGATGTCGTCGTCCACCACGGTGATGTGCTTGTAGCGCACGTGCGCCGCCGACGAGCCCCAGATCGCGTTCGCCGCCTGCTTCGCCTGGTTGCGGTAGGACGACTTCATGCGGATCAAGAGGTTGATGCCGGTCTGCACCGGCGGGCACCACACATCGGTGACGCCGGGCACGCCGGCGCGGTCGAGCACGTTCCACGCGGTCGAGGCACGCATGATCGACGAGCAGATGCCGTTCTCCGAATAGGAGCCGGGCAGCGAGCCCTCGACCGTGCCGCGCAGGATCGGATTGTTGCGGTGGGTGATCGCGGTGACGCGGATGGTCGGCTTGGGGCTCTTGTCGCCCGCGACGTAGCCGGTGAACTCCGCGAACGGGCCTTCCGTGTCCCAGTTCTTGGGATCGAGCTGGAGATAACCTTCGATGACGATCTCCGAGGTCGCGGGCACGTAAAGGTCGACGGTCTCGCACTTCACGAGATCGACCGGCTCGCCGCGGATCGAGCCCATCACGTCGTATTCGCAGACGCCCTTCGGCACCGGCGAGCCGCCGGTGAAGGCGAGTGACGGCTCCCAGCCGATCGCCACCGCAATCGGCATCTCCGAGCTGCCGCCGTTCTGCCAGGCGGTGACATGATGGCCGATGTGCTGCGCGCGCCACATCAGGATCGGGATGCGGTCCTTCGCCGACACCATGCCGCGATAGACGCCGACGTTCATCGTGCCGGTGGTCGGATCCTTGGTGACCACGCCGCCGTAGGTCAGGATGTAGCGGCCGCCGTCGACGCGGTTCCACTGCGGCACCGGAAAGTCATAGAGGTTGATGTCCTTGCCGGTGATGACGTTCTCCTTGCACGGCCCGTCCTTGACGATGCGCGGCGGGATCTGGCCCTCGAGGATGGTGCGGCCGACCTTGACGATCTCGCGCGGATGCGTGTCGGGCTCCATCCCCAGCAGCATCGCGACGCGGCGATAGCTGCCGATGCTGCCGACGAACACCTGGCCGCAGCGCGTGGTGTTCTTGTTGTAGTCCTTGATGTTCTTGAACAGCAGCGCCGGTCCCGTGCCCGTCCCCTGCGCCATGCGCGTGACGGTGCCGAGCTCGACGTTCCAGTCGACCTCGGCCTCGATCTCGCGCAGCTCGCCGGCCGACTTCAGCGCCTTTATCCAGTTGCGCATGTCGCCGAAGGCTATGGGCTTGCGTTGCACGCTCATTTTTTTGGGTCTCCATTCTCAGTCAGGCCCTGCACGGCAAACCGCTCGGCAGGCGGCGCGATTTCGGTGACGAGATCGCGCACGAGTTTCTTGTTGGACAGCGGCTCGATCGTCATTTCACGCGCTTCGAGCCGTTCGGTGCAGGCATAGACGGTTTCCCCGTCACATTCCATCATGCATTCCTTGCAGGCATTGGCGTTGATGCAGGAGAAGCGGATGGCGAGCGTCGGGTCCTTGTGGACGCGGATCCAGCGCAGCCCGTCGAGCACCGATTGGCCGCGCTCGAACGGCACCTGGTGGATCTCCCAATGGCCATGGGCTTTATCTTGCCCGCGCCAGATTTTCAGGGTGGCGGTTTCGCTCATTGCGCAGCGACCTCGACAGGGGCGGCGGGGACGGAGGTCAGGCTGATCGTTTGGCCGGCGAGCCGCACCACCTGGTTGACGCGCCATTCGTCCAGCATGCCGGGATAGTCCTCGCGCTGATGGGCGCCGCGGCTCTCGGTGCGGGCCAGCGCGGCCTTCGCGACCGTGTGCGCGACCAGCAGCATGTTGCGCAGATCGAACCAGTCGAGCCGGACCATGTCGAATGCGCCGCCGTCGCCGGGCGGACGCTCGCCGACATCGCGCGTCATCTCCTCGATCGCCGCAAGCGCGCGGACCAAGCCGTCTTTGGTGCGCAACGGACCGACGTCGTCGGACATGACGGACTGCAGGCGCTGCAGCAGGTCCGCGGTGTTCGGTGCATCTGTCCGGCCTGGGGCATTGATCAAATCGATGGCTTCCCGCGCCGCATCAATGCGGACTGGGACAGATTTTGCCGTCTTCACCCGCGCTGCGGCGGTGCGTCCGGCCTGCCGGCCGAACACCAGCGCCTCGGTGATGGCGTTGCCGGACAGCCGGTTGGCGCCGTTGGCGCCACCGACCGCTTCGCCGGCGACAAGCAGGCCCGGCAGCTCGGTCTGCATCTTCACGTCGGTTGCGACGCCGCCCATGTGATAGTGCGCGATCGGCGCCACCTCGATCGGCATCTTCGTCAGGTCGATGCCGTTTTCGGCAAGCCGGTCGATCACCGGGCCGAACGCCTCGCGGAGCTTTTCTTCGGGCACGTGCTGGAAGCTCAGATACGCGCCGCCGTGCGGCGAACCACGTCCCGCGGCGACCTCCTTGAGGATGGCGTAGGTGCCGAGGTCGCGGGTGATGACGTATTTGCCGTCCTCGGCGACGCCATAGCGGTCGGTGAACGGCTGCATGTCGCGGTTGAGCAGGCGCCCGCCGAGCTTGTAGCGGAACGGGTCCCACATGATCGGGTCCATGCCGATGAGCCGCGGCGCGAGGTGCCCGATCGGGAAGAACTGCACGAACTCCATGTCGATCAGCGGCACGCCCGCGCGGAGACATAGCGCATACCCATCGCCGCCCATGTTGCTCGAGGCGCTGTTGCGCCGGTAGAGCCGGGTGAGGCCGCCGGTGGCGACGATGGTGGCCTTCGCCGAAAGCACCACCGGCGCGCCGCTGCCGGCGTGCCAGGCGACTGCGCCGGTGACCTCGCCGTCGGCCTTGATCAGGTCGACCACGCAGAGATCGCCGGACCGGGTGACGCCCGGTGTCTTGTGCAGCACCGTGCGCATGGTCTTGGACACGGCGGGGCCGGTGTTGAGGAAGTCGACGTAGACGCAGCGCGGCCGGTCGTGGCCCGGCGCGAAGGCCGAGGTGATCTTGCCGTTCTTGCGCGCCCAGCCGACGCCCCAGGCATCCATCTCGCGGATGCATTCCGGGCCTTCTTCGCACAGCAGCCGCGACAGCGTCTCGTTGCACAGCCCGCGGCCGGCGGTCAGCGTGTCCTGGTAATGATGGCTCCAGTGGTCGGGCGCCGCGTCGCCGAGCGCCACGGCGACGGTCATCTGCGCCATCACGGTTGCGCCGCCGCGGCCGATCAGGCTGCGGTCGACCAGATGCACCCGGCATCCGGCACGCGCCGCCTCGATCGCCGCGTACATGCCGGCCGCACCGGAGCCGATCACCAGAACATCGGTTTCAACGCGTGTCAGATCAGCCAACAGAAGCTCCTTGCCATCGCTCAAGGCCAACTTATTGCGGCGGCGGGGCAATCACCAGTTCACCAATGCGCCCCGGTTGCGGCAGCATCCGACATTCCACGAGCTCCTGCGCCGCCCCGCAGTGTCGAAATTATGCCGTCGCGCCGGCCTTCCGCTTCTTCGCCGCGAGCTTCACGGCGTCCATCACCTCGGGGTAAGTGGCGCAGCGGCAGAGGTTGCCGGTGAGGTAGTGCTTGATCTCATCGTCGGTGGGATCGGGCTTCTCGTCGAGAAGCTGCGTCACCATCATGATGAAGCCCGGCGTGCAGTAGCCGCATTGGAAGGCGCTTGCCTCGATGAACGCCTCCTGCACCGGGCTGAGCTTCTGTGCCGAGTCGAGGCTCTCGACCGTGACCACGTCCGCGCCGTCGACGAACGAGGCGAGGTAGAGACAGCCCGAGACCGCGCGGCCGTTGACCACGACCGAGCAGCAGCCGCACAGGCCCTGGCCGCAGCTTTCGCGGGCGCCGGTCAGCCCGAACTGGGTCTGCAGCAGCTCGACCAGGTTGTGATGCGGCTTGACGTCGGCCGTGACCGGCGAGCCGTTGAGTGTGAAGGTGATGGTTCGCGCCGCCGTCATTATTCATCCTCCAGCGGCTTGCCCATCTTCGCGCGGATCGCGCGATAGACCGTTTCCGCCTTGAGTGGCATTTCCATGATCCGCACGCCGACCGCGTCGTCGATGGCGTTGGCGAGCGCCGGGCCGACGCAGAAGGTCGCGACCTCGCCGACGCCCTTGGCGCCGAACGGGCCGTTCGACTGATCGTGCTCGACGTAGTGGCTTTCCAGCTTGGTCGGCAGGTCGTGGAAGCCCGGGATCTTGTAGTCGGCGAGCGAGGCGTTGGTCACCTGGCCGCCGTCGATGTACATCTTCTCGAACATGCTGAAGCCGAGATGCATCAGCGCCGCGCCGGAGATCTGCGTCTCGACGCTCTTCGGGTTGATCGCCTTGCCGCAGTCGACCACGTTGATCAGCTTGGTGATCTTGACGTGGCCGGTCTCGGTGTCGACCTCGACCTCGGCGCCGGAGCCCGCGACCATCCAGAACGGCGTGACATTGGGGCTCTGGCCGGTGCCCGGCGCGGGCGGGGTGTAGTCCGGCTTGTAGATGCCCGAACCGATCACGTTGCCGGCCTGCATGCCGTAGCGCTTCTGGAACAACTCGGCGATCGGGATGTTCGAGCCTTCGGGCTCGCCGACCTCTTTCGCCAGCGCCTTGAGCTTGTCGCGCGCGTCCTCGGCGGCGCGGCGCACCGCGTGACCCATGTGGAACAGCGAGCGCGAGCCGAGCGTGCCCATGTCGTAGGGCGTCACGTCGGTGTCGCGCGGCGTCACCCGCACGTCCTCGGCCGGGATGTTCAGGACCTCGGCGACCATCTGCGCCATGGCGGTGTCGGAGCCCTGGCCCATGTCGACGGTGCCGCAATAGAGCGTGGCCGAACCGTCGGCCGACACGTTGACGATGGCGACCGAGGTGGTCGGCGAGATGACCGCCTTGTTGGCGATGGCGAAGCCGCGGCCGCGCTTGATATGGCTGCTGCCGCCCTTGTCGAACGGCTTCGACCACTCCATCCGCTCGAGCACCTTGTCCATCACCTTCTCGACCGGATGGTCCTTCAGCATCTGGCCGGTGGCGTGCGGGCGCCCTTCGACCGCAAGGTTTTTGCGGCGGAACTCGACCGGGTCCATGTTCAGCGCCCGCGCCATCATGTCGGTGTGGCCCTCATAGGCCCACACCAGCTGCGGCACGCCGAACCCGCGCAGCGCGCCCGCCGGCGTGACGTTGGTGTAGAGCGCGTAGGAGTCGATCCAGACGTTGTCGATGTCGTAGGGGCCGGCCGCGGTCAGGCCGGACTTCTGCGTGACGCGCGGGCCGATGTCGGCGTAAGCGCCGCCGTTCCAGTACACCTCGCACTTGCGGGCGACGATCCTGCCGTTCTTGTCGACGCCGCTCTTGATGCGGAACGTCGAGGGGTGCCGGGTGATCTGGTAGAACATCTCTTCGAAGGTGTGGGCGACCTTCACCGGCTTGCGCGCAATCATCGACAGCGCCAGCGCCAGCGCCTCGAGCTTGATGTAGAGCTTGGAGCCATAACCCGAGCCGAGATACGGCACCTTGATCCGCACCTTGTTCTCCGGCCAGCCGAGCAGCCGCGCCATCTCCGTGCGCACGAACGAGGGGCCCTGCGTCGAATCGTAGAACGTGACGTGGGTGTCCTTGTAGTCGCAGATGCAGGCGAACGGCTCGAACGACAGGTGCAGCACCTTCTGGGTGCGGAACTCGTGCTCGAACTTGTGCTCGGCCGCCTCGAAGGCCTTGTCGAAGTCGCCGCGGCGCAGCCGGTAATCCAGCGCCAGGTTGGTGTTTTTGGCGTCCTTCAGGTGTTTGAGATCCGCGAACGTGTGCGCGGGCTTGAGCTGGTCGTGGACGTAGACGTTCGACGTCAGCGCGTCGACCTCGTCGTAGACCGCGTCCATCTCCTCGTATTCGGCGGTAATGAGCTGCGCCGCCTGGTCGGCAATGTGCGGATCGGTGGCGATGACGGCCGCGACCGGCTCGCCGACGAAGCGCACCTTCTCGTGGGCCAGGATCGGCTGGTCGTGGAACGCGGGGCCGTAATAGGGGCTTTTCAGCACCTTCATCACGTCTTCGACGGTGACGACGTGCAGCACGCCCGGCACTTTCTTGGCGGCGCTGGTGTCGACCGACTTGATCTTGCCGTGCGCCACCGTGCTGCGGAACAGCTTGGCGTAGACCATCCCGGGCACGCGCATGGTGTGGGTGTATTCGGCGCGGCCGGTGACCTTGTCGCGGCTTTCGAGGCGCGGGACCGAGCGGCCGACCTGTGCGCCGACCTTGGCGGTTGGGTTGAGTGTCGTGACCATCAGTGCGCTCCGCTTCCGTCGAGCCGAGGTTCTTGAAGAGCTTGGCGCACCGCGCGCCGCACATAGACCCGCATCAATTCACGTTTGTAGGGCACCGAGCCGCGAACGTCGGCAATGAACTCGCATTCTCCGACCGCGGCCTCGCCGGCCTGCGCGAGCAGCTTGTCATCGACGGTCTTGCCGTTGATGACGGCTTCGGCGGCCTTGAGCCGCGTCGCCTTGTCGGTGGCGGCGCTGGCCACGAGCCTTGCCGACTTGATCGCCTTGCCGTCGCCGTCGATGACGGCGGCGACGCCCAGCGCCGGCCAGTCGTCGGCCGAGCCGGTGGTGACCTTCATATAGGCACCCTTTTTCGTGCCCTGCGTCGGCACGAACACCTCGGAGATCAGCTCGTTCTTCTCCAGCACGGTCTCGTAATAGCCGGCGAACAGCTCTTCGATCGGAACCTTGCGCTCGCCCGTCGGGCCCATGACGGTTGCGACCGCGCCGAGCGCCATCAGCACCGGCGGCAGGTCCATGTGCGGATCGCCGTGCGCCAGCGCGCCGCCGACGGTCGCGACGTTGCGGACGCGCACGTTCGACAGCGTCACCATGGTGCGGGTGATGATAGGCGCGTGCTTGCGGACGTCGTCGGAGCGCTCGATCGTGTTGAGCGTGGTCATCGCGCCGATGCGCAGACCGTCCGCGGCCGCCGCAATGCTCGAATACTTCTTCTCGATCTTGCGCAGGCTGACGAGCTTCTCCGGGTTGAACACGCCGGCCTTCATCATCAGCATCAGCGCGGTGCCGCCGGCGATCGGGCGCACCGTCGGGTCGTCCGGGTTGAGCAGCTTGATCGCCTCCGACAGGGATGTCGGTTCGGCGAGGTCGAAGGGGATCATTTATCCTCCTGCGGGTTTTTCCGCGAACGCGGCGCGCAGCCGGGTCGCGAATTGCTTTTCCATGTCCTTGGCTTTGGCGCGCAGGACCGGCTGGCCGATGCTGCCGAGCTTTCCGGCCAGGGTGGACTCGACGGAATAGGTGACCTTGGTCTCGTTGCCCGCGTCCTCGAGCTTTGTGATCGATTTCGCGGTGAGGCGCCCGACCAAGCCGAGCGGCGTGCCCTCGATCTTGGCCTCGATCGCGGACGGCTCCTCGGCGCGGGTGACCTCGACCGTCACGTTGAACTTGAACTTGAGGTAGGCGACGCGGGTCTCGAACACGGCCTCGTAGTGGGTCGGATCGATTTCCTTCAGGTCCTGCACGCCGTCGACGAAGCGGACGAAGGAGCTGGCGTCGCGGAGCGTCTTGTAGACCACGTCACGCGGTGCGTTGACGGTGAATTCGCCTGAAACATTCATGGGATACGCGAAACCTTGGAATTGGAGGCAAAGAAAAGCGCATCGGGCGCCGCAGGTCAAACGCCAGGCCCGGCGCTGCGCGCATGGCACTTCGCCGCATTGGCAGTGATCGAAACGCGTTCGGCATCGGCGGTGTCTTCCCTCCCCGCGAGGGGAGGGTGGACGCGAGCGAAGCGAGCGGCCGGGTGGGGAGAGGCCTGCGAGATACGGAGACTTCTCCCCACCCCCGCGCTTCGCGCGGACCCTCCCCTCGCGGGGAGGGATGGCGCTGCCGTTGCCGCAACACATCACATCCTAGGCGCGCTGCCGCAGCGCCAGCACGCGGTCGACCATCTCGCCGGCCTGGCCGAGATAGTTGGCCGGGTCGCAGAGCTTCTGCAACTCGGCCTTGCTCATGTGTTTCGAAATCTCCTCGTTCTCGGCCAACAGATCCGCCAGCGGCCGGCCGGTGGCGACGACCTTGCGGCAGATGTCGTAGACGAGGTCGTGGGCGTATTGCCGGCCGAGATGCGGCCCGAGCCCCATCATCACGGCTTCCGAGACGATCAGCCCCTTGGTGATGTCGAGGTTCGCCCGCATCCTCTTCTCGTCGACCTGCAGGCCCGAAACCAGGAACTTGGTCTGCGACAGGCAGCCGGCGGTCAACACGAAAATCTCCGGCAGCACGATCCACTCGATCTCCCACTGGCCGGTGGCGCGCTCGTGGTCCTGCTCCATGGCATTGAGCAGCGCCATCACCTGCGAGCGCACCACGCCGGTCTGCGCGGTGATGTAGACGCAGGAGATCGGGTTGCGCTTCTGCGGCATGGTCGAGGACGAGCCGCGGCCCTCGTGGAACGGCTCGTAGACCTCCTCCACCTCGGTCTGCATCATCAGCTTCACGTCATAGGCGATCTTGTTGCAGATGCCGGTGACGAGGCCGAGGAAGCAGCCGACCTCGGCGATGCGGTCGTGCACCGTGTGCCAGGCGATCTCCGGCTGGGCGAGGTTCAGCTCCTTGGCGAGCTCGACCTGGGTGCGAAGCCCGTCCTTGCCGAGCGACGACAGCGTGCCGGCCGCGCCGCCGAACTCGAACACGAAGGTGCGTTCCTTGAGCTGCTGCAGCCGCTGCTTGTGGCGTTCGAACGCGGCGAGATAGGTCGCGCACTTGTAGCCGAAGGTGATCGGCACCGCCTGCTGCAGGTTGCTGCGGCCGGCCATGACGGTGTCGCGGTGCTTTCTGGCAAGCGCCGCGAGCGCATCGGAAATGTCGTTGATGTCCTTCTCGATGATCGCGAGGCCCTCGCGGATCTGCATGATGGTGGCGCTGTCGGTGATGTCCTGGGTGGTCGCGCCCCAGTGGCACCATTCGCCGAGGCCGCCATTGCAGAGCTTGACGAGTTGCGCCACGACCGGCAGCACCGGATAGCCGATCCGCTCGGTCTCCTTCTTCAGCTTCTCGATGTCGTATTGCTCGACCTTCACGTGCTTGAGGATCTCGTCGCAGGCCTCCTGCGGGATGATGCCGAGCCGCGCTTGCGCCCGGGCAAGGCCGGCCTCGAAGTCGAGATACTTCTGGATGCGGTTGCCGTCCGACCACACCTGCCGCATGGCCTCGGTGCCGAAGATGTCCTTGAAGATCGCGGAGTCGATGGTGCCGGTGGGCATGGAACGCCTTTCTACCGCTGCGAACGCGGTCGGCGCGGGAAGCGCCGCTAGGTCTTAGTACGCCCGCGGGGAATCACCAACGGGCAGGATGCGTCCCGTACGGCGACGACGGGCGCTCCCAGCGGGCCGGCGTTTCCGTGAGCTCCGCCGAATGCCGGACCGCGGCGAGCGAGCCGTAGCCGGACGCCGAGGTTTCGATGCGATCGCCGATGTCCTCGAGCCTGGGATCGCTGCAGGCAAAGCCGTCCGCCACGCGGCCCATCTGCCGCAGCCACCATTGCGTCCGGGCAAGCGAGACGCGCACGAGCCAGCTTCCTCCCTGTTCAGAGCGGCGGATGAGTGCCGTCAGCGCGCCGAGTGCCATCAGGTAGCCCGAGGCATGGTCGATCGCCTGGCAGGGCAGGGGCCGCGGATTGGTCTCGCCGGCGGCCTCCGCCTCGGCGAGGTTCAGCCCGGTGGAGGTTTGCACCAGGCTGTCGAAGCCGCGCCGCTCCGCCCAGGGCCCGGCGTGGCCGTAAGCCGAGAGCGAGACGCAGACGATGCCCGGACACAGCGCCGCGGCCTCCGCCGGGCCGAAGCCGCGCCGCGCCAGCGCGCCTGGCCGATAGGACTGCACGAACACGTCGCAGCCCGAAAGCAGGGTCCGGAAATCGGCCGCGCCTTGCTCGGTCGCGAGATCGAGATGGGCCGAGCGCTTGCCGCGGCCGGTGTCGATGTCGGCGGTCTCGATGGTCGGCAGGCGCGGCGAGATCAGCCGCAAACTGTCCGAGCCGTGCGCGGCGAGCGCCCGCCCGCAGATCGGACCTGCCAGCACCCGCGTCATTTCCGTCACGCGGATGCCTTCGAGCGGGCGCAAGCCTGCGCGCAATTGCAGCTTCGGCCCGTCGCCGATCCGCTCGATCGAGACGAGCGGCAGCGTCGGCACCGCCTGGCCGTGCGGATGTGCGTCCCATTCGGCGAACGTGCGGGCCTTGGCGACGACGAGGCCTGCCGCCGCCGCGGCGTCCTCGAATTTCTCCGCGGTCCAGCCTTGCAGCGCGTCGCCGACCGCCTTGCGATCGTAGGCGCAGTTCAGGAGCTGCAGCACGCCGTCGCGATGATGCGGAAAGTTGGTGTGCAGCCGGACGAAGCCGCCGTCGCCGCAGCGATAGGCGCCGGCGATCTTGTCCCATTCCTCGGGCGGCTCCCTGCCGTCGACACGCCAGTAGCGCTCGCTGCGGAATTCAATCGCGGCGTTGCGGCAATCGACCGTGACGCGTTGCGCCCGCCCGGTGCGGCGGCGATGCAGCTCTGCGGCAGCAAGGGCGGCCGCAGCGATGCTCACCTGGGCCATTGTGCCGACGTGGAATGATGACGGCAGGGCCGGATCGCGACCGGTGAGCGAAACACGATCGAGCGCATCGGCCGGCAGGCCGAGGTCGCGCCAAAGCGCGATGAGAGTTTGCAGGGCGTTCATTGCACGTACTCTATCCGTCGAGCCCAAGAATGTTCATCGAAAGCGTAGATGGGGTAACGGGCGCCGGCCCTGACGCCCGAATAGCTGCGCGTTGGCAATGCAGCTTGCTTGGCAT
>JAIESI010000294.1 GCA_019746135.1 Xanthobacteraceae bacterium
GTGTGGACCAAGAAACGAGTCCGCCAAAAGCCCTTCAAAGGCCGCCGTATCACTCAGCTCTGATTCCGGGTACTAGATCATCGCCACACTTTGTGAAGGGGCGGCGAACCGCGCGTTCGCGACTCACTCTGCGCGAGTCGCAAGCCGGCTAAACCAAAGGCATTAGAAGATAGTGACGACGGAGTCTAAATATTCACGCTGATCGTCACTTGTCCGGTGATGCCGTCATAAACAAGCCGCACGTGCTGCAACATATCGCGGCCTAGAAGCACCACATGAGCTTGACCGCCGGCGGCAAGATTAACGCCGGCAAACGACCCGTAATAAGTCGTTCTTAGTTCTGGCACGAAAACTTGAGCCAGGTACATGTTCACTTCATGTGAGCCGGCCGTGCCAGAAACCAATTGCCGATCGATAATCGGCAATCTCAAGGAGACGGCCACTTGATTGTCGATGCAGCTGATGGACGCCCCGGTATCCACAAGCGCGTGGCTGCCCTGCAACTGAGTCACCGGGCGTGCGTTCGGATTTTCCGGTGCGTAACCAGGATCGAACCCTAAATCCACGCGCAGGGTCGGACCCAATGCGACCAGTAATTCAGGGGCGGAGCCCCTTTGGTCCCCATCAAATCCGCATTTAGCGTCCGGCATGCACCGGGCGGTGGCATAGAACGGACGCAGGTAAAGAGGCCTGGGAAGCGCCAATTTGGCGAATCAAATAGGGGCCACGTCCAAATCGCTTGACCGCCTCGTTGGCAGCCTGATCGAACGTCTCATAGACCCCGATTAGCACCCGATTGTGGAACAAAACCCACTTACCGTTGTGCCTGGTCTCAAGATCGCGGCGCATCGCGTCAAATGCTGCGATATCTTCTTGAAGATCAGCCATGATCTGTTCCCCGCGCACACGAGCAACGATTCGGCGGCACCCGCGTGCCTACAACCGATGCTGAGTCCGGACAACACGCTAATTATGCGCGGTTGAATCGTAGTGCGCGCCCACGGAGAGCGCAACCGCAAGGACGATCCGCCCGTAACTCGAACGCGCAGAATGAAGGCATCTATTCCTTGGGGATTCTCGTCAGCCCGTGCTGAAACAGCAGCTAGCGTGAGGACGCGGCTTTAGAAATCTTTCAGTCCCAGAACGTCCGCCATCGAATACAAACCGGGCTTCTGCCCGCGCGCCCACAGCGCCGCGTGCAGCGCGCCACGGGCAAAGATCATCCGGTCCTCGGCGCGATGAACGAGCTCGACGCGCTCGGCGGGTCCGGCAAAGATCACGCTGTGCTCGCCCACCACCGTGCCGCCACGCAGCGATGCAAAGCCGATGTCGCCGGGCTTGCGCGCGCCGGTCTCGCCGTCGCGGCCGCGCTCGGAATGGGTCGCAAGATCGATGCCGCGGCCCTCCGCCGCGGCGCGGCCGAACATCAGCGCCGTGCCGGACGGCGCGTCGATCTTCTTGTTGTGATGCATCTCGAAGATCTCGATGTCGAACGACTGATCGAGCGTCTTCGCCACGCGCTTGGTCAGCGCCGCGATCAGATTGACGCCCATGCTGAAGTTGCCCGACTTGACGATCGCGGCCTTCTTCGCGGCCTCGGCGAGGAGCTTCTCCTCGCCGTCCTTGAGCCCGGTGGTGCCGATGATGTGGGCGAGGCCCGCCCGCGCCGTCAGCTCGGCGAGCACGACGGTCGCGGCCGGAATGGTGAAGTCGACGAGGCCGTCGGCCTTGGCCATCAGCGGCGCAGGATCAGCCGTGACCGCCACGCCGTTGCCGCCGAGGCCCGCGAGCTCGCCCGAGTCCCTGCCGATCACCGCCGAGCCCGGCGCATCGATCGCGCCGGCCAGCGTGAGCCCGTCGGTCTCGGCGATGGCCTTGATCAGCGTGCGCCCCATGCGCCCGCCGGCGCCGGCCACGATCAGCCGCATGTCGGACATGAACTGCTCCTGTTACGGCTGCGGGCCGTCATAGCCTTCGACGATGATCAGGTCGGTGATCGCGTTGGCCTGGCGTATCTTCAGGTTGGCCTGATACTCGGGCGAGCGATAGCACGCCACCGCCGTCGCATAGTCGGGAAACTCGATCACCACATTGCGCGAGCGGCTCTGCCCTTCCGGGCATTCGTGCCTGCCCCCGCGCACCACGAACTTCGCGCCGAACTTCTTGAAGATTGCCGGATTGGCCGCGGCATAAGGCTGGTAGCCGTCCTCGTTGTTCACGTCGACGCGTCCGATCCAGTACGCCTTGGCCATCTCACGTTCTCCCAAATTCACTGCGCCGGGTCGAAGGCCTCGATGGCGACGATGTTGGCCTCCGCGTGGCCGTTGCGCAGCGCGATTGATCGCTGGTATTCGGGCGAACGGTAACACGCCAGCGCGGCCTCGTAGCCCGGAAACTCCACCACCACGGTGCGGGCGGGCATGCGGCCTTCCATCACCTCGCAGCGCCCGCCGCGGATCAGATACCGCCCGCCGAACGTGCCGAACGGCGTCGCGACATCGGCCTGATAGGCCTTGTAGCCCTCCACATCACTCACATCGATATGGGCGATCCAGTAGCCCTTGAGCCGGCCCGCCGCAGGCGGCGTGCCGATCGGCGCAGGCTGCGGCCCGTCATGTCCCTCGACGATCAGGAAGTCGCACACCGAATGCGGCTCGCGCAGCGGATGGGCCCGCGAGTAGTCGGGTCCGTGGTAGTACGCGACCGCCTCGTCGTAGGAATTGAACTCGCGCAGCACATTGCGCCCGCGCATCTTGCCTTCGAGCACCTCGCGGCGGCCGCCGCGCACCAGCAGCCTGGAGCCGAAGCGCTTGTGGCCCGCGTCCGCCATCTCCCGATAGGCCTGGAAGCCTTCCGGGTTGCTCACGTCGAGATGCGGTATCCAATAGCCCTTCCGCATGCGGCCTCCCCTTATCGCGTCGCGCTCGCGATCTCGACGAGGATCGCCTCGGCGGCGGCCTTTGGATCGGGCGCGGCCAGGATCGGCCGGCCGACCACCAGATGGTCGGCACCGGCCGCAATCGCCGCGCTTGGCGTCATGACGCGCTTCTGGTCGCCCTTCTCGGCGTCGGCCGGGCGAATGCCCGGCGTCACCAGCACCATGCCGGTGCTGATGATCGACTTGAGGTTGGCCGCCTCCTCGGCCGAGCACACCAACCCGTCGACACCCACGTCGCGCGCCTGGGCGGCGCGTTCGGCGACCAACTCGGGCACCGTGAAATCGTAGCCCGCAGCGGCCAGATCGGCGTCGTCGTACGAGGTCAGCACCGTCACGCCGAGGATGCGCAGGCCCGAGCCTTTGCGGGCATCGACTGCGGCATGCATGGTCTGCGGATAGGCGTGGACGGTGAGGAAGGTCGCGCCGAGCCTGGCGACGCTTTCGACGCCTTTGCCGACCGTGTTGCCGATGTCGTGCAGCTTGAGGTCGAGAAACACCTTTTTCCGGGCGCGGACCAGCGTCTCGGCAAACGCAAGGCCGCCGGCAAAGGCGAGCTGATAGCCGATCTTGTAGAACGTCACCGTATCGCCGAGCTTCTCGACCATCGCCTCGGCGGCCGCGACCGAAGGCACGTCGAGCGCCAGAATGAGCCGGTCCTTGACGTCCATCAAACCATCTCCCGCGCGGTTTCGATCAGCCGCTGCGCAACCCGCTTGAGCGTGGCCGCCGCACGATCGTCCTTCAGGTTGTCCATCTCGTCGAATGCCTCGCCGGCCTGAAACACCGTGATCTGCTCGGGAATAACCAGCGCGCCGCAGCCGAGCTCGAGAACCTGCCGCAGCGCCATCAGCGAGCGCAACGCCCCATAAGGCGAATTCGACGCGCCGCCGATGGCAAAAGCACGTCCTTTGAACACCGCAAGCGGCGGCTCGTCGCGCGAGCGCACCCGCGAAATCCAGTCGATGGTGTTCTTGAGCAGCGGCGTCACCGAGGCGTTGTATTCGGGGCTGGCGATAAACACACCCTGATGCGCTGCCATCATGTCCTTGAGCCTGGAGGCATTGGCCGGGGCACCGCTCTTGACCTCGTCGTCGCCGTCATAGATCGGCATCGGAAAGTCTTCGAGCGAAACGCGGGTGACGTCCGCGCCGGCCAGCGCCAGCTCCTTGGCGGCGAGCGCCGCAAGCCGCGCATTGAACGAACCGGTGCGGATCGAGCCGGCGAACACCAGAATTCTCGGAGCGGACATCAGCCAACAAAAACCCACAGAAACGCGCTGTCGGGCATTCTACACGGTCGTCTGGTCTTGAAAGCCACCCCGGCGGCGATCGCCGAAAGCAAATGGCCGGGCATAGGCGAGCAAAGCGCCGCCGTCCTTCGGACGGCTATGCCGGCCATGAACCAGCCCGAGCGGCTTCGATCAGCCTTTGCGGTAGACCCACACCCGCGCCGGCGGCAGGTTCTGCCAGATCAACTCGGACGCGTGGGCGTGGATGTTGTGCTTCGCCCGCTTCGGGATCGGCGTCACCATCGCGTAGGTGAACTGCACGAACGGCGCGCCCGGCGCCATCAGCTCGAACGCCTCGTCGATGAGCTGCGTCCGCTGCTTGAACGGCTTGGTCTGCAGCGGCAGGCCCGACACCACCGCAGCCGCGGGCTCTTTCAGGAGGCCGCCGAGCAGATGCTGGATGCGATAGGCATCGCCCTGGATCACCGTCGCGTCCGGGTAGCGGGTCCGCAAAAGGCGGCAGAACGAGGGATTGAACTCGACCAGCACCAACCGCGACGGCTCGATGCCGTGCTCGACCAGCGCCTTGGTGACCGCGCCGGTGCCCGAGCCGAGCTCGATGACCGGGCCGGAAACCTTGGGGTCGACGGCGCGCGCCATCGCACGGGCGAGGATCTTGCCCGACGGCGTGACCGCGCCCATCGAAATCGGCTTCTCGATCCAGGAGCGGATGAAAGCCACTTCGTCAAGGAAACGCAGCCCGCTTTTCTGCTCCAAAAGCCGGATGCGCCTTTCAATCTTCTTTTCAAGCATTTGGAAGGCAAGAAGGGGCATGGATTCAACTATGACACAACCGCGACACGAGCGGTCCACAATCGGTAAAGGGCCGGGGGCTGGGGGTCAAGACGGGCGCAGCCGGTTCAACCCGAACGGGCGCTGTTGCCGAAGAAGTCCTTGACCCGGGAGAAGAAACCGGTGGCTTCGGGCTGCGTGTCCTTCGATGACAGCTTTTCGAACTCGGCCAAGAGCTCGCGCTGACGCTTGGTCAGATTTTGCGGCGTTTCGACCACCACCTGGACATACATGTCGCCGCTCTGCTTGGCCCGCAGCACCGGCATCCCTTTACCGCCGAGGCGGAATCGGCGGCCCGAATGCGTGCCGGAGGGCACCTTCACCCGTGCCTTGCTGCCGTCAATCGACGGCACTTCGAATTCCCCGCCCAAGGCGGCCGTCACCATCGAGATCGGCACCCGGCAATGCAGATCCGCGCCGTCGCGCTGAAACAGCGGGTGTGCGGCCAGCGACAGAAAAATATAGAGGTCGCCGGCCGGTCCGCCGCGCACGCCCGCCTCGCCCTCGCCGGCCAGCCGGATGCGGGTGCCGTCCTCGACGCCGGGCGGAATGTTGACCGACAGCGTGCGCTCCTTGGTGGTGCGCCCGGAGCCGGCGCAGGTCGGGCAAGGATCCTCGATCACCTGACCGCGGCCCTGGCAGATCGGGCAGGTCCGTTCCAGCGTGAAGAAGCCGCCCTGGGTGTGGCGGATGCGGCCGTGGCCGTTGCAGTGCTGGCAGGTCTTGGGCTTGGTGCCGGGCTTGGCGCCCGAGCCCGAGCAGGCCTCGCAGGTCACCGACGTGGGCAACCGCACCTGCGCGTTCTTGCCGACGAAGGCGTCCTCGAGTGTGATCTCCATATTGAAGCGCAGGTCCGCGCCGCGCTCGCGGCCTGAGCTGCGCTGGCGCGCGCCGCCCATGCCGAAGATGCCTTCGAAGATGTCGGAGAAGGCCGAGCCGAAATCGGTGCCGAAGCCGTGCGCCCCGCCGCCCATGCCCTGCTCGAAGGCGGCGTGGCCGAAGCGGTCATAGGCGGCACGCTTGTCGCCATCCTTCAGGATGTCATAGGCCTCGTTGATCTCCTTGAACTTGGCTTCGCAGTCCTTGTCGCCGGGATTGCGGTCGGGATGAAACTGCATGGCGAGCTTGCGATACGAGACCTTCATGTCGGCCTCGGTCGCAGTTCTTTGGACGCCCAAAACTTCGTAATAGCAGCGCTTCGCCGTCGCCGGCATCTCGCCCTCGCTCATCCCCATTGGTGCGCTGTCCCCCGCGCGCCAATGTTATCCTCGGTTCAAAGTCGCGAAAACAAAATGGCCCGGCGCTGATGCCCCGGGCCATCATGCTTTCAGTCATTGTCCCCCATGATCCGACGTCCGGATGCTCAGGCGGATTTCTTCTTGTCGTCGTCGACCTCGGTGAACTCCGCGTCGACCACGTCCTCTTTCTTGCCGGCGTCTCCGCCGCCCGCAGCGCCCGGCCCGCCGGCACCCGGCTGGCCTTCCTGCTGCGCCTTGTACATCGCCTCGCCGAGCTTCATCGAAGCCTGCGCCAGCGCGTTGGTCTTGGCCTGGATCGCATCGGCGTCGTCGCCCTTGAGCGCTTCCTTGAGATCGGCAATGCCGTTCTCGATCGCCTTGCGCTCGCCTTCGCCGACCTTGGAGCCGTGCTCGGCCAGAGCCTTCTCCGTGGAGTGGATCAGCGCCTCGGCGTGGTTCTTCGCCTCGACCTGAGCCTTGCGCTTCTTGTCCTCCTCGGCGTGCGACTCCGCGTCCTTGACCATCTTCTCGATGTCGGCCTCGGACAGGCCGCCCGACGCCTGGATGCGGATCTGCTGCTCCTTGCCGGTGCCCTTGTCCCTCGCCGAGACGTTGACGATGCCGTTGGCGTCGATGTCGAACGTGACCTCGATCTGCGGAACTCCTCTCGGTGCAGGAGGAATCCCCATCAGATCGAACTGGCCGAGCATCTTGTTGTCCTGCGCCATCTCGCGCTCGCCCTGGAACACGCGGATGGTCACCGCCTGCTGGCCGTCCTCCGCGGTGGAGAACACCTGGCTCTTCTTGGTCGGGATCGTGGTGTTACGGTCGATCAGCCGGGTGAACACGCCGCCCAGCGTCTCGATGCCGAGCGACAGCGGCGTCACGTCGAGCAGCAGCACGTCCTTGACGTCGCCCGCGAGCACGCCGGCCTGAATCGCCGCGCCGACCGCGACGACCTCGTCCGGATTGACGCCCTTGTGCGGCTCCTTGCCGAACAATTGCTTCACGACCTCCTGGACCTTCGGCATGCGGGTCATGCCGCCGACCAGGACCACCTCGTTGATCTCGGCCGCGCTGATGCCCGCGTCCTTCATCGCCTGACGGCACGGCTCGACGGTCTTCTGCACGAGATCGTCGACCAGCGCCTCGAACTTGGCGCGGGTGAGCTTCATCGTCAGATGCTTCGGACCGGTCGCGTCCGCGGTGATGAACGGCAGGTTGATCTCGGTTTGCGTGGTGGACGAGAGCTCGATCTTCGCCTTCTCGGCGGCTTCCTTCAGCCGCTGCAGCGCGAGCTTGTCCTTGCGCAGGTCGATCCCTTGCGTCTTCTGGAACTCGTCGGCGAGATAGCTGACGAGACGCATGTCGAAGTCTTCGCCGCCGAGGAAGGTGTCGCCGTTGGTCGACTTCACCTCGAACACACCGTCGCCGATCTCCAGGATCGAAATGTCGAACGTGCCGCCGCCGAGGTCATAGACCGCGATGGTGCCGGTCTTGGCCTTGTCGAGACCGTAAGCGAGCGCCGCCGCCGTCGGCTCGTTGATGATGCGGAGCACCTCGAGGCCCGCGATCTTGCCGGCGTCCTTGGTGGCCTGACGCTGCGCGTCGTTGAAGTAGGCCGGGACGGTGATGACCGCCTGGTCGACCTTCTGCCCGAGATTGGCTTCCGCGGTCTCCTTCATCTTCTGAAGGATGAACGCCGAGATCTGCGAGGGCGAATATTGCTTGCCGTCCTCCTCAACCCAGGCGTCGCCGTTCGATGCCTTGGCGATCTTGTAGGGGACGAGCTTCTTGTCCTTCTCGACCATCGGGTCATCGTAGCGGCGGCCGATCAGCCGCTTCACTGCGAAGATGGTCTTCTCCGGATTGGTGACCGCCTGGCGCTTCGCCGGCTGGCCGATGAGCCGCTCGCCGTCGTCGGTGAACGCGACGATCGAGGGGGTGGTCCGCATGCCCTCCGCGTTCTCGATGACCCGCGGGGTCTTGCCTTCCATCACTGCAACGCACGAATTCGTGGTGCCGAGGTCGATGCCAATGACCTTGCCCATGCTGTTTACCTCTCTTTCACGGCAGGCCGGTTGAGCCCGGAACGGCACCCATGCCCGACCCCCAAATTAAGAAATCCGCCGCAACCGCGGCGTCATGGCTCATATAGGAGGGACCCCTTGCGCCGCAAGGACTTGATAGGCCCCGGATGGCTGTGGGACCGGCGATCAGAGCTTCACCCGCCACACGGCGAAGGCCCCTTTTTCGCCGACCGGCTCGAGCCATTGGGGGGCGGCGCCGGCCTGCAGCCTGGCCCAAAGGCTGCGGCTACGGGCGGATTCAGCGACACCGTCGGGAAGCCTTCCGCCGCAGATCATCAGATAGGTCGGCTTGCCGGCTGCGCCGACCAGGCGGGCCGCATTGACGATCGCCTTGGCCTCGTCCGGCGGGGACGCAAACACGCGGTGGGACACGGCGATGCCGGTCGCGAGCCGGTGGTAGGGCGCGCCCATCACCGAATGGGGCGTCAGCGCCAGGAGGTATGGGCCGTGGCCGATGTCGGCGATCACCAGCCCGGGCGGAAGCTTGGCGAGCGCCGCATAGCTTGCGTTCGCAACGCAATGGCGGTTCGCCGGCCGGGCGAAGCTGTCTGAGTCGCTCAGTCCGTTGGCATGGGCGATGGTGATGGCACCGGCCGAGATCGCAAGCGGCGTGAACAGCAACCCGGTCGCCAGCCGCGGGACAAACCGCTCGATCTGCCAAGCCACGAAAAGCCGCTGCGCCAGACCTGCGACCAGCGGCATGCCGAGCCACATCGCATAGGAATAGCCGCGGACCGCCGCGACCATGGCGGCCGCGGCGGCGAGAAAGACCAGGCTCGCGGTGAGAAAGCCGAAGTCGTGGCGCAGCTTCTGCTCGGTCAGGAGCTTCAGCAGGGCGAGCAGCACCAGAACCGGGAATGCGGCAATGGCCGCAGCCGTCAGCGGATTGGTCTTGAACACGACATGGAGCGGCTGCAGCGTGAGCGCGTGATCGCGCCAGACCGGCCAGACCGCCGGATCGACCATCGCGAAGGGGCCGCGCGCGCAGCGCGGCTCCAGCAGCACGAACATCGCCGCGGCAAGGCACCCGGCGCCGGCCACCGCGAAAAACCGCGTCACGCCGTCGGCATGCTTCAGCCAGCCCGCCAGCGCCAGCACCAGACCCGCGCCGATGGCCGCCGCGGCGCTGTTGAAGGCGATGGCATCGCAGCGATTGAGCATCCAGCGGTCCGGCCCGACACTGACGAGCAGCGCGAGCGCGGTGCCTGCGGCAAGCGCCAGGCCGTAGTCCCGCAACGCGCGGCCTGCGTCGGCATCGGTCGCATAGCGCAGCGCCAGCATGCCGCCACAGATCGCGAGATAGGGCACGCTCTCGAAGCCGATGGCGAAAGCAAGCCCGGTCAGCGCACCTGCCGCCCCCGCCGTCCATCGCTTCCGGTCCGACCAGACCGTCGCCGCGGTGACGAGCAGCGCCAGCGCAATCTGAACATTGTGATGATCGATGCGGCCGGGCGTGAACTGCTGATAGGCCGGCACGCCCGCGAGCGCGAGCAGCAGCGCCACCATCGCGGCCTCGCGCCCGGCGATACGCCAGGCGATGGCCGTCATTCCCGCAATCGTCGGCAGGAGCCACAGCAGCGGCCACCAGACGCGCATCAGGCGTTCGGCCGACTGCGGCTCGAAGTGTTGAAACAGCAACAGCAGGCCCGCGAGCCCGGCATCGATCAGCCTCGACCAGTGGGACTCGTAGCCGCCCGGCGGCTCGAGCCGCGCGTTATGCAAATCGAACCAGCCCTGACCGGCGAGCCAGGCGCGCATTTGCACGAGCCGCATGGCGTCGTCGGTGTCGAGCAGGGTCTCCGCGGTCGGCCCCCGGTATTGCAGCAGCAGGGCGAGCGCGACCACGAGCCACACCAGCACCACAAGGGCGCCGAAATTCGGTTGGCGTATCAGGTTATTGGGCATGGTCGCAGGCCATTTCCGGGAGCGGACCGGCAGGCTGAGAAATGCCGCAGCAGGGTTGAGTTTCGCTTAACGGGGCCGCATACGAGGGGTCATGAAAAGCCGGTCAGTCCTATCGCGCGTTGCCGCCTGCGCCCTGTGGGCCATGCTGGCGTTGCCGGCCGATGCCGCGGAGGCGGTTTTTCCGATTGCCTCGCGGATCGGCATCGTGCCGCCGGCCGGCCTGAACGCCTCCACCACATTTCCCGGCTTCGAGGACGAGCAGAAGAATGCCTTCATCCGGCTGATCGCCCTGCCCGCGGCGGCGTTCGCCGAGATCGAAAAAACGATGACCAACGATGCCATGAAGAAACAGGGCATGATGGTCGAAAAGCGCGAAACGATGAAACTGCCGAGCGGCAACGCGATCCTGGTGATCGTGCGGCAGAACACGCCGGCCGGAGCGCTGCGCAAGTGGCTGCTGATCGCGCCGATGGACAACCTCACCGCGATGGTGTCGTTCGAGATGCAGGCGAAGTCGCCGCCGCCCTACAGCGACGCCGCGGTTCGGACCGCGCTCGCCACGCTCACGACGCGGCCCACCGTCCCGGTCGACGAGCAGCTCCGGCTGGTGCCGTTCCGCATCGGCGACACCGCCGGCATGCGGCTGGTGCGCGTGGTGCCGGGCGTCGCCGCGCAATTCACCGACGGTCCGAAGGATTCGCTCGAAGCCACCGAGCAGATGCAGCTTGTCATTGCGGCCGCGCCGGGCGGGCCAAGCCAGGCGAGCGAGCGCGATCAGTTCGCAAGGAACGCGCTGAGCGGATTGCCGCCGATGAAAGACGTCCGGATCAGCAATTCAGAGCCGATGCGGATCGGCGGCCAGGCCGGCCACGAGGTGCGGGCGCTCGGCAAGGACGCGCAGACCGGCGCGGAGATCGAGATCGTGCAGTGGCTGCGGTTCGGCACCGGCGCCTACCTGCGCATCCTGGGGATCGCGCCAAAGGAACAGTGGGCCTCGGCGTTCACGCGCTTCCGCGCCGTGCGCGACGGATTGGAGCCGCGCTAAAGCGGGATGACTTTTCTTCGAATCGTCATCCCGCTTTAGCTTCTTGTTTGAGCATGATCTTTTCCGAAAACCGCTTCACACTTTTCGGGATCATGCTCCAGCCGGCGGCGGTTTGCGATTATTGAGGCCCGCCGGGATTGTCGTCGGCCGGCGGCACAGCGGCGGCAGCAGCCGATGTGGCCTTGGCGCCGCCCTTCGACACCGCGACCAGCGCCGGACGCAGCACCCGCTCACCGATCAGATAGCCCGCCTGCATGACCTGAACGACCGTGCCCGACGGCACGCTCGCATCTTCCATCTCAAACATGGCCTGGTGCCGGTTCGGATCGAACTTCTGGTTCAGCGGATCGAGCCGTTTGACGCCGTGCTTCTCCAGCACGTTCATCAGCTCCCGCTCGGTCAATTCGACGCCGTCGAGCAGCGCCTTGACCTGCTCGTCGGCCTTGACGCGCAGCTCGTCGTCCAGCGCCTGCATCGCCCGATGCATGTTGTCGGCGACGCCGAGGATGTCGCGGGCAAACGCCGAGATGCCATAGGCACGCGCGTCGGCCACCTCGCGCTCGGTGCGCTTGCGCATATTTTCCATGTCGGCCAGCGTGCGCAACAGCCGGTCCTTGTAATCGGCGAGCTCCCGATCGAGCGAGCTCGAGGCCTTCGGCGCGGCAGCCGCGGCGTCAGGCTGGATGGTCGTCTCGTCCGCGGTGGCGGCTTCGTGGTTTTGCGGGCGGTTGTCACTGTTGTTCATGATGGCCGGGATATCAGGGCAGAAGCGTTAAAAATCAAGCCGTCTGTTGGCTTTGAATCGATTTCAGGCCGCCGTCCGCTGCGCGAGGCAGGCATCGAGAAAGGCTACGACCTGCGGCCAGGACAGGCGGGAGCCCGAGGCATTGGCCGGAACGTTTTGCAGATCGGGCCGCATGAAACTGTGCATGGCGCCGGGATGAACCTCCACGATGGTGGCCACCGAGCGCTGCTCCAGCGCGGCGCGGACCAGCGCAAAGGCCTCGGGCTTGAACACCTGATCGGCCCCGGCATGGATCAGATGCACCGGGCAGGGAATTTCGGCCGAGAGCGCCACCGCATCGAGCGTCTGCTGCGGCTGGTTGGGAACATGCACCGAAGGGTAGTACGGCACGCAAGCGAACAGCCGCTTGTCGCGCCCGCCGAGCAGCAGGGCATAGCGGCCGCCGAGGCAGAAGCCGACAACCGCCACGGCCGGCAGCTGCATCGTGCCGAGCATGTAGCCGACACACTCCGACATCTCGTCGACCGTGCCGTCGTTGAGCTTTTTCGCCCGCGCCTGCGCCGACGGCAGGTCCTGCGGCGGCGCCTCGCCCGGATAAGGGTCCCAGACGAGCGAGGAATACCCGGCTTCGGCGAGCCTTTGCCCGCGCTCGCGCATAAATGCGTCGACGCCGGTGATCGTGCAGAGCAAGAGCACGCCGGCCCGTGCCTTTTCGGCATGCGTGACCAACCCTTTCACGCGGCCAGCGTCGATCTGTTCCGTGCGGATCATCCGTTTTCCCCCCGTTGGATCGCCTGAGCGAGCGTCACGAGCCCAGGAGCTTGCCGACCACCTTCGCGGTGTAATCGACCATCGGAATGACGCGGGCATAGTTCAACCGCGTCGGGCCGATCACGCCGAGCACGCCGACGATGCGGCCGGCGCGGTCGTGATACGGCGCGATGATGGTCGAGGAGCCCGACAGCGAGAACAGCTTGTTCTCCGAGCCGATGAAGATGCGCACACCCTCGGCACGCTCGGCGCGGCCGAGCAGATCGATCACGTCACGCCGCGATTCGAGATCGTCGAACAGGAGCCGCACGCGTTCGAGATCTTCGAGCACCTTGAGATCGTCGAGCAGGTGCGCCTGCCCACGCACGATCAGCTTGCGCTCGTCGCCATCGCCACCCGACCAGCTTGCCAGCCCCTCGTCGACCACCTTCTGCGTCAACTGATCGAGCTCGGCCTGCGCGGCGGCGCGCGCCTGCTCGAGCTCGCCGCGTGCCTCGGCCAGCGTCTTGCCGCGGATGCGCGCGTTGAGAAAGTTCGTCGCCTCGGTGAGCGACGACGTCGGCAGGCCGACCGGCAGGTTGACGATGCGGTTCTCGACCTGTCCGTCCTCGCCGACCATCACCACCAGCGCCCGCTCGGGATCGAGCCGCATGAACTCGATATTCTTGAGCCGCACGTTCGATTTCGCGCTGAGCACGACGCCGGCCGCACGCGTGAGGCCCGAGAGAAGCCCGGACGCCTCGTTCAGCACGTTCTCCACCGACTTGCCGGCACCGGCGACGCGAGACTCGATCTCCTTGCGCTCCTGATCGCTGAGATCGCCGATCTGCATCAGCGCATCGACGAAGAAACGCAGGCCGAGCTCGGTCGGCAACCGCCCGGCCGATGTGTGCGGTGCATAGATCAACCCGAGCTGCTCGAGGTCCGCCATCACGTTGCGGACCGAAGCGGGCGACAGCGGTGTCGTGATCAGCCGCGACAGATTGCGCGAGCCGAGCGGCTCCCCGGTCGAGAGGTAGCTCTCGACGATCTGCCGGAAAATCTCGCGCGAGCGCTCGTTGAGCTGCGCGAGGCTCACCTGCGTCCGGCCGATGGGGATGTCCTGGGACACCTGCAACCGCTCCTCCCGCTCAAGAATTGTCCATTCCGGCCAGCGACTTCAAGTCAGAATGACGTATGGGCTAACCAGTGAAGCCGTAAAGCCTGGCCGGATTGTCGACCAGAACTTTCCGCCGCACCGCCGCGTCCGGCGTCCATTCGTTGAACAGGTCGAGCAGCTGTCCCGCGTTGGGCATCTCGCCCTCGATGCGCGGATGCGGCCAGTCCGTGCCCCAAACCAGCTGCTCCGGATTGGCGCGGACGAGCGCCTCATGGAACGGCCGGGCATCGGGATAATCCGGCGCGCGCGTTGAGAGCCGGTGCGCGCCCGACATCTTCACCCAGCAACCGCCTTCGCCGAGCAGCCGCACCAGGCTTTGGAACCCGGGCGTGCCGGTGCCGGCCCGCGCGTCGGTGCGGCCCATATGATCGATCACCACCGGCAGACCGATCTCCCTGAGCGTCGGGATCGTGTCCGGCAGGTCCTTCACGTCGATCCAGAGCTGCATGTGCCAGCCGAGGTCCTTCATCACCGGTGCGAGCTTCCTCGCATTCTCCAGCGTCACCCCGCCGCGGTAGTGCAACTGCCCACCGCGGAAAAAATGATTGAAGCGCAGCGCACGGATGCCGAGCTCGTTCCACCTGCGAAACTCGGCGACCGGCACCGTCTCGTCGGCCACCGCCACGCCGCGCAGCCGCTTCGGATGCCGCGCCAGCGCGTCGAGCATCGCCGAGTTGTCGCGGCCATGGGCGCTTCCCTGCACCAGCCCGCCGCGGGCAAAGCCCAGCGTATCGAGCATATGCAGGTATTTCTCCAGCGGCGCGTCGGGCGGCGTGTAGCTGCGGTCCGCGCCATAGGGAAACCGCGTCGACGGCCCGAACACATGGGCGTGGGTGTCGCAGGCGTTGGGCGGGGTCGCGATCCTGGGCGGGACCGGATCGAGGGGCGCGGGACAGGCAGGAATCATTCAGCAGACCATCCGATGGCGGGCTTGAGGAAGCGCGAAGTCTGTTATGCTCGGTTCCACAAGGTCAAGCCGACGGCAGATCGGCTGACGGGAGGATTGCCGAATGACCGTCGTGTTCCGCGCGCTGGCGCTGCTTTGCGCCGTCTTGCTCGGTTGGTCCGCGAACGCACAAGGCTATCCGGCGAAGCCGATCACCATCGTCGTGCCGTTCGGGCCCGGCAGCGGCAGCGACCTGATCGGGCGCATCGTCGCGCAGCGGCTTTCCACCGTGCTCGGGCAAAGCGTGATCGTCGAGAACAAGCCCGGAGCCAATGGTGCGATCGCGGCCGTGCAGGTCGCGCGCGCCGCGCCCGACGGCTACACGATCTTCCTCGGCACCAACACGCCGATGTCGGCGGCACCCAGCCTGAACAAGACCGTCGCCTACGATCCGGCGAAGGATTTCGCAGCGCTCTGCCGCATCGGCAGCTTCACGCAACTGCTGCTGGTGCATCCGGACATTCCCGCCAAATCGATCCAGGAGCTGGTTGCGCACGCCAAGGCCAATCCCGGCAAGCTGTCGTTCGCCAGCGCCAACGCCTCGTCGGTGGTCGCAGGCGAGACGCTCAAGCGCACGGCCGGCCTCGACCTGCTGCACGTGCCCTACCGCAGCTCGCCACCGGCGGTGCAGGACGTGCTGGGCGGCCGCGTGTCCATGCTGTTCACCGACATGGCGACGGGCCTGCCGCATCACAAATCCGGCGCGCTGCGCGGGCTTGCCACCACGCGGCTGCAGCGGAGCGCGCTGGTGCCGGAGCTGCCCACGCTCGACGAGTCGGGCGTCAAGGGCTTCGACATGGACTCGTGGGCGGGCTTCTTCCTGCCGGCCGGCACGCCGCAGGAGATCGTCACAAAACTGAACACCGAGCTGCGCAAGATCATCGACAATCCCGAGGTCAAGGCGCAGATCGCGGCGACCGGCTTCGAGGCGTTCTCCAGCTCGACCGACGAGCTCGACGCTTTCGTCAAAGCGCAGCTCGTGAAGTGGACCAAGATGATCAAGGACGCCGGCATCCAGCCGGAATAGCGGCGACACTGACGACCGGAGGCGGACCATGAAAGCTCTGCTTCGCATGGCGCTCGGTATGGCGCTCGGTATGGCGGTCGCCGGCGCGCTCGCGCTGTGCAACGCCGCGGCCCACGCACAGGGCTATCCCAGCAAGCCGATCACGGTGATCGTGCCGTTCGGACCCGGCAGCGCGACCGACACCATCGCGCGGCTCGTCAGCCAGAATCTCGGCTCCGCGCTCCACGCCAGCGTCATCGTCGAAAACAAGGTCGGCGCGAATGGCGCGATTGCGGGAGCCTACGTGGCGCGCTCGAGCCCCGACGGCTACACGCTGCTGATGGCGACCAACAGCCCGCTGTCGGCCGCGCCGAGCCTGAACAAGACGATCGCCTATGATCCGGTGAAGGACTTCGCGCCGCTGTCGCGGGTCGGCAGCTATATCTTCATCCTCGCCGTCCACCCGAGCGTTCCCGCGCAGTCGCTGCGGGAGCTGATCGCCTACGCCAAGGCCAATCCCGGCAAGCTGTCGTTTGCCAGCGGCAACACGTCGGGCCTGGTCGCGGGCGAGACGTTCAAGGCATGGGCCGGCATCGACATCGTTCATGTGCCGTACCGCAGCGCGCCGCAGGCGATCAACGACCTGCTGGCGGGCCGGGTCTCGATGATGTTCACCGACATCACCGTCGGCATGCCGCACGTGAAGGCGAACAGCTTGCGGGCGCTGGCGACGACCCGGCTCGAGCGCAGCACCATCCTGGGCGACCTGCCGACGCTGAACGAGGCCGGCGTCCGCGGCTTCGACATGGATTCCTGGGCCGGGCTGTTCGCGCCGGCCGGCACGCCGCGCGAGATCGTTCTCAAGCTCAACACGGAACTCCGCAAGATCATCGACAATCCGGAGACCAAGGCAAAAATCGCCGCGCTCGGCTTCGAGGCGTTCTCAAGCTCCCCCGAGGAGCTCGACGCGCATGTCAAGGTCCAGCTGGAAAAGTGGACCAAGATGATCAAGGACGCCGGCATCCAGCCGGAGTGATCCGCGACCGTTCCACAAGCATCGGGCTGGCTTTTTCGCGATTCTGCTCTAAAACGGCGCGACGATTTGCGCCGAGCAGGAGACCATCAGATGCGGCCCAGCCGCCGACAACCCGACGAGCTGCGCGCCGTATCGCTCGAGCGCGGCGTGGTGAAATACGCTGAAGGCTCGTGCTTCGTGAAATTCGGCGACACCCACGTGCTGGTCACCGCCACGCTGGAAGACCGGATCCCGCCTTGGCTCAAGGGCCAGGGCCGCGGCTGGATCACCGCCGAATACGGCATGCTGCCCCGCGCCACCCATGAGCGCACCCGGAGAGAGGCTTCGGCCGGCAAGCAGAGCGGCCGCACCATCGAGATCCAGCGGCTGATCGGACGGAGCCTTCGCTCGGTGATCGACCTTCCCACGCTCGGCGAGCGACAGATCAGCATCGACTGCGACGTGATCCAGGCGGACGGCGGCACGCGCACCGCTTCCATCACCGGCGCCTGGGTGGCGCTGCACGATTGCCTCGCGTGGATGCGGACGCGCGAGATGCTCAAGACCGACCCGCTGCGCGACCATGTCGCCGCGGTATCCTGCGGCGTGTTCAAGAACGTCGCGGTGCTCGATCTCGACTATGCGGAGGATTCCGACGCCGAGACCGACGCCAACTTCATCATGACCGGCGCGGGCAACATCGTCGAAGTGCAGGCCACCGCGGAAAAGACGCCGTTCAGCGAAGCGGAACTGCTGTCGCTGCTCGCGCTCGCCCGCAAGGGCATCGGCAAGCTCGTCGAGCTGCAGAAGATCGCGGTGATGTAGCGTGGTGGTGCAGTAATATGGCGCATCGCCGCATCACAGGCACGCTGGTGATTGCAACCCACAATCCGGGTAAGCTAGCCGAGATGCGCGACCTGCTTGCGGTCTACGGCGTCGAGGCCATATCGGCGGGTGAGCTTGGGCTGCCGGAGCCGGACGAGACCGGCACGACGTTCCGCGCCAACGCCCGGATCAAGGCCGAGGCCGCCGCGAAGGCTTCGAACCGGCCGGCCTTCGCCGACGACTCGGGGCTTGCGGTCGAGGCGCTCAATGGCGATCCCGGCATCTATTCGGCGCGCTGGGCAGGACCCGACAGGGACTTCCGTTTGGCGATGAACAAGATCCAAAGCCTGCTGGTCGAGCGCGGCGCGAAAGGCGCCGAGCAGCGCCGCGGGCATTTCGTCTCGGCGCTGTGCGTCGCCTGGCCCGACGGTCACGCCGAGGAGTTCGAGGCGACGGTCGACGGCACGATCGTCTGGCCGCCGCGCGGCACGCAGGGTTTCGGCTACGATCCGCTGTTCAAGCCCGACGGCCACGACCGCACGTTCGGCGAGATGCCGGCGGACGAGAAGCACGGCCTGCCGCCGCGCGGCCGGGGCCTGTCGCACCGCGCCAGGGCCTTTCTCAAGCTCGCGGAGGCGTGCCTTGAGAAACGCTGACGCAGAAGCCTTCGGCGTCTATGTGCACTGGCCGTTCTGCCTGTCGAAGTGCCCGTATTGCGACTTCAACAGCCATGTCCGTCACGCCGCGATCGACGAGCCGCGGTTTCTTCGCGCGTTCGAGGCCGAGATCGCCGCCACCGCCGCGCGCGCCCCCGGCCGGACCGTGACCAGCATCTTCTTTGGCGGCGGCACGCCGTCGCTGATGCAGCCTGCGACCACCGGGGCGATCCTCGACGCAATCGCCAAGAACTGGACCGTCGACCCTGCGGCCGAAGTCACGCTCGAAGCCAATCCGACCAGCGTCGAGGCGACGCGGTTTCGCGGCTATCGCGCGGCGGGCGTCAACCGCGTGTCGCTCGGCGTGCAATCGCTCGACGATGCGTCGCTGAAAGAGCTTGGCCGGATGCACACGGCGCAGGAGGCGCTCGACGCGGTCGCGGTCGCCCGCACAAATTTCGAGCGCTATTCGTTCGACCTGATCTACGCCCGGCCGCGGCAGACGCCGGCGCAATGGGAGGCCGAGCTCAGACGCGCCATCGGCGAGGCCGCCGAGCACCTGTCGCTCTACATGCTCACCATCGAGCCGGACACACCGTTCGCGACGCTTCACAAAGCCGGCAAGCTCGTGACACCCGACGACGACACCTCGCGCACGCTCTACGATCTGACGCAGGAGATCTGCGCGAACGCGGGCCTTCCCGCCTACGAGGTCTCGAACCATGCGCGGCCCGGCGCCGAGTGCCGGCACAATCTCGTCTACTGGCGCGCGCACGAATATGCCGGCATCGGTCCCGGCGCGCATGGCCGCCTCGACATCGGCGGCAAGCGCCACGCCACCATGACCGACAAGCGGCCGGAGACGTGGCTGATGCGGGTCGAGTCGACCGGCCACGGCCTCGTCACCGACGATCCGCTGCTGCCGGAAGAGCGCGCCGACGAGTTCCTGCTGATGGGGCTTCGCCTCGCCGAAGGCATCGATCCGGCCCGCTACACGGCGCTGTCCGGCCGCGCGCTCGACGTGGGCCGCATCGACATGCTGGCCGCACAGGGCTTCGTCACCCGCGACCGCGACGGCAGCCTGCGCGTCACGCCCGCGGGCTTCCCGGTGCTCGACGCCGTGGTGGCCGATCTCGCGGCCTGACGGCGGCGGTCCGCCGCCGTTCATGCATCCATATCAGGCACACCAAGCCGCGCGCACGGAGGAACAGCCGCCTGCGGTTCCTCGTTTTCGACACAACGTTGCGCTGCAATGGACGCAGCCTGCGACCAACGTCCGTTGCACCCGGTTCGGCACGAGGGATTGCATTGTGCGGCGCCTCCTGTGTGTCTTTCCCCGCTACGCACCCTCGTTCGGCTCTTTCGAGTTCTCATACCCGCTGACCGACGGCATTCGCGCCTTCATGCCGCCGCAGGGTCTGCTGGTGATTGCCGCCGCAGCGCCCGCAGATTGGCAGGTCCGGTTCATTGACGAGAATATCGACGAAGCCCGCGACGACGATTTCGCCTGGGCGGAGGTCGTATTCGTCAGCGGCATGCACGTGCAGCGGCGGCAGATGGAGAGCATCCGGCGGCGCGCCCATGCGCTCGGCCGGACGGTTGTGCTCGGCGGCTCGTCGGTGTCGGCCTGTCCCGAACACTATCCGGACTTCGACTACCTGCACGTGGGCGAGCTCGGCGACGCCACCGACGAATTGTTCGCGCGGCTCGCGCAAGATGCCACGCGGCCGGCCGGGCAGGTGGTGCTGACCACGCGGGTGCGCCGCGAACTGACCGATTTTCCGGTTCCCGCCTACGAGCTCGCCCAGCTTCGCCGATATTTCATCGGCAGCATCCAGTTTTCCAGCGGCTGCCCCTACCAGTGCGAGTTCTGCGACATCCCGGCGCTCTACGGCCGCAATCCGCGCTTCAAGACCGCCGAGCAGGTCTGCGCCGAGCTCGACAAGATGCTGGCCTGTGGCCTTGCAGGTGCCGTGTATTTCGTCGACGACAATTTCATCGCGCACCGGCGCGGCGTGCGGGAGCTGCTGCCGCACCTGATCGATTGGCAGAAGCGAAACCGCTATCCGTATTCGCTTGCCTGCGAAGCGACGCTCAACATCGCCAAGCGGCCGGAAATCCTGTCACTGATGCGCGAGGCGATGTTCGAGACGGTGTTCTGCGGCATCGAGACGACGGATCCGGAAGCGCTCAAAGCCATTGCAAAAGAGCACAACAACATGGTGCCGATCCTCGAGGCCGTTGCGACGCTGAACAGCTACGGCCTGGAGGTGGTGTCGGGCATCATCTTAGGCCTCGACACCGATACGCCGGACAGCGGCAAGACCCTGCTTGAATTTGTCGAGCGCTCACAAATTCCACTGCTGACGATGAATCTGTTGCAGGCGCTGCCGCGCACGCCGCTCTGGGACCGGCTGAAGCGCGAGCAGCGCCTGATCGAGGACAGCGACGATCTCGAGTCGAATGTCGTGTTCCGGCTGCCGTACGAGCAGGTGCTGGCGACATGGCGCGAGTGCATGCGGGTGGCCTATCAGCCGGATGCGCTTTACGGGCGCTACGAGCATCAGATCCGCGCAACCTATCCCAACCGCCTGCATCCCCCGGACAGCGCGCTGCGCGCCCCGACGCGGCGAAACATTCGCCGCGGGCTGACGATCCTCGGCCGCCTGCTCTGGCAGGTCGGCATCCGGGGACGATACCGCCGCGCGTTCTGGCGATTTGCCCTGACGCGGCTGCGGCGGGGCGACCTGCACGGCCTGATCATGGTGAGCCTGGTCGCGCATCACCTGATCCTGTTTGCCCGCGAGGCCTCATCGGGACGCCGCGACGCGTCGCACTACACGTTCAAGCCGCGCGAACGGCTGGTTGCGGCCGAATAAGCGATGATCAGGTGGCCGATCCACCGAACGCGCGCGGCGGCGGGCTGATCACCTGGCCGCCGCCCGGCGTCACGCGCATCACCGAAAGCCCGCGCTCGTTGGTGCCGTCGCTGCGGAAGCGGAACAGTCCGTCGATGCCGGCGAAACCGGACGGATTGGTCAGGGCCTGATCGGTGAAGCGCTGCGCGCCCTGCGTTTTCACCAATGCGGCCACCAGCGCCACCGCGTCATAGGCGAGCGTCGCGGTGCGGACCGGATCCTGGCCGTAGCGGGTGCGGTAGCGCGATACGAAGTTGCGGAAACCGTTGCCGTCGGGCGCCGCATACCAGCCGCCGTGCAGCGATGCATCGCTGAAGATGCGCTGGTCGTCCCACAGGCCGGTGCCGAGGAGCTGGCGCTTCGGCATCCCGGCCGCCGTCAGCGCCTGCACCACCGACGGCACCACCTCGGGACCTTCGGGGATGAACACCGCGTCGGCGCCCTTGGCCGCCTGCGCCACGACCTTCGCCGGAACCTGCATCCGGGTCGGTTCGAGCGGATAGCGCTCCGCCGCGACGATGCGGCCGCCCTTGCGGGCCACCACCTGCTTGAACTCGGCTTCGACCACGTTGCCGTAGGCGCCCTCCGACAGCATCGCCGCGAACGAGCGTTTGCCCTGCGACACCGCGTATTCGATGATGCGGTCGACGTCGGACTCCGGCAGGAAGCTCAGCAGGAACACGCCGCGCGCCGCGACCGTCGCGTCGGTCGAGAATGCAATCACCGGCACGCCGCGCTGGCGCGCCACCGCGCCGACGGTTCCGACCGAATGCGCAAACAGCGGGCCGACGATGATCTCGGCGCCTTCCGCCAGCGCCTGCTGCGCCGCCTGCTGCGCGCCGGCGGAGTTGCCGGCGTCGTCCTTCACCAGAAGCTGGATGTTCGGGCTGTTGAACTCGGCGAGCGCCATCTCGGCGGCGTTCTTCATCGACAGCGCCACCGTGCCGGCGTTGCCGCCGGCCGACAGCGGCAGGATCAGGCCGACCCGGACGCCGCCACTGGTGCCGATCTCGCTTCCCGCCTGCGGCGGACCGGGCGCCGGCGGCGGCTGTTGCGCGCCCGGCGCAGGGCCGTCCCAAAGCTGCGACACGTTCGAGCACGCAGCGAGCGGCGCCATTGCGCCCGCGATCAGAGCGAAGGCGAAGGCGCGGCGCGACAGCACGGATCGAAACTGGTCCCGCAAGCCCGGGGCCATGACCGGATACCTCAGAGCAGGTGCTGGCGAACCAGCACACGACGGCAACCCGGCATCATGAAGACGATAGGTTAACCGAATGGAAAGGATAAGGAATCCCTTCCGCGAACGATGACGCTGTCCCCCCTGGCCGGTACAATGCCGATCATGCGGGACAATCGGACCGATATTCGGGCCAACAGTCGGCCAAAGACCTACATCGTCGCGGGCCGGCCGGTCGAGTCTCCCGCGCTGGCGACAGGCCTTCATCTTGTCGCAACCCCGATCGGGAACCTGCGCGACATCACCATCCGGGCGCTGGAAACCCTTGCCGCGGCCGACGTGATCGCCTGCGAGGACACCCGCATCACCCGGCGGCTGCTCGATCACTACGGCATCGCCACGCCGCTCACCCCCTATCACGAGCACAACGCCGCGGCGGCGCGGCCGAAGCTCCTGGCCCGGCTCGCCGCGGGACAGGCGGTCGCCCTGGTTTCCGATGCGGGAACTCCGCTGGTTTCGGACCCGGGCTTCAAGCTGGTGCGGGCGGCGCGCGAGGCGGGCTACCCGGTGATCGCAGCACCGGGCGCCTCGGCCCTGCTCACGGCCCTGACCAGCTCGGGCCTGCCGACCGACCGGTTCTTCTTCGAAGGGTTCCTGCCCGCCAAGGACGGCCAGCGAAAGGCGCGCATCGCCGAGGTTGCACAAGTGGCCGCCACGCTGATCCTGTACGAGGGCGGCGCGCGGGTGGCGCGAACACTGGCAGCCCTGGCCGAAGGGCTTGGACCAAGGCAGGCGGCGGTGTGCCGCGAGCTGACCAAGCTGCACGAAGAGGTCCGGCGCGGCACGCTTGCGGAGCTTGCGGAGCACTACGCGACAGACGCCGAGACGCGAGGCGAGTTCACCATCGTCATCGATCCGCCGGCCGATGCGGCGCCACCCGATGCCGACACGGTCGACGCGCTGCTGCGCCGCGCGCTGCAGAACGGGTCGGTCAAGGATGCGGTCAGCGACGTCGCGGCCGCGACCGGGCTGCCGCGGCGGGCGGTCTATCAGCGTGCGCTCGCGCTCGGAGAGGGCGGCGATGGCGCGGCGAAGTAAGGCCGGCCCGCCGCGCCCCGAGCGCGTCGCCGCGTTCGGGCTCGGCCTGTCGGCGGAAAGCCGCGCCGCGGCCTATCTCGTCGCCAAGGGCTACCGGATCGCGGCGCGGCGTTTTCGCACGCCGTTCGGCGAGGTCGACATCGTCGCGCGCCGCGGCCGGGTATTGGTCTTCGTCGAGGTGAAGGCGCGCAGCACGCTCGATGCCGCGGCGGAGGCGCTGCGGGTGCGCCAGCAGCGCCGGATCGCCGACGCCGCGGCGTTCTGGCTTTCGCTCAATCCGCATGATGCCGGAAGCGACATCCGCTTCGACGCCATGCTGGTCGCGCCGGGCAAGATCCCGCGCCATATCCAGGCTGCGTTCGAAACCGAATGAATATCAGGCCGCGCGGATCCGCACGGTGAACTCTTCCACCTGGTCGCGGATGCGGTGCGCGATCGCGCCGAGCTCCTCGGCCACCGCCTGCACCGCCGCGACATTGGCGCGGGTGTTCTCGGTCGCGTCGTTGACGCGGCTGACCTCTTCCGCGGCGTCGACGGTGCGGCGCGCCGCCACGTCGACGCTGCGGGCGATTTCCTGCGTTGCCGCACCCTGCTCGGTCACCGCCGCCGAGATCGCACCGCTGATCAGGCCAATATCGCGGATGGTGCGCGCGATGGCGCCGATCGCCTCAATCGAGCCTTGCGTCGCGTGCTGCATATCCGCGATCTGGCGCGCGATGTCGTCGGTGGCCCGCGCGGTCTGGCCGGCCAGCGCCTTGACCTCGCCCGCCACCACGGCGAAGCCGCGGCCCATCTCGCCGGCGCGGGCGGCTTCGATGGTGGCGTTGAGCGCGAGCAGATTGGTCTGCTCGGCAATGTCGGTGATGAGACGGATCACGTCGCCGATGCGACGTCCGGCGTCGCTCAGCTCCTTCACCGCCGCGTTGGTGCGCTCGGCCTCGGTGACCGCCTTTTCGGCGATGGCATTCGACTGCGTCACCTGGCGGTCGATCTCCATGACCGAGGCGGCCAGTTCATCGGCGGCCGAAGCGATGTCGCGTACGTTGATCGAGGCCTCCGACGACGCGCCGAGTGCGCCCTCGGTGCGATGCGCCGCCCGGTCGGCGGCACCGGACAGTTCCCCGGCCGATTCCAGCACCTGATCGCTGATGGTGCCGAGGCTGGCGATGCTGCCTTCGATCGAGGTGACGAATGCCGCGACATCCTGCGCAAGCTTTTCCTGATATCGCTCCCGCGCTTCCGCCTGCTCGCCTGCCACGCGGCTGAGGTGAAGGTTGTTCTGCATCGCGCTCTGAAATACGCCGATCGAGCGCGACAATGCGCCGATCTCGTCGCGGCGGGCGCCGTAGGGGATTTCGATGGGCTCGCCCTTGGCTACCGCATCGGTCACGCGCGTGATCTGCACAAGCGGCCGCGCAACCCCTCGCCACAGCACCAGTGCGCCGGCGGTGGCAAGCAGCACCGCAAGCGCGCTCAATCCGATCATCCACACGGCGGAGCGCTCGGCTCCGGCATTGGCCGCGACGTAGGCATCGCGCGCCTCGCGGGCGTATCCGGCACCCAGAGCGGCGAGATCGCGATGCAGATCCTCGCGCTCGGGCCGGAGCACGCTGGTGCCGTACTGGCGCGCCGCGGCGGGGCCCTCGACGGTGCCAAGGCGGGCCAGCTCCCTTCCGAACTGGTAGAACTGCTGAAGCTTTTCGGCCACCGGCCGGAACGCTTCCGCCTGGTTCGGACGCGCCGCGTGCTGCCAGCCGGATGCGAGTCCTGACAACTCGTCGTTGACGCGGATGATGCGCGCGGCCGCCTCGCGGGCTTCGGCGGCGTCACCGGCGAGATAGAGCCGGCGAGACTCCATGGCCACGGCATAAACCAGGCTGTTGATCCGCTCGACGTTCTGCGCGCCCTGGAGGGCGGCTTCGAAATCGGCGGTCAGCACGGTTCGCCGGTGCGCGCTTCCGCCCGCGATCGCGGCCAGCATCACCGTGACGGTGGCGAGCAGGACGAGGATCGCGTAGAGCTTGAAAACGACGGAAACGTTGGGCAGCCGGGGCATTTTCATCCATCGGGATAGCCCGATAGAATTGCCTTAAACCCGTTAACTCCCCGTTTACATTGACGGCGGGACAGAGACCCACACAGGGCCAAAGGAAGTCGCATGGCATTGAACGTCGCGGTGCAGATGGACCCGATCGAGCGGATCAATATCCGCGGCGATTCGACCTTCGCGCTGCTGCTGGAGGCGCAGGCACGCGGCCATCGCCTGAGCTACTACACGCCGGACAAGCTCGCGCTCCTGAACAATTCCGTGTTCGCCACCGTGCAGCCGCTGGCGGTGCGCGACAATGCGGGCGACCATTTCACGCTCGGCGAAGCCAAGCGCCTCAAGCTCAGCGACCTCGATGTCGTGCTGCTGCGGCAGGACCCGCCGTTCGATCTCGCCTACATCACGACGACACATCTCCTGGAGAAGATCCACCCAGACACGCTGGTGGTGAACGACCCGGCGCACGTGCGCAACGCGCCGGAGAAGATGTTCGTCAACATGTTCGCCGACCTGATGCCGCCGACGCTGATCACCCGCGACCTCGCCGAGATCAAGGCATTCCGCGCCGAACACAAAGACATCGTGATGAAGCCGCTTTATGGCCACGGTGGCGGGGCCGTGTTCCGCATCGCCAGGGACGATCTGAATTTCGGCTCGCTGTACGACATGTTCGCCGTGACCTTCCGGGAACCATGGGTGATCCAGAAGTTCCTTCCCGAGGTGAAGGACGGCGACAAGCGCATCATCCTGGTCGACGGCGAGTTTGCCGGCGCGGTGAACCGGGTTCCGGCGGCGGACGACCTGCGCTCCAACATGGTGCGCGGCGGCTCGCCGAAGGAAACCGAGCTGTCGGAGCAGGAACGCGAGATTTGCCGGCGGCTCCGCATACCGCTGCGCGAGCGCGGCCTTCTTTTTGTCGGTATCGACGTGATTGGTGGGCTTCTGACCGAGATCAACGTCACGTCCCCCACCGGTATCCGCGCGATCAAAAACCTCGGCGGGCCGGACGTGGCAGCCAAAATCTGGGACAAGATCGAGGGCCGCCGCGCCGCCGGACTGGCGGCCCAATAACCGCCCGATAAGCGAGTGTCATTGCGTTCCATGCTCGAAGCGAAGACACCTCCGCCCGACGAAGAGATCGACCCGCTGACGCGCCTTGCGATCAAGCACGGCACCGACAAGTGGGGCCTGCATTTCTACACGCCGATCTACCACTCGTTCTTTCGCCTGATGCGCCGGCAGCCGGTGCGGCTGCTGGAAATCGGCATCGGCGGCTATAACCTGCAGAGCGTCGGCGGCGCGTCGCTGTCGATGTGGGCGGAGTATTTTCCGGAAGGCCGCATCGTCGGCATCGATGTCGCCGACAAGCGGCTCGGGCTCGATCCGCGGATCGAGGTGCGGCGCGGCTCGCAGGACGATCCGGAGTTCCTCACCCGGGTTTGCGACGAGCTCGGCCCGTTCGACATCGTCATCGACGACGGCAGTCATGTGCCGCAGCACGTCACATCGAGCTTCAACGTGCTGTTTCCGCGGCTGCGCAACGGCGGCTTTTACGTCATCGAGGACGTGCAGACGACGTTCTGGCCGCAGTTCGGCGGTTCGACGCTCGGCGGCGCGACCATGCGGCTCGCGATGGCGATCCTGGAAGGCCTGCACCACGCCGAGATCAAGGTCGCCCAGCCGACCCGCCACATCGACGATGTGTCCACCTTGATCCGCGCGTTTCACGCCTTCCACAATCTGTTCCTGATCGAGAAGGGCGACAACACCGAGCCATCAAACCACGGATTCCGTCTCGACAATCCGCACGCGGCGCGGGCGTTGCGCCTGATCGAAACCGAGATGAACCAGCGGCCGACCGCCGCCGGCGCGGCCAATATGATTCAGGTTCAGGCGGTGGCAGGCCAGGTCACGCAGGCCTGGGCCATGCTCGACGCGGCGCTGGAACGGTGGCCGGACCAGCCGATGCTGCTTTACGCCGGCTACAACACCGCCTTGGTCAGCAACGATGAATCACGCAAGCGCGAGTTCCTTCAGGCGCTGGCCGCGCTGGAGCCCGACAACGCCTGGCTCCACGACCTGCTGCGGCAGATGGAAACAGAGGCGGCCGAGCCGGTTGCGTGATCGTGGAGCGCGCAAGTCCCGCCTTCGCTCCGCTACGCTCATTGATTTGATTGCCGAATTTGAAATGGGTTTGTTTGGCCCGTTCGCCATTTCCGGTTGCGTATTGAAATTTATACACGCAACAGCAGCGCCAGATTCCGCCTCCGGAAACGCGCCGGCTAGAAGCCGGCGACCATCTCCAGCGACTTGCCAGCCGCCGCATGCTCACGGCGCGTGGCTTTGAGCCGGGCCTTTACGTCGACCGGCATGGCGATCTCCTGCGCGAACTCCGGCCGCGCGCCAAGCCTCTCCTTCCATGCGTGCACGCGCGGATGCAGCCGCGCCAGCGGATAGCCGCCGAGCGAGAGCCGGTGCGCGTAAATGAACCAGGCGATGTCGAGCACGCTCAAGGCGTCGCCCATGAGGTAAGGCTTGCCGGCGAGCCTCTTGTCCAACGCCTCGAACGCGACGCGGAATTTTTGCGCCGACGCACGCACCCGATCATCGGGGAAGCCTTCCTCGGTCGCGCGCTGCCAGAACGCAATCTGGATGTCCTTGTCGCGATCCTTCGCGCCCTGCACCGTACCGGTGCCGTTGGCGGCGTAGCTCGCAAGCGCCGCCGCCGGCTTCGGCGGTCCGGGCCGGTTGAACACGAAGCGAAAGCTCAAGGTTCTGAGATCGAGGTGCAGATCGTCCTCGTGCCGCAGCAGCGCCGAAACCTCGTTCTCGTGGCCGGCGGGGATCAGCTTCGGCGAGGGAAACGTCTTTTCGAGATACTCGATGATGTCGTTGCTTTCGATGTGCACAGCGCCGTCATGCACCAGCACCGGCACGAGCCCGCGCGGATTGATGCCGAGAAACCACGGCTGGAAGTTCTCGTTGCCATGCAGGTCGACCGGACGCGACTCCCAGCCGATGCCCTTGAGATTGAGAAAGATGCGGAGCTTCTGCGAGCATGACGAGCCTGCGAAGTGCAACACATGCACGCCCTTCCAGCCGAGCACCTCGCGGGTCTTGATGTCGCTGTCGACGAGCTGGACCATGTCCGCCTCGCGCTCCCGGCCGAACGCCGTTCTCAAACAAGGCCGAGTTCACCGGAGCGAGACGTCCGCGTCAAACGGAGCCACGCCAATCGCCACGCCGCAAGGGCTTGAGCTCAGTGCGCGCCGAATGCGTCCGGCTCGCCGCACTCGAAGATGAACAGCATCCGCTGCTTGCCTGGCTCAAAATGCTGGACCTGCCGGATCAGCTCCTCGACCTCACGCTCGGCGGCCTCGGCATCGAGACGGGCCGAACGCGCGTAATCGAGCTCGTTTTGCAGGGTTTTCAGGTCGATCATGGGGAGCCTCCAACTGCTGTTCCCGGATTGTACTCGAGTCGTTTTGTTCTGCAAATGTTCTTGTCGTCATAATTCGATCCTGCTAGGCTTTTTCCACGGTCGAGGGGCGGACATGGTCCAACGCGTCAGCACGGTGGCGTTCGAGGGCATCGAGGTGCGCGCCGTCGACGTGCAGGTGCAGGTCGCGCCCGGATTGCCTGCCTTCAACATCGTCGGCTTGCCCGACAAGGCCGTGTCCGAAGCGAAAGAGCGCGTGCGCGCGGCGATGGTCGCCTCAGGCCTCGCACTGCCGGCGCGGCGCATCACCATCAATCTCGCGCCGGCCGACCTGCCGAAGGAAGGCAGCCACTACGACCTGCCGATCGCGCTCGGCTTGATGGCCGCGGTCGGCGCGATCCCGCATGACGCACTCACAGGCTTCTCGGTGCTGGGCGAACTGGGCCTCGACGGCTCGATTGCGGCGGTGGCCGGCGTGCTGCCCGCGGCGATCGGCGCGAATGCGCGCAACGAGGGCCTGATCTGTCCCGCCGCCTGCGGGCCGGAAGCCGCCTGGGCGAGCCCGGAGATGCCGATCGTCGCCGCCGCCTCGCTCATTCAGCTCGCCAATCACTTCAAGGGCACGCAGGTGCTGAGCCGGCCCAAGCCCGGCAAGCACGAGGCTGGCATTCGCACCGAGACCACAGCCGCGCCGCTCGATCTTGCCGACATCAAGGGCCAGGAGAGCGCCAAGCGCGCGCTCGAGATCGCCGCGGCCGGCGGCCATAACCTTTTCAATAATGGGCACGTAGCAGAAAGCACTTGACCCCGAGGCAACCGCTGGCAGGGTCAAAGCCACGGAGCGCCCATGACACCCATCGATCTCGTCCGGACCGCTGGACCCGAAACCACCGTCACCATCCGCGAGTTCGACCAGCGGGGTTTCGGCGCCCTTGGTACCCGCAAGGCCGTCAGCCTGATCCTTGCGGCCGTCGATCGCGGGGCGGAGGTCGTCTTCGTGTTCGGTACGGGTGCAGGGACCAGATATGCCCGTTTCCCTGACAGGAAGCCCAACCCCCGCGTACGGCCACCCGACCTGACGGCGATCGTTCGCCGGTACGTGCGCGCGGACAATGCCGAGTTAGGACCGGGGACCTTCCATCTTAGCGCTCTGTCCATGCCGCTGGCAGAGGCGGCAGAGATGGCGGAGGACGGCCTGATCTCCCGAGGGTCGACAGTCGTAATCGACGACGAAAGCGAGTTCGCCGACGGCGATGTGATGGGGCCGTTCGGCCCGCTCGTCACCCTGCTGGCTCAGGGTGTGAACGTGGTGCTGAGAGGACAGACGTTCACTGCCGGCACTCCCGTCGGATCGCAGGTCCCGCAGCTCATGATGCTGGCGATGAGGCTCGGCGAGGTCTCCATCGGCAAGGCGACGTCTCCTGAGATGTTCGCTGCAGCTTTCGGAGCACGCTGATGTTCGACGTCACCAACTACAGCGCCGACGTGCCGATGATCTATCCGTACAGCCGCGTCTCCGATCCGAGGCAGGTGAAGGGCCACGGTCTCACGCGGCAGGGCGACGCCTTCAGCCAGTGGCTCGACAATGAAGCGCCCAAAGGGATGGCGGTCGAGACGAACCTGACACTCGTCGACCGAGGCGTGAGCGCGTTCCGCGGCGCCAACCGTGTCATCGGAACCTTCTCGAACTTCGTCCTGCTAGCGCGCGCCGAGCGGATCAAGAAGGGCAGCATCTTCGCCATCGAGAAGCTCGACCGGATGTCGCGCGAGCCGGCCTACAAGAGCATGGCGCTCTTCCTCGAAATCATCGGCCACGGGATCGACATCGTGACCTTCGGTTTCGACGGCCGCTTCCATTTCCGCCACGACGCCGACTATCAGGTTCAGGGTACGAACATCATGTGGGCCCTGATGTCGCTGATGCGCGGTAACGAGGAGAGCGAAGTTAAGAGCACGCGCGTCGGCAAGGCTTGGAAACGGAAGCGGGAAGATGCCCGCACCCAGCGCAAGCCGATGACGGAGCTGACGCCGGCGTGGATCGAGCTCGACAGGACGGCTGGCAAATACATTCTGATTCCGGAGCGCGTGAAGATCGTCGTGGAGATCTTCGAGCGGGCGGCGGCGGGCGAAGGGCGCCGCACGATCGCGAAGGACTTCAACCGACGACATGAGCCACGCTGGGGCCGCGGCGACAAGAGGGGCGACGCGTGGCACGCGAGCTACATCGGGAAGATACTCAACAACCGCGCGGTGCTTGGGGAATTCCAACCCGGCCAGCACCCGAAGGGCGGCAGTTGGACGCCTGACGGCGACGATCCAATCAAGGACTACTTCCCGCGCGTCATTAAGGACGCACTCTGGCATCGTGCTCAGTTCGCTCGCTCGACGAGGCGTAACGGCACCGGCGGTAACCCGGAGACGCAGCGCAATCTGTTTCAGGGACTTGCCTTCTGCGGCGACTGCGGCGGTCGGATGACCTATGAATACAAAGGCAAAAAATCCCTGCCGAAGCTCGTCTGCGCTCACCACCTGCGGCTCACGCCCAGCGAGGTGAGGAAGGGCAAGCAGAAGTGCACGACGTCGAGGCGCTACGACTATCGGCGTTTCGAGGCTTCTATGTTGCTCGCCCTGCACACGGAGGCATCTGCGCTGCTGAATCACGAAACCGAGCAGCAGTCGGCTCGCCGCGCGGAGTTGGAGATCGAGTTCTCGAAGCTGGCCGAACTACAGCGGAACCTCGACCGGTGGACTGTGGCCTTGGACGGCGAGGAGTCTCCCCCGAAGACGTTGATCGCGAAGCTCTCCAAGATCGAGCAGTCGATCGAGGAAACGAAGACTACGATTGCCGCCATGGAGCGCGAGGTCCGAGGCCTTCCTGCCGTTGTGGCGACACCCCAAGGTGTCAAGGCGCTTCAGCAGTCGCTACGGCGCTTCAAGACCAACGAGGAACGCCGGGAACTCAACGCCCGCATCAAGCGACTCATTGAGCGGATCACTTTCACGACCAATAGGGATGGCGGGGCCACCATCTCGGCAAAGTTCTTCAGTGCGGCGGAGAACAGCAAGAAGAAGGATGCGTTTACCGCCGACCTGCACATCGGCCCTGAAAACGCCCCGGATCCGGTGGAGACGGCTTTCATGAAGCGTTTGCCGATGAGCCCGCGCTTTGGCGCAATCAACGACGACGAGCAGGTCCTGGCGCGCCGTCTGGAGACCCGCGGCTGGCTCAAGGTGCGCCGCTTAAACGCGGGATGGCGCGCCAGCCGATTGATCCGCGTGGAGACCTAAGCGCCGTTAGCTACCCATGAGGGACAGCGCGGAAACCGTCGCCGTCGACCGCTCGGCGTCTATGGATTTGTGTTTCCAGAAACACATCTGCGCCGTTTGTGTCGCTAGAGACACCAAAACGAAAGCCCCGGCGCGGTGGCCGGGGCTGCGTGTCTGAAGGTCTGAACCGGCGCTCGCGAACTGCGAACACACCGTGTGCTTTCAACCACCTCCCGTAGGAGGTCTAAACCGGGTGACACCGTCGACGTTCCCATCGATGACTTCCAACCACCCTCAGACGCGATAAGCATTGAGCTGATCTCGGCATCTGTCAACGGTGGCCGTCGCAGCAGCGGTTAACGCCAGATCATCTGATTCCTGCACCGACGTCACCGCGATGTTAAGCGACCGCCTGTACGGTGTCGGCATGAAGCACATCACCGCCATCACCATGCTGCTGCTGGCCGCCGGCGGCGCGCAAGCGGAGCCCTGCAAGAGCGCCTGGGACCGCGAGACGCCCGGCTGCATGCCGATCGGATCGACGACGCCGAACCGCCCGCGGACCGACACCAACGACTACGGCGTCAAGTACAGCAACGGCGAGCCAGCGCTCGGGTGCAAGGCGCGGACGATGAACGTGACAGCGCCGGACGGCAGCGGCGGGCAGACAGCGGTCTACACCTGCCGGTGGTGAGAGCTTCTTGTTTCCTCGGGACCACCGGACTCTTCACTCTTCGTCCGCCCATTCCTCGATTTCGTGTTGATATGCAATACCGTCCGGCGTGGCGCGCAGCTTCACCCCGTGCTCAAAGTCATTTGCGGCCGCCAAGCCCGCCTTCGTAAGCTCTCCTGCTGCCGAGAGATGGGCGGCGCGCAGCACGATGCCAGAATCGACTTTCGCCACCAGATCGCGCAGCAGAGCCAGCGCGGCGTCAGATGGAACATCAGTCAGCAAACGTCTACTGCCGCCCACGTTCGCCAGCCGGTCCTTTCCACGGCTCGAAGATGGCGCGCTCGCCGCGACTGCGCGGTTTGGGATACGTCCGCCTGAGCACGCGTTCGGCGGCGGCACCTTCGAGCAGGCAGCGATCGCACACGTTGATGACCAACTCGCCCGGTTGGCCATCGAAGATGGACGACGGGTAGTGGCCGCGCGTCGCGAATTCGAGGGCGTCGAACGGCTGGTTATTGCCGTACGACCAATCCTTGAGTGGCTTGCCGCAGCATAGGCAGGGGATCGTCGGTGGATACGGATGTCGTCGTCGGTGGCGTCCAATCGTGATCTGAAACTCCCAGAGCGCCTTCCAGCGCCACCATTCGCGACGCTGGAACGGCGTGTAGTACCGGACGAGCTCTACGGCCGTGCAGGAGGGAGAGAAATAAACGATGCCGAACGGGTTTTCGCGCGGGTTCGGCTTCCCCGGCGACCGGCCGCGCGGTTGGTCTAGCCAGCGCAGTTCTAACTTTCCGCCGTCTCTGCGGTAGGTGTCATGCCGCGCCGTCACGACCGGATGTAGCGGATGACTTCTCCGCTCTCTTTGTCCGCGCTGGCTTGAACAACGAGCTCGTTCCAGATCTCCTCCGGAATCCGCTCGTCCTTGCCGGGCTGAAGCTCCACGTCGTACCACCAGGCGCCGTCGTGCTGACGCTCGGCCTTCACGACCTTGCCGACCTTCAGCACCATCCCTGCCGCCGCCTCGCACCAACAGGCGAACGGCAGCAGCTCGCCGAGCGAGTACTCTTGTCCAGACTGCAGCGCAGCGTTGCCGGACGCGGCGAAGCCGAGTGCGCGCTCCGGCGGAAGCCAGGTCGCTGCACCGGCGATCGTCAATGCTTTCATCACATCGCGTCTGTTCATGTGTCGCGCTGCCCTGCTGCTTTCTCGGCTTCGTCGCCCGCGAACTTCGCGACCCGCTCCACCAGCCGCCACACGCTCTGCCGTCGATTATGCGACATGATGTGGCCCCGCACGGACCAGTCCGGCGCCGGCACACAAGGGTTCTGACTCTCGCCGACCGAGATGGCGTAGTGCATACGGTCGGAGCTCTCTTCCATGGCGACGACTTCGGCAACGGCCTGCTCGAAGGCGCGCTTATGGTCACCTCCAGGGATCACGCGGACGACGATCTGGATCATTTCCGGCGCGCCCTCGCTCCGTTGCGCTTGTCGGCCAGCAGTACGGCGCGGACGCCGCCCTTGCCCTTCCGGGCGATCACGTGCGGCCCATTCCAGAGTTGGTCGTACGTGTCGACCTGGATTTTGACCTCTACCGGCTCCTCGATGTCGTCCATGCCGAGTTCGTAGCCGGGGACGACCACGCGCGCGTCTCCGGGAAACGCACGCAGTTTTTCGATGAGATCGGCGACAGTCATTTTTCGAACTCCACCACGAAATTCATCCGCACCGGCTCGCCATCCACCTGCTCGCCCTCGAAGCCGGCATTGCGGATCAGGCGACGGCTACCGATCATGCGATCCGAAAACCCGTGGTGGTGTCCGTAGATCCAGATGCCGCCTTCCCTGAGCGTCGGAAGAATGATGCCGGGGGATGGCGGAAAGTGTGTGACGATGACGTCGGCACCGGCGACGGCAAGCGCCGCGGCCGACGACGTGTAGCGTGCATCTTCTGGCGTCCAAAGTGTCGCGCCGGCGAACCTGACGCCGCCGATCTCGACGGCATCGAGCTCAAGCCAATTGACGCCGTGCTTCTCGGCTGCCACCTGACCTTTGTAGGCGACGACTTCGAGCGGCGCACCGGCCCACTCGTGATTGCCGGCGACGAACACTGACGGCTTGCCGCGCGCGATTGCGGCAACCATCTCGATCGACATATCGATGTCGGAGGTGGTTACGTCGCCTGCGCACACGAAGACGTCGAATTGTGGTGCATTGACCGCGATGTCCTCGACACCGCGCTCGGCGTGCATGTCGCTGAGTACCCAGAGCTTCATGTGTCCTCTCGCGCCCGGCTCGTCGCCCAGCCTCGCAGTTTTTCGCGATCAACCTTGAAGAATGCTCCGTACTGTTGCGCCGCGACGATCAGATCCTGCTCGCCATCGCTGCCTGCCTGCTCCAGGAATTGCCAACCCTGGATCGCCTCGCACGTTTTGTCGTCGTCGAGCAGTGCCGGATCGTCGTCGACGGCCTGGGCCAGCGCCTTCAGCACCTGGTAGTAGACCCATCGATCCTGCGAAGAGCGCCAGGCGTATCCGTACGGCGGTGCGCCGAGCATCCGCCATGCGGCCGCGAGATCCCGGTTCGCAGCGTCTGTCGCACTCTGCAGGCAGACCTTGCGGACGCTATCCCGCGCAATCTTGTCCGGCGTTTTTATCGCCCACACGTCCGGACTCGCCGTCAGCCCCAGCCGGCCGGCGGATTCCTGAAACGCCGCTTGCGACACCAGCACGAAGGCGGCATGCCAGTCGGCCGACATCATGGCGCGTATGATGAGAGGCTTTTCCATCAATGCACCGTCCCGCCGTCGTCCTGGTCGTCACCAAGGATCCGGACGAACACGTCGTTGTAGATGCTCGGCACGCGGCCGGCCTGGGCCGCGGCGAACGGGTCCGGGTTATTCGGCGGCGCCTTGAACAATCGATTCCACGCGTCGAGCGTCGCCATCACCTCACCATCGCGATCGCGCGGAATCATCCTGCCGATGGCCATGCCGAGATTGACGGCGCCCACAGCAAGTTGCCGCTGATCGGTCCCATCGACCGCGAGCAGATCCCACGCGTCGGCGACTTCTACGCGCCCTTGGGTCCGGGCGACTGCGGCGACAACCTGGGGCATCAACGCCGTCGTCGTTCGGCGCGCCGCCGTGCGGAGGAGTCCGGGCAGCGTGTGCATTCCGGTCCGGTCGATCGCATGCTCGTAAGCGCTCTGCCTGTTCGGACGTAGCGCGACCTGAACAATCGGTGGTTGGGCGTCGTTCGGCCAGCCCAGGAGCCAGATTCGATCCATCGTCCGGACCCAGTGGAATTCGTGATCGATCGCGACCAACCAATCCGACGAATGCGCGACGTCACCGCCGACGGACAGCTGCACGCCCGTCCGGCCGTCCTTCGAGACCCACACGATGTCCCACAGATCCGCGATCGCCGCGGCGGCCATCACCGATGTGGGCGGCTGCGACGTCGTCTTGATCTTGGCGATCTCTTGCGCGGTCCGGCTCAATGGGTCGTACATGAGCAATCCCACAATTCGACCGGCGGCAACGCGGTCTCAGCCCGGTCCTCCAGGACCATCTGGAGGTACCACTCGCGCAATTTCGTCTCCCGGAGACGTTGCTCCTGGGTCTGGAATCGTGCTGGATTCTCGTGGTGTCCGGTGCGGTGTTTTTGTTGCGACATAAAACGCTTTTGAAACACAAGCGCCGGCCGAGCAAGGACTCGATGACAGTATGGCTAAGAAGCCTTCAACGCCGAAAAAGCGCCCGGTCGGCAGACCGCCTAAGGACCCGGACGACCTGAGATCCGTGAGGTTTAGCTTCAGGATGCATGCGGACCTCTACGCCGAGTGCATCCGCGCCGCCCGGATCCAGGGCACCCCGGTCAGCACGTTCGCAGAAAAATGTCTGATCAGTCGGATCAACCACATAGCCAACGCCGTCCTGCTCGACGCGATCGGGCGCTACACGGAGACGCCTGCCAAAGGCGGCGTCGCCCTCCACGATCTCATGATGTCCCAGGGGCGGCCGCAGGAGCACGAGACGGACTACCCCGAAGCCAGCAGCACCAAACGAGATCGTTCACCCAGGTGAAGCGATTCGTTCACCTGAGTGAAGCAATCTGTTCATTCAGGTGAAGCATTTGGTTCACCCAAGTGAACCATTTTCATTGAATTCATTCGTGAATTTCCGACGACCACCATAACCGCAGCGGCGACGGTGTGCAGTCGAGCGCCTTAATCACCCAAAAACGCTGCCACAATTCCGAAATCTTCCAGAGCGACTCCCGAAATCTTCCAGAGCGAAAGTTCCACCGTCGCAGATTCCGCTTACATATCAAATACTTCACGATGAACAGGTTTCGACGAATATATAGAAACAGTCGACGGTCGAAAGTTGACGGGTGCTGTCCGAAAAGTGGTTGGAATTCGGCGTGGCGCGATCTCCGATAACATGAGGGTATCGTTTCAGGCTG
>JAIESI010000389.1 GCA_019746135.1 Xanthobacteraceae bacterium
CCTCCGTGAGCCACCACGCAAGCGCAGCAAACAGTCAGACCGATTGATGACATGCTTAACCTAGCGCATATGACCCCGACCCTCCCCCTTGCAGGGGGGAGCGCACTGCCCGAGTTGAGGCAGATACGATGCCCCTGCGGCTTGACCCGTTTGCCCGCGACCGGGGAACCAGTCGTTTCGATGCGAGTTCCCCAAGTCGGGGACGCAATTGCTGCACCGGGCCTTCGCCTGCAGGGAGGCGTCCATGCGTCCGGGTCCCATCACCGGCGGGGCGGTTCAGCGGGTCGCTTGTCTGCGGAGATTGGGTCATCTCGCGCTGCGGGCGGCCTTCTTCGGCGTGGCGCTCGTCGTGCCGACTGTTGCGCTCGTTGGGACGTCGGCGGTCTCATCGGTTGTCTTGGCCGCCGAGCGAGCCATTGTCCTTGATATCGATGGCGTCATCGGGCCGGCGGTTGCCGGGTATGTCTTGCACGAGATCAAAGCCGCGAGCCCGGAACGGGTTGGCGTCATTGTCCTGCGCATGAATACGCCGGGCGGTCTCGACAGCTCCATGCGCGAGATCATCGGCGCCATGCTTGGCGCAAAGGTGCCGGTCGCGACCTATGTCGCGCCCGCCGGCGCGCGGGCCGCCAGCGCCGGCACCTACATCGCCTACGCCAGCGCCATCGCCGCAATGGCGCCCGGCACCAACATCGGCGCGGCAACGCCGGTGCAGCTCGGCGGCAATCCGTTCTCTCCCGGCGGCAAACCCGAGCCGCCGGCGGGCGGAAAGCCGAACGAGCCCGCGGACACCGGGATGCGCAAAGCCGTCAATGACGCGATCGCCTACATCCGCGGCCTTGCCGGGCTGCATGGCCGGAACGCGGACTGGGCGGAGGATGCGGTGCGGAACGCCGCAAGCATCCCGGCTTCGGAGGCGCTCAAGATCAATGTCATCGACGTGGTCGCCGACGACATTCCCGACCTGCTCCGCAAGATCGACGGCCGGATCGTTTCAGTCGCCGGCAAGCCGACCCGCCTGGCAACGGCCGGGCTGGACATCGCCATCGTCGCGCCCGGCTGGCGCACCGAGCTTCTGGCCGCCATCACCAATCCGAACATCGCGTTCCTCCTGCTGCTGATCGGCATCTACGGGCTGATCTTCGAGTTCCTCAATCCCGGCGCGGTCGCTCCCGGGGTGATCGGTGCCATCAGCCTGCTGGTCGCGCTCTACGCGCTCAACCTGCTGCCGATCAATTACGCCGGCCTTGGCCTCGTGCTGCTCGGCATCGGCCTGATGGTGGCTGAAGCGCATATCGGCAGCTTCGGGGTCATCGGCGTCGGCGGCATCGCCGCTTTCGTGATCGGCGCGATCATCATGTTCCCCGCCGGAGCGCCGGGGCTCGAGCTTGCGCCCTCGGTGATCGCGGCCGCCGCAGCGGTCGCGGCCGGGCTGTTCATGGTCGGGCTGACGCTGCTGCTGCGGTCGCGACGGCGCGCCGTGGTCACGGGCGAGCAGGCGCTGATCGGAAGCGAAGGCGAGGCGTTGTCGTGGCGGGGCGACGAGGGCCGGGTCCGCGTCATGGGCGAGATCTGGCGGGCTCGCGCCGCGGTTCCGCCAAAGCCGGGAGCCCGCGTCAAAGTCATCGGGCGCGATGGTCTTGTTCTGCTTGTCGCGTCGGCCTGATGCCAGCGTCACCGCGCAGGGGCGGGAAAGGAGCCGTGCCATGCTTTCTGCCGTAACCGCTCTCGTGTTCGCCATTCTTGCCGTCGGCATCCTGTACTCGTCGGTGCGCATCCTGCGCGAGTACGAACGCGGCGTGGTGTTCACGCTCGGCCGCTACACCGGCACCAAGGGGCCGGGATTTTTTCTGCTGGTGCCGTTTGTTCAGCAAATGGTGCGCGTCGATCTCCGCGTTGTCGTCGATGAAGTGCCGCCGCAGGACGTGATCTCGCGCGACAACGTTTCGGTCAAAGTGAACGCGGTGCTCTATTTCCGCGTCGTGGACGCCGAGAAGGCCATCATCCAGGTCAACAACTATCTCGCGGCAACCAGCCAGCTGGCGCAGACCACGCTGCGCTGGGTGCTCGGCAAGCACGATCTCGATGCGATGCTGGCCGAGCGGGACAAGCTCAACGCCGACATCCAGGACGTGCTCGACAAACAGACCGAAGCCTGGGGGATCAAGGTCTCCAACGTCGAGATCAAGCGCATCGATCTCAACGAGAGCATGATCCGCGCCATCGCGCGTCAAGCCGAGGCCGAGCGCACCCGCCGCGCCAAGATCATCAATGCGGAAGGCGAGCAACAGGCCGCGCAAAAGCTGGTCGATGCCGCCCGCATCCTGCAGTCGGTGCCGCAGGCGATGCAGCTGCGCTATCTCGCCACACTGTTCGATATCGCCGGCGAGCGGAGCTCGACCATCGTGTTCCCCTTCCCGATCGACCTCATGGAGGCTTTAGGTCGTTCCTGGGGTCGTCCTTGTGGGCGTCAGTCCTCCCCCGAAACGTGAGGCTGGTGCAAGAAAGCTGCGGATGAACAACGAGCCGGCCCCGACCGTTCGCGCTGTCACCGTATTCGGGGGGACCGGATTTCTCGGCCGCCGCGTCGTCCGACAGCTCCGAAGACACGGATATGCGGTTCGGGTGGCGTCCAGACACCCGGATCGCCCGCTCTGGCCGTTCAGTGTCGGCGACCAGCAACCGGTGCCCGTCGTCGCCGATATTCGTGACGAGCAATCGGTCGCAGAGGCCGTTTTCGGCGCTTACGGCGTCGTCAATGCGGTCAGTCTTTATGTCGAGCGCGGATCGGCGACGTTTCATTCGGTGCACGTTGCAGCCGCGCAACGGGTGGCGGCGCAGGCGCAGCGCGCCGGTGTGAAACGGCTTGTGCACGTGTCCGGAATTGGCGCCGATGCGGCCTCGTCATCGCGCTACATCCGCAAACGCGGTGAAGGCGAGGCGGCGGTTCGGCGCGCGTTCGCCGGCGCCACGGTGATCCGCCCGGCGGTGATGTTCGGCGCGGACGACGCGTTTCTCACCACGATCATCGGGTTGATGCACCGTTTTCCGGTCTTTCCCATGTTCGGCCGCGGTCAGACGCGGCTGCAGCCGGTCCATGTGGAAGACGTCGCCGGCGCCATCGCCCGGCTGATCGACCGGGATCAAACACAGGGGAGGATATTCGAGTGCGGCGGGCCGGAGGTCTATTCGTATGAAGCACTGCTCCGGGTCGTTGCACGAGAGGCCGGGCTGAAGCCAAGGCTTGTCCCCGTCCCGTTCGCCGCCTGGCACGTCCTGGCATGGATGGCGGAAATGCTCCCCAGTCCGCCCGTGACCGGCAATCAGGTGGAGCTGATGCAGCACGACACCGTGCCCTCGCCGAACATGCCGGGATTTGCCGAGCTCGAAATTTCGCCGCACGCGGTCGACGACATCCTCCGTGAAATCATGTGGGAGCATTGACGAGCGAGCGCGTCCACTTCGGCGCGCCCTCCCGACGAACGTCAGCCCGCCTTCGAACGCAGTCCGGTTTGCGCCGCCTGCCCTTGCCCCTCGGCGCGCGCATCCAGCCCGGTGATGAGCCGGCTGCCGCGCTGGAACGTGATGTAATTCCAGGCCCAGTTCAGCGCGACGATGAAGCGGTTGCGAAGGCCGATCAGGAAGTAGATGTGGACGATGCTCCACAGCACCCAGGCGAAGAAGCCCGAGACCTTCAACCGGCCGAGCTGCATCACCGCCCGCGAGCGGCCGATGGTGGCGAGCGCGCCGTAGTCGCGATAGCGGAACGCCGCGACGGTGCGGCCCTCGCGGCGCGCGATCAGCGCGCGGGCGATGTACTGACCCTGCTGCTTGGCGACCGGGGCGACGCCCGGAAGCACCGCGCCGTTCGCGTCGGTGACCGCAGCGGTGTCGCCGATCACGAACACGTCGGGATGGCCGGGCACCGACAGATCAGGGCGGACCTTGACCCGGCCGGCGCGGTCGGTTTCCGCGCCGAGCCATTGGCCGGCCTGCGACGCCAGCACGCCCGCCGCCCAGATCACCGTGCGCGTCGGGATGAAGTCGCTGCCGAGACGGACGCCGTCGGCATTGCAATCGGTGACGGCGGCGCCGAGGCGGACCTCGACACCAAGCTGCTCGAGCGCGCGGCGCGCGGTGTCCGACAGCGTCTCGTCGAACGGCGTCAGCACGCGGGACGCCGCCTCGACCAGAACGATGCGGGCGCTGCGCGGATCGATCGAGCGGAAGTCGGCGGCGAGCGCGCGCTTGGCGAGCTCGGCGATGGCGCCGGCCATCTCGACGCCGGTCGGGCCGCCGCCGATCACCACGAAGGTCAGCAAACGCGCCCGCTCGGCGGCGTCGCTCTCGTTCTCGGCGTGCTCGAAGGCGAGCAGGATGCGACGCCGCACCGAGGTCGCGTCATCGATGGTCTTCAGCCCCGGCGCAAACTCCGCCCAGTCGTCGTGGCCGAAATAGGCGTGCCGGGCGCCGGTCGCGATCACGAGATAGTCGTAAGGAACGCGATGGCCGTCGATCACGACCTCCCTGCGCGGGAGATCGACGCCGGTGACCGCCGCCAGCATGACGCGGGCGTTTTTCTGGCCGCGCAGCACGTGGCGGATCGGCCAGGCGATGTCGGCCGGCGACAGCGCCGCGGTCGCCACCTGATAGAGCAGCGGCTGGAACAGGTGGTGGTTGTTGCGGTCGATCAGCGTGACATCGAACGGCGCTTTCGCCAGCGCCTTGGCGGCGGACAAGCCGCCGAAGCCGCCGCCAATGATGACGACGCGAGGTGCGGGTTCAGTCCGGGCATCGCTCATCGTCCGCTCCGTGCGGTTCCGCACCCATAGCCGCGGGGACGGACTGGCAGCATACGCCTTCCCGTCAGATATGGGTGCGGAACCGCGCGTTCGGAAGCTCCGGCGCTTCCTTGCCGGCAGCGACGGCTACGCCGACAGGCGAGGCAATTTGCTCTTGAGAATCTGCTCCGCCTCCTGCGCAATCCGCGTGACGATCTCGCCCGCGGGCGGAATGTCGCGAATGAGCCCTGCGTCCTGCCCCATCGACAGCGGGCCCTCGTCCACGTCGCCGTTCTTGCGCGCCTCCTGCAGCCGCGCATGGGCCTCGGCGCGCGACTGGCGCAGCGCCCATTCGCGGCCGGCCCAGCGCTCGATGAAGCGGTTGCGCCGCGAGCGGGTCATGGCGCCGGGCCACACCAGCCCGGCGGCAAGATCGGGGATCACAGAAAGCTGGGTGTCGTGGCCGTCGCTGTCGACGATCGCCTGCTTGAAGTTCGGATGCAGCGGCGACTCGACGGTGGCGAGAAACCGGGTGCCGAGCAGGATGCCCTGCGCGCCGAGCGCAAGCGCTGCGACCAGCCCGCGGCCGTCGGCAAAGCCACCCGCCGCCAGCACCGGCAGCGGCCCGACCGCGTCGACGATCATCGGGATCAGCGGCATGCTCGCCATGAAGCCGACATGGCCGCCGCCCTCGGTGCCCTGGGCGATGATGACGTCGGCGCCGGCTTTCGCCGCGCGCACCGCCTCGGGCACGGTGCCGGCCATGTGCGTCACCTTGCTGCCGGCCTCATGGGCGCGGTCGAAGAACGCCTTGAGGTCCTGGTCGGGCCTCGCCCAGGCGAACTGCATGACCGACGGGCGAAGCTTCAGCGCCGCAGAAAAGCTGTCCTCGCGCGTGTCGAACAGAAGGAAGTTCAGGCCGAACGGCTTGTTGGTCTCGCGGCGGATCGCGCCGGCGCGCTCATCGATCTGCTGCGGCGTCAGATAGTGGCAGCCGAGCGCGCCAAGCCCGCCCGCCTTCGACACCGCGGCGACCAGCTCCGGCGAGGTGGCCGAGCCCATGCCGCCGAGCGCGATCGGGTGCTCGATGTCCAACAGATCACAGACCGGCGTGCGTATCATTGCGTTTCCCTCCCGAAAAATGATGCGGCCCGTTTTTTTTGTGCGGGTCTGTTTGCTGCCCGGTCATTCCGGGACGCCGCGAAAGCGGCGGGCCGGGAATCCAGACTAGCAGGGACTTTCCTTGAACTGGATTCCGGGCTCGCCCGCCTTCGCCCTGCGGGCTCCGGCGCGGCGCCCCGGATGACGGCGGTGGTTACGCCGCCGACGAGCTCGGCGTGGGCTTTTTCTTCGCCCAGTAGCTGGGATCGGCCTTGGAGTGCTTCAGCGCATCCATGTCCTCGAAGCCCGGCGCCATCGAGCCGTCGGTGCCGGCAAGGATCTGGTGATGCTCGATGTCGAGCGTCCTGAGCCAGCGCTGCTGGCCCATGGTGATGGCGATGAAGTAGCCGATCTCGACCAGCTCCGGCTCGGTGAAGTGCTTGTGCAGCCGCGCCCACAGCGCATCGGTCGACGGCAGGTCCCAGGTGATGCACTCGGCGTAGGCGAGCGCGGCCTTCTGCCGGTCGTCGTAGCGCGTGGAGGTCTCGAAATTGATCAGGTCGAGATAGTCCGCCTCGACCGCGCCCGCCTTCCCGGCCTTGATCGAGCGCTGGTTGCCGCAGAACTCGCACAGCACCGAGCGCGACACGTAGAGCCGGCACAGCTCCTTGATGTTGTGGTCGGCGACGCCGGTGTGGAACACGTCGCGCCAGGTGTTGGCGAACGACCAGAACGCCTTCGGCACGTGCGCGCGGATCGCCTGGCTCTCCGGCCGCGGCGTACCCTCGCGGCGGCAGCGGTCCAGCTCATCGAGCATGGCCTGGTCTTTCATGGTGGCGGGGTCGACGTAGCTGATCCGGGGTGCCATGGCGTCCTCTCTTGTTATGCAAACGTTTGCATAAACCAGTCGGCCGGGATAGTCTAGTGGTCGCATTATCAACAAGGGCAACGGAATTCCGGCGTTGCAATCGTTTGCCAAATCAGGCCTGTTCTGCGCGACAAGGCATTGAGGAATCAGCGCCCATGCAGGGATCCGCGCGGAGCGGTCCGGTCACCATCAAGCAGGTCGCCGAGGCGGCCGGGGTGCACTTCTCCACCGTGTCGCGGGCGCTGAAGCCCGACACCCGGCACCGGGTCAATCCGCAGATCGCCGCACGCATCCTCGAAACCGCGCAGCGGCTCGGCTACCGCACCAACACGCTGGCCTCGAGCCTGCGGACCCGGCGCTCCTACGTGGTCGGCGTCATCGTGCCGGACATTGCCAGCCTCCTGTTCCCGCCGATCCTCGAGGGCATCGAGGCGACGCTGCTGCGCGAGGGCTACATGACGATCGTGGCCAACTCCGCCAACGATCCGGAGCGGCAGCGTCGCATTCTCGCCAGCATGACCGAGCGGCAGGTCGACGGCCTGATCATCGCCTCGGCGGCACTGGCCGATCCGGTCTTGACCGAGCGGCCGGACACGCGCGCGCCGATCGTGCTGATGAACCGCACGGATGACACCGGCCGTGCGCCGGCGGTGATCAACGACGACATCCGCGGCATCGGGCTTGCCGTCGGCCATCTCGCGGCGCTCGGCCACCGGCGGATCGCCCACATCGCCGGACCTCAATGGCTGTCGACCGGCGCGATGCGCCTGCGCGGCTTTCAGATGGCGATGGCCGAGCATACGCGCGGGCGAAAGCCTGTGGTCGTTGCCGCCGAAGCCTTCTCGCGTGAAGCGGGCGCCGCCGCGTGCGAGCGGCTGATCGCCCAGGCGCCCGACACCACCGCGATCGTCGCCGCCAACGACCTCATCGCGCTCGGCTGCTACGACACGCTCGCCGCGCGCAACATCGCCTGCCCGGCCGCAATGTCGATCACCGGCTACAACGACGCGCCGTTCATGGACATGGTGAGCCCGCCGCTCACCACCGTCCGCATCCGCCAGCGCGAGATGGGCATCGAGGCGGCGCGCGTGCTGCTGGCGCGGATGAACGGCCAGGAGATCGCGGCGGACACGCTGCTGCGGCCGGAGCTGATCGCGCGCCGCTCGACGGCGGCACCGAGGAAGGCCGCCGATTGACGTCTGCCGTTCTGCGATCGCTCCGTGAGACTTCATCGCCCGCCTTCGCGGGCGATGACAGCCGTGCAAGCGCCCACCAGGTGTCATGCCCCGCGAAGGCGGGGCATCCGGTATCCCCTATCGCCGGTCCAGCAGCGGCTTGCGCGCCGGCGCCTCGAGATTGAGCTTGATCCAGTTGTCGTCCTTGGACGGCGGCTGCGACTGCGCCTGTTGTGGCGGCTCGGCCTGCTTCGGCATCTGCGCGTACCACCGGCCCGCGGCAGCGGCGATGCTCGCGCCGGGGTTCGCCGTGCAGTGGTCGAGCGCCGATTTCAGCACCTGGTCGTTGCTCAGGTTGACCACCACGGCCGCGTTCGACGACGCCATCGCCGCGTTCATGCCGCTGACATAGCCGAGAAGCCAGTGCGAAGCCTGGTGGTAGACGATGTCGCTCGTTCGCGCCGCCTTGGCGTACTGGCTGCACAGCACGTTCGCCGCGCCGAACTGCTTTTGCGCCTGCGCAGGAGCCGGGAAAACCGCGGCGAGCGCTGCGGCGACAAGCCCGGCGCTGACGATGCACTTCATCGGCGGATCCTCCTTGGCGAGCACGCAGGCCGGACGCCCGGCACGTCCGCAGCGCCATTTTACGCCCGGCGCGCCGAGCGATAAACCGGGAACAGCGCCTGTATCAGCGGCAGCGCTGACCAATTTTTCCGCGCACGGCCGCGCAATTTGGCCTAGTGTCGCGCCATCATCCTCGACACGGACCTTCAATGAGCAACCTCCGCATCACCGCCGGCCCCTTCACCTTCGACGCCCGGTTCGAGACCACGCTCGCGCCCAGGACCTGCGAAATCTTCCGCCGGCTCCTGCCTTATAACGAGCGCGTCATCCATGTGCGCTGGAGCGGCGAGGCGGTGTGGATTCCGCTCGGCGACACCAACCTCGGCGTGCCCGCGGAGAACCAGACCAGCTATCCCGCGCCCGGCCACATGCTGCTTTATCCGGGCGGCATCAGCGAGACCGAGATCCTGCTGGGCTATGGCGGCGTGCACTTCGCAAGCAAGATGGGCCAGCTTGCCGGTAACCATTTCATAACCATCACCTCAGCGCTCGACGACCTGCCGAAGCTCGGCAAGATGACGCTGTGGGAGGGCGCGCAGCCGATCCGCATCGAGGCGGCCTGAGCCGGCTCTCGCCTATTTCCGCGAAAATCCGCGGGAATTGGGCTGCCACTTACCCCAAGAAATCTTCGAAGGTTTCCAGGTTGTCCACGGCATTCCGCCCGGCCGGGCGTGCCTTGGACTGGCCGGCGCTGCCCCCATGCGGTCGAATCCTGAGGTAACCGCGCAGGTTCGGCGTCAGGCGCGGGAGTGGAGTGGAACGAAACGCGTCAGCCGGGCTTGTCCCCGGAAAGCGGGTGCCCCCATGACCGACTATCGTTCGCGCAATGATGACCTCCTCTATCCCAGCTACGATCGAGGCGGGGATGGGCTGCGCGTGCTGGCGATCTTCGGCTCGATCACCGTTGCGACGGTGCTGCTGGTCACCACCTACCTGATCGACGCCTACAACCCCGCCTCCACCGGCTTCACCGCAGCGATCCCGGCGCGGACGTCAGTGGCGCAGCAGCCAATGCCGCCACCGGCCTTGAGCCTTGCAGCGTCAGCGCACGCCGGCTCGCCGTACTAGCTGTTCCAGCCTAATCGTTGCGCGGTTCGATCTGCGTCGACCACAGCGCGCGGTCCTCGACGTCCTTCAGCGTCACCGTCATCACGCCGCTTGCGCCGTCGATCGCGACATGGCCGAAGAACTGATAGGGCGTGGCGGGTGACAGCCCCTGCCCCAGCTCCTTCGGCGGCGCCTTGGCGTAGACGAGCTGCGGGCCGAAGGTGTTGTCGAGCTCGCCCGGGCCGAAGCAGCCGGCATGGATCGGCCCCGAGACGAACTCCCAGAACGGCTCGAAGTCCTGGAACACCGCCTGGTTCGGATCGTAGTAATGCGCGGCGGTGTAGTGCACGTCGGCGGTGAGCCAGACGGTGTTGCGGATGCGCGCGCGCTTGATGAAGGCCAGGAGGTCCGCGACCTCGAGCTCGCGGCCGAGCGGCGGCCCGTCGATCAGGCCGATGCCCTCGGCGCCCCACTTCTGGAAGAAGTGCTCATAGATGATCAGGCCGAGCGGCTGGTCGGCGGCGATCACCTTCCACAGCGCGCGCGAGCTCTGCAGTTCGCGCTTGAGCCAGGCGATCTGCTGCGGCCCGAACAGGTAGGCGGCGGGCTCGTAGCTCGCCTCGCGGTTCTCGCCGTTCGGGCCGCGGAAGCTCCGCATGTCGAGCATGAACACGTCGAGCAGCGGGCCGTAGGAGGTTTTCCGGTAGATGCGGCCGGGCTCGCCCGCCAACGCGCGCACGGGCAGGAATTCGTGGAAGGCGCGGCTCGCGCGCTCCACGAGCGCCCGCGCATTGGTCTCGCGGTAGCCGAGACGGCGGTGCTTCGGGCCGGTCAGGTCCTCGCCTGGCCACCAGTTGTTGGTGACCTCGTGATCGTCCCACTGGGCAAAGACCGGGACCTCGGCGTTGAAGGCGCGCAGGTTCCGGTCGAGCAGGTTGTATTTGAAGTTGCCGCGAAACTCGGCGAGCGTCTCCGCGGGCTTCGACTTCTCCTCGGTGACGAGATTTTTCCAGAGCGTGCCGTCGGGAAGCTTCACCTCGGGCCTGAGCGGCACGTCGGCATAGATCGTGTCGCCCGAGTGGATGAAGAAGTCGGGACGGTTTTTCTGCATCACCGCGTAGGTGCGCATGCCGCCGCGCGCCTCGTCGATGCCCCAGCCCTGCCCCGCGGTGTCGCCGGACCAGACGAACGACACCGCGCGGCGGTCGGCCGGCGCGGTGCGGAAGCGGCCGACCACAGGTTCGCCCGCGATCGCGGGCGACGACAGGTCGTGGAAGCGGATGCGGTAGAAGATGTCCTGCCCGGGCGGCAGGTTTTCCAGGAGCACCTTGGCGGCGAAGTCGCTCGCCGGCAGCGCGTCGGCTGAGGCGCCGGCGCGGACCACGGCAAAGCTCTCGGTGGTGGAGACCTCGACCGTCATCCGCGACGGCCGGTCGGCGCGCGCCCAGACCACGCCGGAATCCACCGACACGTCGCCGGACTGCACGCCATGCGTCACCAGCGGCCGGTCGGCGGCGCGACTGACCAGCGGCCGCGCGATGCCGCCCGCGGCGGACAACACGGCCGACGAGCCGAGCGTCGCAAGCAGTCGGCGGCGGTCCACGATCGGCATGCGCAAAGCCTCCGGACCGTTGCCTAAGCCAATTTCAGAGCCGCCGCCACCCTGGCCCCGCGGTGTGACGGCTGCTTGATCGACCCTCCGGCATAAGCGATTGTCCGGAAGGTTGCGCGACGCGCACGATAGAAGGTCGAGACATCATGGCAGGGCTTGGCTTCTCACGGCTTGGCTTCTCAAGGATTGGCTTCTCGAGGCTTGGCTTCTCGAGGCTTGGCTTCTCGAGGCTTGGCTTGAGGCATTCGGTTTGGCTCGCCGGCGTGGCGCTTGCCGGCCAGGTCGGCCTGGCCGCCGCGCAAGCCCCTGCGCCGCCCGCCGGCGCACCGCCTGCCGCCGCGGCATCGCCGCCGCAGCAGACCACCGCCACCTACGAGGACTGGATCGTCCGCTGCGAAACGCATGCCGGACCGCCGCCGCAGAAGCTCTGCGAGATGGTGCAGTTCACCCAGGTCAAGGGCGGCCAGGGCGGCGTGATCTCGCAGGTCGCCATCGGCCGGCCGGTGAAAGGCCAGCCGGTGAAGCTCGTGATCCAGCTGCCGATCGGCGTGTGGCTGCCGACCGGCATCAAGCTGATGGCCGGGGCGAAAGACCCGGGCCTGCTCACCAGCTTCAAGCGCTGCCTGCCGCAGGCCTGCTTCACCGACGCCGAGATCAACGCCGACGTCATCCGCAAACTCCGGACGACGACCGAAACAGGGCAAATCCAGTTCAAGGACGGCAACCAGAAGGACGTGTCGCTGCCGATGTCGTTCAAGGGCTTTGGCACGGCCTACGACGCGCTGCAGAAGGAATGACTGAAGCTTCGGTGCGCGTGTCCCTGGGTGCTCACGGTGCAGTTCTGCGATACTGAACTTGCTTACCGGACGAACTCGACCGGCACCGTCAACGTCATCTGCGGCTGCGTCATGCCGGGAAAGAACGCCGGCATCGGCTGGGCACGCTGCAGCATCGCCAGCACCTCCTGATCGAGCGCCGCAACGCCCGAGCTGCGGATGATGCTGCGCGAGGTGACCGAGCCGTCGCGGTCGACCTGGAAGCGCAGCATCACGGTTCCGGTTTCGCGCCGGCCCTCGGCGCTGGTCGGGTAGCGCTTCTGCTGCTGCAGCCGCGCGCCGACGAGATGCTGCCATCGCTTGGTGGCGTCGCGATTGCGGGTGTCGCTGCCGTACATCGGCGCGGCAGGCGCTGCCTCGTTCGGCCGGTCGGAGCGCGGCGCGGCGGTGGTCTTCGGCGACGGCATCTGCTGCTGTTGCGGCTCGACCTCGGTCTTGACCTTGTCCTGGTCCGGATCTTCGGTCTTCTTCTGCTCTTCGGCCTTGGGCTCCGGCAGCGGCAGGTTCACGTCGGACTGCGCTTCGGCTTTCTCGATCGGCTCGACGATCTCCTCCCTGGCCTGCGGCGGCGGCTTCGGCGTCGGCATCGCCTCGACCGCCTCCGGCCCCGGCGCGACGTCGTCCTGCGACGACGGCGCCACCGCGACCGGCGCAAGATCGACGAGGATCGCGGTCGAGTCGGTCGAGCCTTCGGGCTCGTCGGAGGAAAACAGGAAGTAGCTCGCCATCAGACCGCCGTGCATGAACAGCACGAACGCCGCCGCCAGCACCCAGCGCTTCAGCTCAGAGCCCTCACGGGGCGGGACAATGAGCGTCTGCGCGGTCATTTGCCCGCCGGGCTCGTATTTTCCTGGCTCTCGAGCGCGACCAGCGCGACCTTGAGAAAGCCCGCGGCCCGCATGTCGTTCATCACCTGCATGACGTCGCCGTAGCTGACCGCCTTGTCGGCCCGCACGAAGATGTGGTCGTTGCGATTGCCTTTCGAGGCGATCTCCAGGGCCTGGCGCAGCCCCTCGCGCGCAACAACGTCTTCGCCGATGGCGAGCGAGCGATCCGCCTTGATGGTCAGAAACACCGGCTTGTCGGGCCGCTCCTGACGCTGCGCGGTGGTGGAAGGCAGATTGACCGGAATGTCGACGGTCGCAAGCGGCGCCGCGATCATGAAGATGATCAGGAGCACCAGGATCACGTCGATGAACGGCGTGACGTTGATCTCGTGCGTCTCGGCAAATTCGTCGCTGTCGTGCCCAAGCTTGATGGCCATCGCCGTACCTCTGGCGCTATTCCGCGGCGGCGCGCGCGATCGGCGCGCTCATGCGGTCGCAGTCGCGGCTCAACAGCCGCATCACCAGCGCCGAGCCGTCGCCGAGCAGCGCGCGGTAGCCGCCGATCGAGCGCGAGAACACGTTGTAGATCACCACCGCGGGAATGGCCGCGACCAAGCCGAGCGCGGTCGCCAGCAGCGCCTCGGCAATGCCCGGCGCCACCACCGCGAGGTTGGTGGTGTGGGCGTTCGAGATGCCGATGAAGCTGTTCATGATGCCCCACACCGTGCCGAACAATCCGACAAAGGGTCCGGTCGCACCGATGGTGGCGAGCAAGCCCATGCCGCGGCCGATGCGGCGTGTGCTCGCGGCCTCGATGCGCTCGAGCAGCCATGAGACGCGCTCCTTCAGGCTCTCCGGATCGGGATGCGGCGACTGCTGCACCTCCTGCACGGCGGTGCGAAGCAGTTGCGCCACCGCGTCGGTGCCGCGACCGAGCCGCTGATGCGCCTCGCCGAGCGAGCGCGCCTCGTTGAGCACAGCCAACGCTTGCCGCGCCTTGCGCGCGGCGGTCCACAATTCCCAATATTTGGCGACGCACACCGTCCAGGTGACGAACGAGGCGAAGACCAGCCCCAGCATCACGATCTTCACGACGATATCTGCGCCGAGAAACATGCCCCATGGCGAGAGGTCGCGCGGCAACAAGGCAGAGATCTCGGGGCGCGTCTCGGAGGCAGCAGCCGCGGGCGCCGTTGGCTCCGGGGTCTGCGCCGCGGGAGCGGCCGGCTGCGATGCGACCGGAGCGGTGGTGCTGGCCTGCGGCGCAGGACTGGATGGCGCCGGAGCCGGCGTCTGCGCCCAGGCGGCTGCAACGAACAGCACAACGGCGACGATGCCGAGCAGCGCCAGAGCAACGCGCATTGCATTTCGACGGACGGATAAACGACTGGAACGCATCGGCATTGCCTGCAGTTTTTCGGCACGCCCCGCCCGCAGGTATCGCGGCGCGGAACCGGGCGCAATTGTTACAATGTTACATTGCTGGCGGCCAGAGGTCATTCGCGTCACGCCGCCGCCTCGACCTGCGGAACGGTCCCGATCTTCGGCTCAAGCGTCCGCTTTGCCTTGCGTTTGCGGAGCCAGATCAGAAGCCCGGTCACCGTGAACAGCGTCGGCAGGATGCCACACAAAAATACCAGCGCCTGCCAGACCACGCCGGAATGGCTGCCCTCGTGGATCCAGCGGATCCATAGCGCAACGCGGTCGCCGGACAGCGACTCGACGCGACGCGCGTTGCCGCTGCGGTCCTCTACCATCACGGTGGTCAGATGTTCCGACTGCCCCTCGCGGAGCTGAACGCGCCAGGCGCCGCTTTGTTGCGTCGGCACGAACACCGCGGCAAGCCGTGCGCCGGTCGCGGTCTCGACCGCGTGATCGATGGTGAGCTCGGTCCGCTGCATCAGCGGCGCGGCAAAGCCGCCGCGCTGCGGCGGCGTCATCGGCGCGACCTGCGAGAGCAGATCGCGTCCCTGCTGCGGAAAGCCGAGATAGATGCCGGTCGCCGAGACGGCCGCGAGCGGAAGCGAAATCCAGAAGCCGAACAGATGATGCAGGTTGAGCGGCAGCGTGGGTCCACGCGCCCAGCGCAGGCCGCGCAGGAAGCCCACGTTGCGCGGCCACCACAAATAGATGCCGGTGAGCGACAGGATCAGCATCGCCACGCCGCTCCATCCGACAATGGCGCGGCCGCTCCATTCCGGGATCGTCAGGTTCTCATGGAAGCGATGCAGGAAGCCGATCAGCGAGTTGCGAAACTCGCTGACGTCGAGCACCCGCCCGCTCGGCGGATCGAGATAGACGGTGAGGAACCGCGGCCGTCCGCCCTCGCCGCGCCGGCCCTCGCGCGCCGTCACCGTCGCGGGCCAGCCGGCGCTTTCCGGCATCCGCACGGCCACGGGCTGAAAGCCCGGCTCAAGCACGGCTGCGGCGCGCTGCACCAGCTGTGATGGCGGCAACGGCTCGCCCGCGGTGGCGGCGTAGCGGCCCGGACTGGTCAGCGCGTCGAGATGGTCGTGCCAGACCAGCGCCGCACCGGAGAGCGACACCGGCACGAGCAGAACCGCGAGGCCGATGCCGAGCCAGAGGTGAATTTGCAGCCAGACCCGGCGCAGCCGAAACGTCGTTTCCGCGGGCATTGTTTTGAACAATTCCAAGTAATCGATAAGCCCCTCTCTGCTGTATAGCGGCGCCGGCGAGGCGCACAAAGTATAATTGCAGCAATGAACCCAGTTTTTAAATGTTCCAATTCGAATACCCCTGCAGTTTCAACCATTTGTAATTGCCCGCGAATACACCGGGATGTTAGCCGAATACTGGGCGACTAACAGCTTTTACATCGGTTCTAAAGTAATCGGCGGGGTGGGTGAATGTCGAAGTATATCCGCGGAAACAAGCGGCAAATCCTGGTGTCGGAGACGCGGAGCAAGGCGCAGCAACAACAACCCGGCAAACCAGCAATCCCGGCGACGATGCGAAACCCGCTGTCGCAGGCGGCGGTGGGGATCGCATCGATGATGCTCGTATCCACGAGCGCGACCGCGCAAGACGCCAATGCACCGCCAAAGCCTACGACCTCGACGGTCGGACAGCAGGACGCCAGCCAGTTGCCGAAAATCAGCGTGCGCGCCACGAAGCGCACCGCGCGCAAGCGCCAGGCGCCCACGGCACCACCGGTCACCCCGCCCGCCGCAACCGCGGCTGCGGATGCGGCCGATCGCTCGTATCAGGGATCCGGCGTCAGCAATCTCACCCGCGTTCCAACGCCGCTGCTCAACACGCCGCAGACCGTGAACGTCGTGCCGCGGGCGGTGATCCGCGAGCAGAACCCGTCGAACGTCGCGGATGCGCTGCGCAACGTCGCGGGCGTCACCTTCCGCGCCGGCGAAGGCGGCAACCAGGGCGACACGCCGTACATCCGCGGCTTCTCGGCGCAGAGCGACATCTTCCGCGACGGGCTGCGCGATCCGGGCTTGTACACGCGCGACACCTTCGCGGTCGATGCGATCGAAGTCTACAAGGGGCCGTCGTCGGTGCTGTTCGGGCGCGGCTCGACCGGCGGCGCGATCAACCTGATCACCAAGCTGCCGGAGGACCGGACCTTCGTCGAAGGCACCATCACCGGCAACACCGGCGCCGGCGTCCGCGGCACCCTCGACGCCAACACCAAGGTCAACGACCAGGTCTCCACGCGCATCGTCGTGATGGGCCAGCGCTACGACATTCCCGACCGCGACCACGTCGAGGTGAACCGCTGGGGTGTTGCGCCGTCGATCAAGGTCAAGATCAACAGCCAGACCACCAACACGACGAGCTACATCTACCAGCACGACGACAACATCCCGGACTACGGCATCCCGTTCATGGCGGCGAACGGGTCGTTCGGCTTCAAGCCGCGCTCGATCGCGCCGGTCAACCGCAGCAACTGGTACGGCATCCTGAGCGGCGGAGACCCCGACACCGAGAGAGTCGACGCGCATATCCTGACCAACAAGTTCGAGCACGAGTTCAACAAGGACGTCAAAGTCGTCAACACCACGCGCTACACGAACGTCGATCGCTTTCAGCGCAACGTGTTTCCGGAGCCGGCGCCGGCAACCACCACCGGCACATGGACGCCGAACCGCGCCCAGGTCATGGTCACGAACACCATGGTGGCCAACGCCACCGACCTGATCGCCAAGTTCAACACCGGATTCCTGGAGCACACGACGGTCACCGGCGTCGAGGTCAACCGCGAGACCCGCAACTTCTCGCGCAACCAATATGCGAGGCAGGCCGGCACGAGCCTGCTCAGTCCGGACGCCTACCGCTTTGGCGGCACGGTGCAAACGCCTACCGCAAGCCAAGTCACCCTTGGCGAGGCGACCGACATCGCGTTCTATGCGGCCGACCAGATCAAGATCAATCGCTACTTCGAGCTGCTCGGCAGCATCCGGGTCGAGAACTACACATTCGAGCAGACCGCGCCGCGCGGGGCGGCCTCCGTCGCTAACCTCAAACGCGAGGACAATCTCGTCAGCTGGCGCGTCGGCGGCGTATTTCATCCGACGCTCAACAGCAGCATCTACGTGATGCATGGGACGTCGTTCAATCCGTCCGCCGACAATCTCAGCATCAGTCCGGGCACCAACGCGGCGCAAAACGCCGCCGCGATCCGCCTGACGCAGTTGAAGCCCGAGCAGAACGAAACCACAGAGGTCGGCGTCAAGGCGGATGTTCTGGATGGCAAGCTCACCCTCGCGAGCGCCGTCTTCCACACCGTAAAGACCAACATGCGCGTGCCCGATCCGGCGAACAGCTCGGTGATGGTGCTCGACGGCGAAGTCACCGCCAACGGCTTCGAAGCGAGCGCCACCGGCTATCTCACCAAGCTCTGGCAGGTGATCGCGAGCTATACCTACGTCAACGCCCGCATCACCAAGACCACCACCCCGTCCCAGCTCAACACCGAGCCGGTGAACACGCCGACCCAGGCGTTCTCGCTGTGGACCACCTACGACATCACGCCGCAGTGGCAGATCGGCGGCGGCGCCTTCTACAACAGCGAAACCTACGGCGACACCGCCAACCTGGCCCTGGTTCCATCGTGGTGGCGTTTCGACCTGATGGCCGCCTACAAGATCAGCCCGAAGGCGACGCTGCAGTTCAATCTCTACAACGTCACCGACAAGCTCTATTACACCTCGGCCTACACGAACTGGGCGGTCCCCGCCGCAGGCCGGCTCGCTGCGCTCACGCTGCGCGTGAGGTACTGATCGCGGCAGCCTTCACCGGCTGCATCCTCCGAGCGGGCGCCCGCCGCGGTCCTGCCGTGGCGGGCGCCAGCCGTCGTTACGCTGACCGTTGCATGCTGGAACCGGAGTTGGCCTCATGATGCTCCACATCCCCGAAGTGCTGACGCCGGAGCAGGTCGCGCGCTGCCGCGACGTGATGACGAAGGCGGAGTGGGTCGACGGCAACGTCACCGCGGGGCATCAATCGCGGCAAGTGAAGTACAACCTGCAACTCCCCGAGGAGTCGCAGGAGGCGCGCGAGCTCGGCGACATGGTGCATCGCGCGCTCTACAAGAGCGACCTGTTCATGTCGGCGGTGCTGCCGCACCAGGTGTTTCCGCCGCTGTTCAACCGCTATGACGCCGGCATGACGTTCGGCGCCCATGTCGACAACGCGATCCGGACGCATCCGCACCTGCCGGTCCGCATCCGCACCGACGTGTCGGCGACGCTGTTCATCTCGGCGCCGGAGGATTACGACGGCGGCGAGCTCGTGGTCGAGGACACCTACGGCTCACACGAGGTGAAGCTGCCGGCCGGCGACCTGATCATCTATCCCGCAACCAGCCTGCACAACGTCACGCCGATCACGCGCGGCTCGCGCATCGCCTCGTTCTTCTGGACGCAGAGCCTCATTCGCGACGTGAGCAAGCGCGCGCTGCTGTTCGATCTCGACATGTCGATCATCCAGCTCACGCGCGACCATCCCGGTCACCCGTCGCTGGTGTCGCTGACGTCGGTCTATCACAACCTGCTGCGGCAGTGGGCCGAGGCATAGCCGTACGTCACGGCAGGCTGTTGACGTTTGCGAATTCCGATGCGACGGTGACCGTGGTGGTGCCCGCAAGGGCTAACCAAGGGAATTCGGTGCGCGTGTCCGATGACGTGATCGGATGTGCAATTCCGGAGCTGCCCCCGCAACTGTAAGCGGCGAGCAGACGGCCATGAATGCCACTGGGGACCTTCGGGGCCCTGGGAAGGTGGCCCGAAGCGACGACCCGCGAGCCAGGAAACCTGCCACCGGCTGTGGTCACGCGTACGCGCATCGGGCGGGGTGTCCCGAGGCGATGGCCGGATGCTTCGAAGGGTTTGCCTTCGGTCCTCCGGACAGGTCCGCGCTGACGTTGTTGCGTCGGGGCGACCTCGCGTGTCTCTTGGTTCGTCGAAGCCTTTGGTCCATGAAGGACCGCCGCTCGAGCAAGCGGCGGCGGGCGACGCGCCGCTCGATCCTCTGGAACTCTACGCCGCGGCGATCGACGCATCGGACTACGTGGCCGCGCTCGCGCCGCTGATCCGGCGAGCCGCTTCGGAGATCGGCGATCTTCTCGATGTCGGCGCGGGCGGCGGACAGTTGGGCGCGGCGTTGTCCACGCCCCAGATGCGCTTCACGGCGATTGAGCCATCTCCCACGATGCGCGCCCGGTTGCTGCGGCTGCCGAATCCGCCCACCGTGCTGGCATGCGGGTGGGAGTCGGCCGCAATCGCCAACGCCTCCCATGACACGGTGCTGGCGGCGACGATGCCCGCCGTCATGGAGCATGCCGGCGAGTTTCTGAAGCGCTCCCGGAGCTGGGCCCGGCGCCAGGTTGTCTGGGTGGTCCCCGCGCATCACGGACCGCGCGGCCTCTGCTTTGCCGGCTGCCTGCCGTCCGCATGGCACGGCGAGGATGAAACGCCTGGTCTGGACACGACGTTGCGCAATCTGCGTCCGGCCGACCGGCCGCATGCGATCCAGTTCTTCGACTGGACCTTCACCGGCGTGGTGCCGGACGTTGCAAAACTCGCGCGTTTTCTTGCCGGGCGGCTCGGCTGGGCGCCGCACGACGCACGCTGCGCGCAGCTTCACGCACATCTTGTTGCCCAGGCGAGACCGCGAAACGGCGCGGTCTGTCTGGAAATCCCACGGCGTTCGGCGGTTCTTGTCTGGAGGAAGTAGAAATGGGTTGGGGGCGTGTCGCATTCGCGGTGGGGGCCGCGGTCGCGTTTGGGCATTCACCGCAGGCAGCGCAGGCGCAAGAAGAGGTCCAGTTGCCGGAGATCATCGTCACGCCGTCCGGCCGAGTTGCGCCTCCGGCGCGTCCGGCCAGCAGCGGATCGGCAACGGCGCAGACGCCGGTATATCCGCAATATGTCGTGACACCGACCGGCCGCCCCGAATCCATCAGCCGCGTCGTCGGCACGGTCCAGATCATCACCCGCGACACCATCGAGCGCTCGACCGCGAAATCGGTCACCGAACTGCTCGCCGACAACGCGGTCGGCTTTCAGAGCGAATGGACGCGCGGCCAGACCTCGCTGAACATCCGCGGCGGCGCGACCGAAGGACAGGGGCGCGACTTCCGGAGCCAGGTGCTGGTGCTGATCAACGGCCACCGCGCCGGCACTGCGAACCTCTCCAAGCTTTCGATCGCCGACATCGACCGCATCGAGATCGTGCGCGGGCCGTCGTCCGTGGTCTACGGCAGCCAGAACATGGGCGGCGTGATCAACCTGATCATGAAGACCGGCCGCTCGGCGCCGGGCTCGTTTCTCGACGCCGCCACCGGCTCCTGGGGCCTGGCGCAAGGAAAGCTGCAGCACGGCGGCCGAACGGGCGGCTTTGACTACTATGTCGGCCTCTCGGGCGGTCGCCAGGACGACTATCACATCGGCGGCGGCAAGATCGAAGAGAACACGATGTGGAGCCGGCGCGGCGCCACCGGCTCGTTCGGTCAGCAGATCAACGAGTTCAACCGCGTCGATGTCAACATGCGGACCGACGGCGTCTACGACACCGGCTTCCGGGGCTCGAGTTCCAACCTGTTCGCCTTCGACACCCGCACCAATCAGACCTACGACGTGACCTACACCGGCCGCCTGCCGAACGGCCGCGCCAACTGGTTCTTCCAGCACTATGGCGCCATCGACATTGACGACCTCAACAATCCGAACCCGCTGAACATCGGCACCACGCGCACGTCGGTCGATCACAACCGGCGCACGCAGTACATCCTCGGCACGCGGCTGCAGCCGCGCGTGAACCTCTGGCAGGGCAACGACCTTCTGCTCGGCTGGGACTGGGAGGAGAGCCGGCTGCGCTCCGACCGCGCCACCGTCGGCCTCCCCGGCGCCGCCGCGGTCAGGCAGCTCCCGCCGTTCGACAACAATCAGACCGACAATGTGAACGCATTCTATTTCGAGGATGCGCAGACTTTATTCGACAGGTTTACAATACGCGGCGGCGTTCGCCGGACTTTCGGCAAGACGACATTTGAACCGACGCCGTTTCAGACCGCAACGTCCGGCGGAAAGGACTACGCGCTCACCACCTACTCGGCGGGCGCGACCTATCAGGCGCTTGATTGGCTGAGCTTCCGTCTCGGCACATCCACGGGTTTCCGTGCGCCCACCGCCTCGGACCTGTCGCCGGGGTCGACGGTCACCTTCACCGGCAACCGCATCTTCGGCAATCCGGCACTCAAGCCCGAGACCTCGAAGCAGCTCGAGGCAGGCACGACGATAGCTTTCAATCCGTGGCGGATCGATCTCGCGGTATTCGAGAACGTCATCAGTGACCGCATCGTCACGCAGACGCGGATCGGCGTCACGCCTACGACCACCGATACCATCAACAATCCGGGCGACGTCGTCGTGCGTGGCGTCGAGCTTCAGGCAGAAGCCGATTTGATGCGAACACTGCATGTCTCCCGCCCGGGACCGTGGCGGTGGACCATGTTCGGCAACGGCTACTACAACTTCGACATGGAGGACAAGGGAGCCCCGTTGAGCGCCAACACGCGTAACGCGCAGCGCATGTACCGCTCCCAAGCGGTCATCGGCACTCGTTTCGGTCAGACCGGCGGCCCCTGGCACGATTGGTCGATCCAGATCACCGGCGTGTTCCGCGGGCCAATGTGGTATGACACCGAAGAGAATTTCGCCGCCGGCGTCGAGCCGACGACGACGTTCATCCATCGCAAGGGCGGCTTCTGGGTGTTCAATACACGGGGCGAGGTCACGCTGTACGGAAACACCAAAGCCTATATCGCGGTGAACAACATCTTCGACCTCAATCGGCATCCGATCTTCATCGCCCTCGACACCACGCCATGCATCCTCAACCCCACACGTCAGAACGGCGCGTGCGGCAATTCGATGCCGGGTCGCGAGTTCATCGTTGGCATGCAGAGCCGCTGGTGATCCGTCGGGCCGCATGCGTGGTTCTCGTGGCGTCACTGTGGCTCCTCGCCGCAGGGCAGCCTTCGGCCGAGCCGGTCACGCTCCGCGATGCGCTCGGCCGCACCGTGACGCTGCCGGCCCCGCCGCAGCGCATCGTGACGATCTTCGCCTCCAACACCGAGATGGTTGCGGCGCTGGGACTTGCCGAGCGCATCGTAGGCATCGAGGCGTTCACCCGCTACCCGCCGGAGGTGCAGGGAAAGCCGCTGGTGGGCGGGCGGCTCGGCTTTTCGGTCGATGAAATCGTCCGGCAGAGGCCGGACCTTGTCGTCGTCACGCCGGCCCGGCAGGCCGCGCATCAGCTTGTCGACCCGATGGAGCGGATCGGCGTGCCGGTCATCGTGCTTCAGCACGCGACGGTAGCGGAAGTGCTGGCCAATATCCGCCTACTCGGCTTGGCCACCGGAGAACGTGGACGCGCCGACGAGCTCGCCGCACGGCTTCGCGCGCGGATCGACGCGGTGCAGAGCCTCGTGGCAGAGCAGAGGCGTCCTCGCACCGTCATGATCACCGGACGGGTCGGCAACGGCTTGCTGCTGGTTGCCAGGCCCGGCACCTATACCGGCGATGCCATCGCGCTGTCCGGGGGACGTTTTGCTTTGCAAGACCGCGGACTAGTTCCGCAGGTTTCGCCGGAAGCAATCCTGGACGCCGATCCCGACACGCTGCTGTTTGCCGGCAGCCCGCGCGACCTCGAAGAGCTCGTCTCGCGCCCGGGCTGGCGCGGCATGCGCGCGGTGCAGGCGCGGCGCGTTCACGCCTTCAACCGTGCCGAGTTCCTGATCCCCGGCCCGCGCACCGTCGACGGCATCGAGCGGCTGGCGCGGCTGCTTCACGCACAGGCATTGCAGCGATGAGGCCTTGGATCGTCCTCGGGCTCTGCCTTGCGGCCGGCATCGCCGTCGCAGCTTCGGCCGGCCATGACTGGGCGACGCCATCGGAATTGCTGCGCGCCTTTGCCGGTGACGACAGCCTGCGCAGCCGTCTTCTGGTCGAATGGCGAATGCCGCGCGTTCTGGCGGCTGCGTTGGTCGGCGCGCTGCTCGGTCTTGGTGGTGCGATGTTTCAAGGCGTGTTCCGAAATCCGTTGGCTGAACCGTATCTGCTTGGCTCGGCAGGCGGCGCGGGCCTGGGCGCGTCGGTCGCGCTGCTCGTCCCCCTGGCTTTGCCTCAGTCGGTCACGCTGCCGGTGCTGGCCTTTGCCGGGGCCTGGGGCGCGACCCTGGCCGTTCTGGCGGTGGCGCGCGTCGCCGGCGCCGTCGATACCGCAGGCCTGCTGCTCGCCGGGGTTGCCATTGCGGCGATGCTCGGTGCGCTCCGTTCGTTCCTGATGCTGGCGCTGTCCGACGAGACGATGAACCTCCAGGTGGTGGTGAGCTGGGTGCTCGGCGGCGTCCAGACACCGACCTTGCCGGGGCTCCTGGTGCTGGCCTTGCTGACTGCGCTGTGCCTTGTGCTGGCGCTGCCGCTGGCGAGAGGGCTCGACACGCTCGGGCTGGGCGAAACCATGGCCGCGACCTTCGGCATCGACGTGCCACGCTTTATCGCACTCGCGGTGTTGATCGGCTCAATCGTCGTGGCGGTTGCCGTCGCTTATGGCGGCCTCGTGGCGTTCGTCGGCCTCGCATCGCCGCACATCGCGCGATGGCTCACCGGTCCGTTGCACCGGTCACTGCTGCCGGCATCAGCCCTGGTCGGAGCGATCGTCGTCTGCCTTGCCGACGCCCTGGCGCGGTCGGTTCTGCCGCCGGCGGAAATTCCGCTCGGTCTCGTGACCGCGATCGCCGGCGCGCCGTTCTTCATCGTGCTGCTGGCAAGCCGGTTGCGCTCATGAGCCGGCTTGCAGCAACTGAAGTCGGACTTACGCGAGATGGTGCAACCCTGCTATCCGGCCTGTCGATCAGTTTCGAGGCTGGCGAAACCGTAGCGATCGTCGGCCCCAACGGCGCAGGCAAATCTCTGTTCCTGAAGCTACTGGCCGGCATCGAGCGGCCCACGTCCGGCGGGATATTGCTCGGCGGCAGAACAATGTCCGCCTATTCGGCGCGCGAACGCGCGAGATACGTCGGTTATGTACCGCAACATTTTCAGCCGCATTGGGACCTTACCGTCGCAGATCTGCTGCAGCTCGGCGCGGAACGGACGGGCACATTGTCCCCGGGGATGGCGAAAGCCGCGCTGGAGGATGCCGGTTTGACGTCTTTGCAAAACCGGCGGTGGTCCGCGCTGTCGGGCGGAGAGCGGGCCCGCACGTTGCTCGCCGCAGTCCTGATCGCGCGCCCCCCGATCGTTCTTGCAGACGAGCCGGCGGCCAGTCTCGACGTCAGGCACAGGATTGAAACCTGCAAAACGCTGACGGCACAAAGGAACGACAGGCTGACGATCGTCGTCCTGCATGACCTCGATTTGGCATTCAAGTTTTTTGACCGCGTTGTTTTGGTCGAGGGCGGCCGTGTCGTTGCCGATGCGCCTGCCGGAGTGGCCGCCTACGACGAGGCATTCGACCGGGCGTTCGGCATTGCCTTCCAACGGCTGGCTGAAGCGGACGGAATACGCCTGCAACCGGTGCTCAGATAGACGTCGCAACGTCGAAGAAAGAACAGACCTTGCGAGGCGCGCGGCCGAAGCGTCGACGCGACAATGCTGTGCCGGGCGATGCGGCAACTGGAACCAGAGCTGCCCGGCAAGCGGCCGGGCAGCTCGCCGAGAGTCCGAAAATCCCGCGGGCTACTGGTTCAGCAGCGGGATGCTCTTGTAGTCCTTCGCCTTCGGGATCGACGCCAGGTAGGCGTGCATGTCGGCGAGGTCCTCGTTCGGCAGGACCTTTTCGCTGTAGGGCGGCATCGCGCGGTCGGTCGCGCGCACGAACGCAACGAACGTGTCGAGCGGCATCGGATCGGGCGCCAGCGCCTTGCCGGCGCTGGTGATCGACGAGCCCTGCCCCTCGGTGCCGTGGCACTGCCAGCAGCCGTACTTCATGAAGGCGTCCTTGCCCTTCCTGGCATCCGCGGCAAAGGCGGCACCGTGAGCGAGAGCCACCGTGCCGGCCGCAAGCGCGGCCAGCACGACGCGAGACACGATACGAGACATGTGCGGGCTCCCGATCAGCGCGGCTGCGTCCAGACGTCGAGCAGCGCCGGCTGGCCGGATTTCACGACCGCCACCGCCTCCTTCAGCGCCGGCCCGAGATCGGCCGGGTCCTTGATCGCACCCTTCGCCCACCAGCCCATCGACTGCGCGAGCTTGGCGTAGTCGATGTCCGGATTCATGATGCTGGTGCCGATCGGGCCGATGTCGCCGCCGAGGCTCGCCACGCGGTTGCGGAAGCTCGACAGCCGCTGCACGTGCATCAGCTCCTGATGGTAGCCGCGGTTGTTGTGCATCACCGTCAGCAGCGGAATCTTGTGCTTCGCCGCGGTCCACAGCGCGCCCGGCACATACATCAGGTCGCCGTCACCCTGGATCGCCACCGAGAAGCGGCCGAGATCGCGGTTGGCGAGCGCGGCGCCGACCGCCGCCCCCGCGCCGTAGCCCAGGCCATAGCCGCCGGACTGGCCGAGCCAGTGATAATGCTTCTCCATCTTCCAGAGGCGATGCTGCCAGCCGCTGACATTGCCGGACTGCGCGACCAGCGACCAGTCGAGGTCCTTGATCTGCGCCCAGATCTCCGCGCAAAGCCGCGCGGTGCTGATCGGCTGCGCGTCCCAGGCGATCGCCGCCGCCTGCCTTGCGCGCACCTGCGCATCGGCATGGGCCTTCTTCGCCGCCTCGCCGCGCTTCTCGATCGCGGACTTCTTGTCGTTGGAAATCGCCCGCTTGACCTCTTCGATCAGCACCGGGAGCGTCGCTTCCGCGTCGGCGGCCATCGCCACGTCCACCGCCTGGAAGCGCTGGAAGTCCTGGTAGTTCGCCTTGGTGTTGAGATCGACCGAGTTGATGCTGATCAGCTTGGTGCCGGGCTTCATCCGCTGCTGGTTGAAGCCGTGCCCGTGCGCGCCGTTGTCGACCCACTGGTTCACCAGCGCCCAGAAGTCGTTCATCTCCATGCCGAGGATCACGTCGGCATTGGCGACCGCAGGCGGGCCGGCGCTGAGATGATGCGTCTTCGGGAAGTTCATCCGCTCGCCGGTGTCGATGACGCGGGCCTGGAGAAGCTCGGCGAGTTGCACGAGCAGCCGCACGCCGTTCTCGGTGCGCGCGCCGCGGCTCGTCGCGATCACCGGATTGCCGGCCTCGGCCAGAAGCTTCGCAGCCTCCTTCACCGCGCCCATCTCGCCGGCCGGCGGCGAGGTTGGCGTGTATTTCGGGATATAGAGCTTCTCGCCGTTGGAGTGCCCGACCGGCGCCTGCTGCAGACCCGCATCGAGCGAGATCATGACCGGGCCGTAGGGCGGCGTCATCGCGATCTTGTAGGCGCGCACGAACGACTGCGCGAAGTGCTGCAGCGACACCGGCGTGTCGTCCCACTTGGTGAAGTCGCGCACCAGCGCGTTGATGTCCTGCGCCGAGTGGACGGTCGGCACGCCCGGCGGCCGGATCGAGGCGTCGAGGTCGTTGCCGCCGACCACGACCACCGGCACGCGGTCGCACCAGGCGTTGTAGATCGCCATCGACGCGTGCTGCAGGCCGACCGTGCCGTGGCACAGCGTCATCATCGGCTTGCCGGTGATCTTGAAGTAGCCATGCCCCATGGCGACGCCGATTTCCTCGTGCGTCACGGTGAGGAACTCCGGCATCTTGTTGTTGCCGTAGTTGATCAGCGATTCATGCAAGCCGCGGAAGCTCGAAGCGCAGTTCGACGGCAGGTACTTGATGTCGAGCGTCCTGATCACGTCGACCATGAAGTCGGAGCCGGCGACGCCGCCGATCCGGTTGAGGTCCTTCTGCGGCGTGCCGGTTTCGGCGGCGATGGTCTGCGCGGTCGGCGGCAGCGCCGAGGGGATGCGCGCGGTTGCAGCGCCCGCGGTCGATGCGGCGTCGGCCGCTTGCGGCGTCACCGCGCCTGCGGCGCCGGCAACGGCGACCCCTTTCAGGAATTTGCGGCGGTCGACCTTCGGGCTTGTCTCCTTGGCAGACGAATCCTTGCGTTGCATGTGAGTCGCTCCCTGGGATTTTGAATTTGTTGCCGGCGAATCGGACGGTCGCCTTGTCGTGCAGCGGGCCGATTCTAGTTCAGTCGAAAAAGCCGCACTAGGGGGCCGACCAGCCGTTCCGGCCCGCGGCCCGTTCCGACCGCCGGAACCGGACCCGCGCCTGCTGCGTTGCCTTAAATGCTGAACTCTGCGATCCATGCCGCCGATGGCATCGGCGGCGAATATTCTGGTCTTCGATTCCGGGCTTGGGGGGCTCACCGTTTTCCGCGAGGCCGTCAAGACACGCCCGGACGCCCGCTTCGTCTATGCCGCCGACGACGCCTTCTTTCCCTACGGTCGTCAGGAAGAGCGGAGGCTTGTCGCCCGGGTTCTCGATGTCATGGGCAAACTGATCGCCGCGCACCGGTCGGATCTGGTCGTGATCGCCTGCAACACGGCCTCGACGATCGTGCTGCCGCAGTTGCGCGAACGCTTCACGGTGCCGTTCGTCGGCACCGTGCCGGCCATCAAGCCCGCCTGTGCCGGCTCGAACAGCAAGCTCGTCACTGTGCTCGGCACCGAGGCGACCGTCAAACGCGAGTACACGCGCAAGCTGATCGCCGAACACGGCAACGGTTGCGATGTCACGCTCATAGGCTCGCCGCGGCTTGCCGAACTGGCCGAGGCCGAGCTGAACGGCGCGCCCATCGACGACGCCGACATTGCCGCCGAAATCGCCCCCTGCTTCGTCGAGCGCGCCGGCCAGCGCACCGACACCATCGTGCTCGCCTGCACGCACTATCCGTTGCTGCTGTCACGCCTGCAGAAACTCGCACTCTGGCCGGTCCATTTCATCGACCCCGCCCCCGCCATCGCCCGCAGGCTCATCGACTTGCTGGGTCCCGCGGCTGCCGCCGCTTCGGCGCAGCCGGCTCGCGTCGTTTTCACCTCCGGCAAGGCGCCCGCCCCGCCGCTCGCCGCAGCCCTGGCGCGGTTCGGCCTCGCCGAAGCCGCGCGCGCAAGTGTTTGACACCTTGGGCAAATCCCCCTAAATACCCGGCATCTCGCGGGCCTTCGGGCCCGCGCGGTGTTTCGCGACCCGCGGTTTTGCCAGTTTCCGCAAGCACTTACGTTCAGGTGCTGACGCGCTTTGGCTGCAAGACCTGTCGGTCATCCCTCCGCGGGAGGGGTGGCAAAGGAGGGCGCGATCCTCAAACCTGAACTCAACATGAGGACGCGATGACCAAGCGCCACGAGGCGAAGTACAAGATCGACCGCCGCATGGGCCAGAATGTCTGGGGCCGCCCGAAGAGCCCCGTCAACAAGCGCGAATACGGCCCCGGCCAGCACGGCCAGCGCCGCAAGAGCAAGCTCTCCGACTACGGCGTGCAGCTCAAGGCCAAGCAGAAGCTGCGCGGCTACTACGGCAACATTTCCGAGCGCCAGTTCCACGGCATCTACACGGAAGCCCGCCGCCAGAAGGGCGACACCGGCGCGCACATGATCGGCCTGCTCGAGCAGCGGCTCGACGCGGTGGTCTATCGCGCCAAGTTCGTGCCGACGGTGTTCGCGTCGCGCCAGTTCATCAGCCACGGGCATGTGAAGGTGAACGGCAAGCGCGTCAACATCCCGAGCTACCGGGTGAAGGTGAACGACGTGATCGAGGTGAAGGAAGCCTCGAAGCAGCTCGCGCTGGTGCTCGAAGCCCGCGCGCTCGCCGAGCGTGACGTGCCAGACTACATCGAGGTGGACGAGGGCAAGGTCTCGGCCAAGTTCATCCGCATCCCGGCGCTCAACGAGGTGCCCTACCCGGTGTCGATGGAGCCGCATCTCGTCGTCGAATACTATTCGCGCTGATCGAAAGCGCCGCACGACGCAAAAGCCGCCCTCCCGGGCGGCTTTTCTTTTTGCGGGATGCGTCACACCGGCCGCGTCCGCGAGGGGGGCTCGGCCAGCGCGAAATCGCGGATCAGACGGACGACCAGCCGGACCAGCTCCGCCTGGGTGCGGGAGCCGGTGCGCGTAAGCGCGGTGCGCAGATGAAACCGCGCGGTGTGAATGGTGATCCCCTCGCGCGCGGCGAAGCTTTTGAGATCATCGTTGGCGGCGAGCGCCGCCGCAAGCCGCGCCGCCCCCTTCGGCAAACGGAGCCCGTGCTCCACGATGTCCGCCATCCCTGACGGCTGCGCTTCGGGATCGTGCACCAGCACGATCGCGCCGCCCTGCCCTTGCCTCTCCCAGTCCGACTGCACCGTCGACGGCGGCGACGGCGCAATGAGCACGACGTAGTCGCGCGCGCCGCTGGAGCGCTGGACCGTCAAGATGCCGCCACCGCCGCCATCGGCGACGTCCTTCAGCAGCGCGTCGAACCGCTGGCGGGCCTCGATGCCGCCCGGCAGCGGACACCCGCTTCGGTCGAGCGTAAAACCATCGCCGCGTTGCGCGACGGCTTGCATGGCGGTGTTGACGAAAAGCGCAGTGCCGTCGTGGTCGAGCAGGGCGACGCCGGCGCGCAGCCGGTCAACGGTCGCCTGCAAGCCAACGTTCTTGGCGTCGACGCGATAGATCGCGCGCCGCAGTTGCAGGGCCCGCGTGATATGCGGCATCAGCCGCTCCAGATGGGCAATGTCATCGTCGTCGAACGGTCTTCGCTCCTCGCCGCGCATGACCGCGATCATCGAAAAATTGCCCCGGTCGGAATAGAGATTGCCGACGAGACTTTCGACCATGCCCGCCGGAAGGAAAAACTCGTTGTAGATGACGTCGACCTTGCGCTGTTCGGGACTGATCAAACGATTGCTGGATGTCGCCGTTCCAGCCGGCCGGCGCAGCAAGAGCGCGGGAACCGGGTCGAGCTGGGCATACTTGTCCAGATAGAGCTGCAGATTTTCCTTCAGCCAGCCCGAACTCACGATGAAAGTCGCGGTGGGGTCCTGTGCGTCGACCGCCACAAGCGCGGCTCCCCAGCCTCCAAACATGGTTTGGATCAGTTCGAGCGCGCGCTCAAACTCTTCCCCGTCGGTCACCCCGCGATAGAGGGCATCCAGAAACCGCCCCTCAGCGTCGCTCACGATTGTCCGCCGCCCTGTCCAGCCTGTGGAAATACAGCAATGACACGCAAAATTAGACCGCCCCCTATCTGTTTGAATAGCCCCCCCCAGGTCGGGCTGCCCCAGGGTCAGAAGCGGAAGGCCGAACGTTGCCGCTTAGGCAAGCGTGTCGCCGGGAATGAAATGGGGGCGTGGAGTGCTGCTGGAAGGGTGCAAGCCGGTGGGTTGGTTCACGCAGCCCCGCCCGCTCATGTCAGCATCTCCCCGCCGGCGTCTGATCAATGCTCTGTTGTCGGCGACCGCTCTGGCCGGTGCCGCAAGCCTGCTGCCGTCCGGAGCGGCCCACGCGCAGACCCAATGGACCGGCAACACCTCGACCGACTGGTTCACCGCCGGCAACTGGAACCCGGCCACCGTCCCCGGGGCCGCGACAGATGTCGAGATCAACAACGGGGCGGTGCCCAACCCCGCGAATGTGACGGCAGCCGGCGCGACGGCCCGCAGCGTCATTGTCGGAGACGCTGCCGGCCAATCCGGCACGCTCAACGTCACCGGCGGAACGCTGACGGTGCCCGGGCCCGTGGGAGCGTTTCCGCAAGGCTATCTTGCGGTTGGCAATCTCGGCAGCGGCACCATGACCGTCAGTGCGGGCGGCGTCGTCAACGCCAACCAAAGCTATATCGCGGCAAATTCAGACACCTCGACCGGTACGGTCACCATCACCGGCAGCACCTCGCAATGGATCACGACGCGTTTTGAAGTCGGCAGCAGCGGCAACGGCACGCTCAACGTCCGCAACGGCGCGACCGTTACAAACACCGGCGTCTTCGTCATTGGCAACGACGGCACCGGCATCGGCGCGGTCGGCGTGGTGAATGTCGAGAGTGGCGCAGACGTCACCATGACGAGCACCACCCTCGGGTCGCCCGCCAACAGCACCGGAACACTCACCGTCACCGGCGCGGGATCGAGTTGGACAGGTTCCGGCTCGTTGACGGTCGGCAGCTCTGGGACAGGCACATTCAATCTCCTGGCCGGGGCCAGCGCCACGTCCGGATCGGTGGCCATCGGCTCATTTGCGGCGAGCGGCAACGGCACCGCCAACATCTCGGGCACTGGAACGAGTTGGACGACTGGCATTGTGAATGTCGGCACGGCCGGCACCGGAGCAATGACGGTTTCGGGTGGAGCGCAGGTTACATCCAACCGGAATTCCGCCACGGGAAACATAGTCACGATCGGCGGCACCGCGACAGTGACTGGTACGGGATCGCAATGGCTGATCGACAGCGGCCAGCCTGTTGCGCCGGTGGCCGGGACGGCACTCGCCATCGGCAAGGCCGCAAGCACGAGTTCCCTCACCGTCTCCAATGGCGGCAACGTTACCGTCCGCAACACCGCAACCGGAACAAATGCAGCAAATTTTGACGTCCGTATCGGAGTGGGAGCCGGCACGACCGCAAATGTCACGATCACCGGCGCCAACTCGTCTTTCACGACGCCATACAGATTCTATGTCGGCTTTGCCGCGAATTCGACCGGCAATGTCACCGCCAGCAATGGCGGCGCGCTCAACACCGGCTACACCGAGATTGGCGCTGGCCCCAGCGCGGGAGTGAAAGGCACCGTCAGCGTCACCGGCGCGGGCTCGACCTGGACGATTACGGACACCACGAACCTGCCGGGCGGTCACGCACAAGGCGTGTCCCTCGGACTATCGGGCGGCGACGGCACGCTCACCATCGGCAACGGCGGCACGGTCAACGTGAATTCGACCAACCGCAGGGTCAATCTCGGCGGCACAGCCGCCAGCAGGGCCACGCTCAACATTGGTGCCGCAGCGGCCGACCCGGCGGCGGGCGCCGGCACGCTCAATGCCGACACCGTCACCTTCTTGACCAATGGCGGGACGAGCGCGATCAACTTCAACCACACCTCAAGCAACTACACGTTTGCATCCTCCATTGGAGGCACCGGTCCGGGCGCGGTGAATTTCCTTGCCGGCACCACCATCCTGACCGGCAACAACACGTATGCCGGGACGACGTCGATCTCCGCCGGCGCCACCGCGCAACTCGGCAACGGCGGTAATGCCGGCGGCAGCAACGGCCTCGTCTCCGGCAGTATCTCGAATAACGGCAACCTGATTTTCAATGTCGGTGGCTTCAGGACCTATAGCGGCGTGATTTCCGGCAACGGCACGGTCGAGCAGCGCGGCCCCGCCAACACCACGCTCACCTTTACCGGCAACAACACCTATGCCGGACTGACCACGATCTCGAGCGGCACGCTTCAAATCGGCAATGGCGGGACCACCGGCGCGATCGCGGGCGACGTGCTCAACAATTCCCAGATCGCTTTCAACCGTTCAGATAACATCAGCTACAATGGCGTTATTTCCGGCAGCGGCTCCCTCAGCAAGCAAGGCGCCGGCATCCTGACACTCGGCAATGTGAACACCTATACCGGCGGCACCTCGGTGGGGCCGGGCATCCTGCGGCTTGGCGGCAACGACCGGATTGCGTCCACCGGCAGTCTGTTTCTGTTCTCGACAGGCACGTTCGATCTCGCCGGTTTCAATCAGACGGTCGGAGATCTTTCGGGGCCTGGTACGGTCGCGATCGGCACAGGGACATTCACCGCCGGCACCGCCAGCAACCGCACCTTCGCCGGCCGATTCACGGGCAGCGGCGCCTTCATCAAGCAGGGCTCAGGCTCGCTCAACCTGACCGGCAACAACTCCGCCTATACCGGCACCACGACAGTTGCGGGCGGCACGCTGTTCGTGAACGGCGATCTCTCCGCGAGTCCCGTCACCGTGAACGCGGCCGGCACACTCGGCGGCACCGGCACGGTCGGCGTGACCAACGCGTTCGGCGCCGTCGCGCCGGGCAACTCGATCGGCACGCTGAACATCGTCGGCAGCTTCACCCAGTCGAGCGGCTCGACCTATCTGGTGGAGGTGGCAGCGGGCGGCGGCCCGGGAACGTCCGACCTCATCAGTGTGACCGGCGTGCCCGGTACCGCCACAATCCAGGCCGGCACGACAGTCTCGGTCATCGCGGCGCCTGGCGCCTACACCACGACCACCCGCTACACCATCCTGACCGCGACGGGCGGCCGGACCGGCACCTACACCACGCTGATCGACAACGCTCCGTTCCTCGACTTCGCACTGGCCTACGACCCGAACAACGTCTACCTCGACATCACGCGCGCTTCGGCGATGTTCTCCTCAGTGGCGCAGACGCCAAACCAGCGCGCCGCCGCCACTGGCGCGGAAAATCTCGGGCCGGGAAACCCGGTCTTCAACGCAATCACTCCGCTCGACCTCGCGAACGCGCTGCGCGCCTTCGATCTCCTGTCGGGCGAGATCCACGCCAGCATCGCCGGCACGCTGCTGGAGGACAGCCGATTCATCCGCAATGCCGTCACCGGACGCCTGCAATCGATCGGCGGACCGGCCGCGATCTTCGCGCCGCGACTGGCCGCGCTGAACTTCGCCGACGATGGCGAAGAAACCGACACGGCCGCCCTGATGTTCGACAGCGCGGCGCTGGGCTACGCGCCGCAGAAGCGCAAGCGCGTGCGCGACATCATGGACCGCGCGCTGCCGGTGAAGGCTCAGCCGGCCGCGCCCGGCCGCCTCTTCGCGGCCTGGGGGCAGGCGTTCGGCAGCTGGGGCAGCGCCGATGGCGACGGCAATGCCGCAGCGCTCAGCCGAACCACCGGCGGATTCATCACCGGCCTGGATGTCACCCTTCCGGGCGCACGCGGCGGCGACGTGTGGCGCGCCGGTTTGGCCGGCGGCTATCAATACAGCTCGGTCAATGTCGGCGACCGCACTTCGTCCGGCCGCATCGACACCTATCATCTCGCCGCCTATGGCGGCCGGCAGATCGGCCCGCTTGGGCTGCGCGCCGGCGCGTCCTATGGCTGGCACGACATCAGCACCAGCCGCAGCATCGTCTTCCCGGGGTTCTCGGATACGACCAAGGCGAAATACGACGCCGGCACGGCGCAGGTGTTCGGCGAGATCGGCTATGCCCTCACCCACCGTCAGTTCGCGCTGGAGCCGTTCGCCGGTCTCGCCTACGTCAGCCTCCGCACCACAGGCTTCGCCGAGGCCGGGGGCGCAGCCGCGCTCAACGGCAGCGGCGGCACGACCGACACGACCTATTCGACACTCGGCCTGCGCGCGGCAGCGCCCCTGCCCTGGCGCGATCTGGCGGGCCTCACCGCCAAGGCGTCGGCCGCCTGGCGCCACGCGTTCGGCACGGTGACGCCTGTGGCGCAGCTTGGCTTTGCGTCGGGGACGACGCCGTTCGTGGTTGCCGGCACGCCGATCGCGCGGGATGCGGCCGCCCTCGAACTCGGACTGGAGGGCGCCGTGGCGCGCGGCGGGACGCTCGGCGTTGCTTACACCGGACAAATCGCCAGCCGCGCGGACGATCACGGCATCACCGCCAACTACGTCCAGAGATTCTAGCGTTGGCGCATGTCCTTTTCGGAAAACCGGTGCCACCCCGGATCAAGTCCGGGGCAGGCCTTTTCCGCGACATGCGCTTGAAAACGAATCAGTTTGGCACTCCTGACGCACCGCAGCATGCGCTCAAATTAAAGGCATAACCCTCTGACGCAGGCCGATATTGTGCCTGTCCTTGAAGCATCTCCCCAGATTTAGTAGGCCTCGCCTCGCGAGTTGTTGCCTTTGCGTGACAAAGATCTGCGATCGCAAAAGGGGAAATCGCTCATGAGCGCCATTCAAACACTCAAGTCGTGGATTGGTGCGTTGACTGACCTCGGGCTGATGTTGCTCGCGTTGGGAATCGTGTGCGCCCTGCTGGTGGGCGGCCAGAACATCCCGTTCTTCGGCAACGTCGCCGGAAACATCATGACCTTCGTCAAGGAGCTTGGAGCAAACGGGCTGGTCGGCCTGATCGCGCTCGGCTTCATCCTGTGGCTGTTCTCCAACCGCAGCATGTCCTGACGCCCTGTGACGTGACGCGCGGACGGTCCGCGCCTGTCTTGACCTGACGCGAGTTCGAGCCCGGTGGGGAGCGCAATCTCCCCACCCCAAAACATTGGGGGACGCGGGACGATGATGGAATTGCTCGAGAGAACCCGGCGCTTTCTCTGGCTGTTCGTCGAACTGGGATTCCTGACGATCCTGTCGGTGATCCTGATCTATCTGATCCTCGGCGAAAGCTCCGGCGTGTTCGTCAAATCGGTGGCCGACAACGTGATGAAATTTGCCGGCGCGGTGCCGACGCCGAGCCTGGTCGGCTTCGCGGTGATCGTCGCGATCATCTATCTGGTGATGCAGCGGCTGCGGTGAACGGCGCAAGTGGCCGCGCACACGCCGCCAGCATCGCCCGGGCGCTCAGCGGGCCCTCCCCGGGCAAAGGCGGGCGACCGCCATCGTGATCGCCCACAGGCCAAGCCGGTCCACGCGAGGCGCTCTTGGTCGCGCGGCCGGACGGCGGCTATGCTGGCGCGCCGTCCTTCACCGGCAGGCCCTTCTCCTTCATCAGCGATTGCAGCTCACCCGCCTGAAACATCTCGCGGACGATATCGCAGCCGCCGACGAACTCGCCCTTCACGTAGAGCTGCGGAATGGTCGGCCAGTTGGAATAGGTCTTGATACCGTTCCTAAGGTCGTCGTTCTCCAGAACGTTGAGCCCTTTATAGGGAACGCCGAGATAATCGAGGATCTGCACGACCTGTCCCGAAAATCCACACATCGGGAACTGCGGCGTGCCCTTCATAAACAGAACGACGTCGTTGCCCTTCACTTCATTGTCGATGAATTGCTCGATAGCCATTGGTCTTCCTTTGTGCGTGGAAGCGGCTCCGCGCTTCGTTCGGAACCCGAAATTACCCCTCCGGCAAGCCCGTCTGCAAGGCAAGCGCGTGGAGCGCTCCCCCCATTTGGCCCTTCAGGGCGTTGTAAACAAGCTGATGTTGCTGGACACGCGATTTGCCGCGGAAGGATTCCGCGATCACGGTTGCGGCATAATGATCGCCGTCGCCGGCCAGATCCCGGATCGTGACCTCGGCGTCGGGAATGCCCGCCTTGATCAGTTTTTCGATGTCACTGGCATTCATCGGCATGGATTAGGGTCCTGACGGTGCGGCGAATTTCGCGTGCCCCGATTCACCGTACGATTATGCCAAAATCGGGCCATTTCCGCTTGAGTTATTCCAAGGATTTCGCGTGGTTGGCATCCAATCTGCATGGCTGTGGCCCGGAGGATACGTCCTAACCTACAGATAGGGATCGCAGCCATGTTCGACACCGCCCTGCTCATCGCATCAGCCCTCAGCGTGGCCCTGATGGTGGCGTTCTCCGATTTGCCGTGACCTCAGGCTGAAAGCGCGTCGTTCAGGTTTGTGGCGCGGCCGCCGGTTGATCGCGGCCGGGACGAAGTGCAGCCAGTTTTCGCCACTGCAATTCCGGTTTGCCCTGGCGTAGCATCCCGGCTTGGCATCAAGGCTTGACCTCAAGGCTTGGTCTCAAGGCAGCCAAGCAGGCCGGGAGGGCACAATGTTCCAGAGTTCGATCCGAATCGGCGCCATCGCGGCGGCTTCCGTGACGCTGCAACTGTTGCTCGCGGCGGGTCCCGCTGGCGCTCAGCCGACGGCGGAGCAGCAGAGCGCGCTTCGCAACAACTGCCGCTCCGATTTCATGTCGCACTGCTCCGGCGTCACGCCCGGCGGAGCCCAGGCGCTGCAATGCCTGCAACGCAATGTCGCGAAGCTCTCGCCGGGCTGCCGGGGCGCGGTGAACGCGCTTGCACCACAGCCGGCGCCGCAGCAAGCAACCACTGCACCGCCCCCTGCTCCGGCGGCGGCAACCGCTGTCGCGCCCGCTCAAGCCCGGCCCGCCGCGGCGATGCCCGCTGCCGCGCCCGCAACTCCGGCACCGGCCGCAAGCTCCGGCGCACCGACGCCCGAGCAACAGGCGGCGCTGCGTCAGCTTTGCGGGGCCGACTACATGGCCAAATGCAGCCACGTGGCGCCGGCAAGCCACCAGGCGCTGCAATGCCTGCAAAGCCACTCGGCCGAGCTGTCGGCCAACTGCCGCGGCGCGCTCGCGCTGTTCAGCCCCGGCGGCGCGCCACAGCCGGCAGCGGCCCCGGCGCCCACCGCCGCTCC
>JAIESI010000278.1 GCA_019746135.1 Xanthobacteraceae bacterium
TCGCAGCCTGAAACGATACCCTCATGTTATCGGAGATCGCGCCACGCCGAATTCCAACCACTTTTCGGACAGCACCGAGAATCTCGTCTTTCTTGTTGAGCGTGGTGTCGTCGTCATGGTCGAAGACGATCGCTATACGGTGCGGCAGCCGCACCATCGCCTTCACCTCGCGGACGAAAGGGACTATGTTTTGTTCCTCGTTGTAAACGGGGACGACCAGTGTAATTTCGACGTCAGCTCCATCGCAATGCGGGCTCCCCTGCTCGCCTGAAATACCCTGGTTCGCAATATCATGACCCGCAAGGTCCTGGCTTGAGACGCTCTGGATAGACTGGCTGTGCATTCAATCCTGTCTCTCTGCAACGAAGCCCCTTGGACGCTATCCTGCCAATGACGCTTTTCAGGCACGAGCCGCCCGGCCGCCTCTCTCCTCTACAGACTTTGCTCGAAAAACGCCATTCCGGCGCAGTGGTGGCGGTGGCGCTCACGGTGGTCGCCCTCGTCCTGCTGGCTGGCGCCTTTATCTTCGGCCTGGGCTGGCTCGGAAGCTGGCGGCTGATCGGGTTTCCCTCGTCCCTCCCGCCGTTTCTCGATTTCCACCCGGTGCTGCTCAACGCGGCCCGCTGCGGCGCAGACCCTAACGGGATCTATCCGTATGTGCCCTGCGCCTATGCGACCAACGCCTTCAATTACCCCCCCGTCTGGCTGCTGCTCGGCAAGCTTGGGCTGACTACAGACGACACCAACTGGCTTGCAGTGGCGATCGAGATCTCGGCCGCCGCCATGCTGGTCTACCTGCTGCGCGGCTATTCAGTCCGGGCCGGCCTTATCGCGCTGCCGCTGATCCTGTCGCCGTCGATCGCGCTCGCATTCGAGCGCGCCAATATCGACTTGGTCGAATTCGTGTTAGTTGGGCTTGCCGCGATTGCGCTCGCGCGGCGCGGGCGCTCGGCTGCCGCGCTCTCGTTCGTGCTGCTCGCGGTCGCCGTGGTCGCCAAGTTTCTCGCGGTTTTCTGCTGCGCAATCGCGCTGAAGCTCACGCGCAGGACCATACTGCTTGCTGTTGCGCTTGGGCTCTTCACCGCCGCTTATCTCTACAGCCTTGCGCCGGTGCTGCCCTATATCCGCAGTATCACACCCGTCAGCCCGTTCGTATCCTATGGCTATCCCATCATCTTTGACCGCATCGAGCTTCTCTATGGGCCGCGCTTCGGCTGGAACGTGGCCGGCTTGACCCAATCATGGGTTCCGCTCGCTTGTGTGCTCGCTGTGCTGCTGCTTTCGGCCGTCTGGGCGTTCGCAGTTTATCGGTCCCGCCGCGACGTGTACCGCATCTCCGACGGGCAGAGCGGCATCGCATTCATTTTCGGCGTGTCGATCTTCCTCGGCACCTTCCTGCTGCTCGGGACGAGCTTCACCTACCGCCTGATCTTCCTGCTGCTGGCCCTGCCGCAACTGTTCGACTGGATCGAAACGCCGGGAGCGACGAACCGCGCCTCCGCCCGTCTGAGCTATGTCATCCTGGCCTGCGGCGTGGTTTCACTCTGGCTCAAGTTTCATCCCGAGAAGACGCTACACATCAACCAGATGACCGACTGGATGCTGTTCGCCATCTTCACCATGCTGTTCGTCCTCAACTTGCTACGTGCCTTACCCCGCTCGTTTACAGGCGCTGTCGGTCTCAAACCCGCCTCCGCATGACGACGGGACGCCATCTTCGACCTCTGCTGACGGTGTTCGCCACCGCTCTCGCAGTTCGCTGGCTCTATGTGCTCGTGGTGCTTTCCCTCACGCCCGGCACGAGCGGGTTGATGGGACCGGACTCAGTTGGATATGTGGAAATCGCTTCGAAATTTGCGGCCGCATTGTCTTACGGCACGCTGCACGGATGGGATTGGCTCGGCCCGACGCCGCATCTGATGCCGCTGTTCGTCTGGCTGATCTCGCTGTGCTTCCTCACGTTCGGGCCCGAGCACGGACCGATCGCCTATGTCCTGATCCAAGGCATGTTCGACGCCGGTACCTGCGTCATTGTGTTCACTATGGCGTCGGCCCTCGCCCCGCGCTACGCGATGCCCGCGGCCGTCGCCGCCGTGCTTAACCCGACGCAGGTGGTGCTAGGCGGCTTTGTCTACACCGACACGGTCTTCTGCTTTTTTTGCGCAGCGGCCATCTACGGCTCGATGCGCTGGCTGAAGGGCCATTCGCTGCGGTCTGCGATTTTGATCGGTGCGGCGCTGGGCGCGGCCGCCCTGACCCGCGTGCTGGTCGTGCCGTTCCTCGCGGTGCTGCTGCCGTTCCTCTGGGCTGCGGGCGGCCGGCGACACCTTTTTGACGCCTGCCGTGTCGGTACCCTGGTGGTTGCCGGGTTGGTCACAGCGGTGCTGATCGCGCCTGTCGTGGCGCGCAACGTCGCGGTCTATGGATCGTGGGGGCTCACGGCGCAGTCTGGCATGCACACCGCCTTCTGGATCGTCCCACTGGTGCAAGAGGCCAAGGACAGCACGCCCTATGCGGTCACGGCAGAGGAGATGCATCGAAAGGCTGCGGCGCGCTGGAAGGAGACGCCGGCCAATCCCTTCGAGGAATCTCGGAACTATGCCGAACTCGCCCGCGAATCTATGCTCACGCTTGGGGTTGTTCCAATCGCCAAGGCCTGGGTGACCGGAGCGGTCATCAATTTGGGCGCGCCGGCAATCGTGCTGCCTCCGCCCATCGCAAACCTGCCTCGGACCGGGTTCTTCGCCACGCCTGGCTCGTCCGCATTCGAGAAGATCCAGAACTACCTGTTCCGGTCGGACAATGCGCTCTATGCGCGGCTGTTGCTGCTCGGCGTCGCCGGTGTCGCGCTCTGCCGGATCGGGCAACTGCTCGGCCTCGCGTCTCTGGCGCGCGACAGAACGGCTTGGCCGGCACTCGGCCTGTTCGTCCTCTGGTGCGCCTATATCCTCGCCGTCAACGGACCAATCGCCTCGCCGAAATACCGCCTTCCGATCGAACCCGTGCTGATGGTGATGCTAGGCGCTGGGATCACCGCGGCAGCAGGCCGGAAAAACCCGGTCAGCGGCGATGCTCCCGCAGGCTCCGCACGATGATGTCGGCAGCGCGGCCATCGCCATAGGGCGCACCCTGCACGCCTTTGCGCGCGCGGGCCGCGAGTGCAACCTCGCGCAGGCGGTCCGCCTGCTCCGGCGGCAGTAGGGTGTTCCAGCCGAGTTCGACCAGCTCGGTCCATTCCGTCTCGTCGCGTATCGTCAGGCACGGGACCTGCTGATAGAACGCCTCCTTCTGTACTCCGCCGGAATCGGTGATGATCAGCGCGGCGTGGCGCTCCATCTGCATCATGTCAAAATATCCGGCGGGCTCGATCAGAATCCCTCCAGCGCCGGTAAACGCATCCCGGGTTTCACGGTCAAGCGCGGCAAGCGTGCGTGGATGGAGCGGCAGAACCACACGTAGCGCCGTGGTGAGATCGGTGAGACCGCGGAAGATCGCGTGCAATCGCTCCGCGCGGTCCGTGTTCTCGGCGCGATGAATGGTGGCAAGCGCAAATGACTTGGAAGCGAGGCCAAGCCTCGCCAGCGCGTTGCTTTGACGCTCCGCTTCCGCCGAGAACATCAGCACCGCATCGTGCATCACATCGCCGGCGACGACGATGGCCGATTCGGCGATGCCCTCGCGGCGCAGGTTTGCCGCTGACGCATCGCTGGCGGCCAACAGCAGCGTCGAAACGTGGTCGGTCACCACGCGGTTAATCTCCTCGGGCATTGTGCGGTTATAGGAGCGCGCACCGGCTTCCACATGGGCGATCGGGATGTGAAGCTTCGCTGCGGCAAGGGCGGCAGCGAGCGTCGAGTTGGTGTCACCGTAGACCAGCAGCCAGTCGGGCCGCTCTGCCGTCAGCGCGGTCTCGATCGCCTCCAGCATCAGCCCAGTCTGACGTCCGTGCGACCCCGAGCCAATACCGAGGTGATGGTCGGGTTGTTTAAGATTGAGTTCCTCAAAAAAATTACCCGACATGCTCTGGTCATAGTGCTGTCCGGTGTGCACCAAGCACTCGCTCAAGCCGGCCCGCGCAAGGGCCCGCGACACCGGCGCGGCCTTGATGAATTGTGGCCGCGCGCCCACCACGCTGACGATCTTCATGGCTTCAACAGGCTCATGCGGAGTGAGTGGAGAGCGTCCGCTCGATCAAGTCCGCAGTCTGCTCGGCGCGGCGGCCCCAGGAATGATCGCGCACGATCAGTTCGTGGCCACGACGGCCCATTTGCTTCCGCATTGCCGGGTCGCCGGCAATTTCTGCGACCGCGCGGGCGAGCGCCGGCGCGCTGCCCGGTTCGACTACCAGTCCACATTGCTCCGCGCGCACGAGATCGGCCTGCCCTGGATAGTCGGATACGACCGCCGGCACGCCGCAGGCGAGTATCTCGAACAGCTTAATGGGAAACAGACCGGTTTTGTCGGTGTCGTCCTCGCGGGTTTTCGGCACCAACCCCGCCATCGATCCCGCCACCACGCTGCCGACGTCGGCATACGGCAATCGGCCAAGATAGCGAAGGTTGGTATACTGTGTGGCTGCTTCGCGAACCTCAGGCGCCATCTGGCCGTCGCCGACAATCACCAGGCTGACGTCTTTCGGCCATGCCGGATCTGACACCGCGTCCAGCATCACCGGGATGCCTTGCCAGCGCGCGAAACCGCCAAAAAACACCACGTAGTGGTCTGGCAGGCTGGCGCGCCGCTCGCACTGCGGATTGAAGAGTGTGGTGTTTGCACCGTTTGGAATAACCTCGATCGCGCAACTGCAACCCTCGGCGCGCAGCCATTGCTGCAACTGCGGCGTCACCGGCACCAGCGCCTGTGCCCAGCGATATTGCGTTCGCTGCAGCCATTGCAGCAACCCATTGAAATGCCGCGTCCATGGATAAGTGACTGTAATATCGAGGTGCGGACCATTCACTTCATGGATGAACGTCTTGCCCGTGAGCCGCCCCACCAGCGCTGCGGCGAACGCCATGTTGTGTCCACGCACGTAGACCAGGTCGTAACGCCGGAATCGCGCAATCAGCAGCGCCTGCAGGCGTATGTGTTCCAAAAAGCGGCGAAGGAGGGCCGGCTGCACAGCCGCGTCGGTATAGCTCGGCAAATAAAGATCAACTGGAAAGCCTAGCCGCCGTAAGCCTTGCACGATCTCGAACACATGGGCGTAGCTCGCCTGGCCCTGCCGCGGCGCCTCCAGCGTGAGGTAGGCCACGCGGATGCCCGACCGTGACGTGCTCGCATGCATCAAGACATCCGCGCCACCACGCGGCGGCCCATGCTGATCCACCCGGTCAATCACATCACGGCCATTCGCGCTGATGGCCTGGCAGCCGATTGCGGGAGCGCATGGATGCGGCGCCGCATAGCGAATCGAGCAGCTCCACCAGACGGTGGGTCGATTTGCCATCCATCAGCGCCCAGCGCGGCGCATCCGCCGCCTGCGCGCGCAGCAATTCCGACCAATAAGCCTGGTCCTGCGCCAACCGATTGACCTCGTGGACGAAGGCTTCCTTTGTTTCGACGTGGACAATGCCGGGCGCGCCGACGAAATCGCCGTAGCGATATTGGTAAACGTCGTAATTGATGCTCGGAATGCCGCAAGCGGCGGCCCAGCGCAGCGTGGACGAGATCGAAGCCACATAGATGTCAGCGAGAGGGACGAGCTCGATCGTGTCGTGAGGCGCCACCGCGACACCAAATTTCTCAAGATAGGTGAACTCCTCGCGCCGATAGCGTGGGTTAATCTTCAGCACCACGTTGAACTCCCGATTCCAGGCCGCGAGCGCTTTCACCCAAAATTCGAGCAACTCGGAATAGCGGTCGAATTCGCATTCCGGCACGCCGCTCACCAATTGATCGGGCACGAGCGCGGACAGCAGCAGCCGCTTCCCTGCCGGCAGACCAAGCTGACGATAGACCACCTCACGGCGGCTCGTCTTGTCGAACGCCGCGGCAAACAGCATGTCGTCGCCGCAGCTTCCGGTCAGCGCTAGCTGTGCCTCCGGAAAGCCCGCAGCGCGGTAGACCTCCAGCATACGCTCGCTTTCGACCGCGATGCGGTCCGATGAGCCGCTGTTGACGATCCAGGGATTGGGCGGCGCAAGACCCGCGATCTCGCTCGCATGGACAAGGCCCGGCTTGGAGCGCAACAAAGTGCGGCCCTTGTGCAGCATCGACCAGCGCGGATAAGCGAAGGCCGCAGCGCGATAGGCTGGCGCCGCGTGCCATGGAACCGCGATATTTATGCAGCTTTCCGCGGTTTCCAGAACGTTCGGGATTGTGAACGGGATCACTATCGACGGAATACCCTTGCGGCGTGCCGCTCGGATAAACGGACCCGAATACATGCCGGGAATATCCTCCGAAAGGCAGACCACTTCGGGTTGGAGCCGCGTCAGGACCTTTCGGATATCGAGCTCGGCCCTCAGCAGGTATTCGAGGTAGCCATAGCGCTCGGCACGCCGTAGCCGCCGCAGTACGCGGCGGCGGTGCCAGCGGCCGATTGCTGTGCGCCACAACGACGCGCTGGCGCGAATGCCCGCAAGGCGAAGCACAACGGCGAGGACCAAGCCCAGCGACTCCTCCGCCCGCGCCGCCATGCGGCCGGCTACGCCGCGGACGCGCGGCACCCGACTACGGGGGCTACCGCCAACATCGGACTGGGTGGTTTCAGTCATCAACGCCGACCAGGGGCGGGCGAGAAGCTGTTCCTCATATACGCAGGCAATGCCCCGCTTGCGGCACTCGGCCACCTCCTGATCTAGCGACGATTCGCGCTGGGCGCTGATCAGGAATATCGGCTCATAAGAGCCGTGCTTATTCAGCTGGCTTGCTGTGCGCATTGCGTCGGAAAACGTCGTGCGCTGATAGGTCAGAAACAAGGCAAGCTTGCGCAAGCGATGGGGCCGCCATCCATTCCGGTCGTCATATTCCTCGTAGCATGCATTAAGTTCTGAACGCCCCGCGAATGACGCTGCGGCGGTTCTGGATATGCCGTTGTCCGGGCGGCATTAACCTAACCGTTGAAGGTTGTGCCGAGATGCGGGTACTATGAAGTGCAAATTCCAACATAGCATGCGAGGATTTCCATGAGCGCGTCAGCCGATTCCGTTGCCCAGTCCGTCACCGGGGATCTCGAGCGGGATGGCTTCGTGGTCGTCAAATCGGTGCTCGACAAGGCGCTGGTTGAACAGGCGCGGCGCGACCTTGAGGCGATCTACGCCAAGGACCTTGAAGAGCGTAGCCTGCGAAACCTGGACGAACAGACTTTCACGCACGGCAGCACCAAAAGCATTCTCAACAAGACCACGCATCTGGTTCTTGGACTTCCTGGCAAAAGCAAAGCGCTAGACGACTGCTACGAAAAGATCCTGACCGATCCGATGACGGGTCAGATCATTCGAGCGATCGCCGGCGAGCATATCAAGATCCGCGATGTCAACTGCCGCTATATGACCGGCACCTACGACGGCGGTGACTTCCTCAACCCGCCGCACGAATGGCACCGCGACTCGCCCGGCGAATTCTGCATCGCAATCCCTCTCAACGACGTGGCCGAAGGCGATAACGGCGCGACCGCGGTTATTCCGGGTTCCCACCGTTATCCATGGTGTCCGCGCTGGAACGCCATGTTCGGCGCGCCATTCTACATCAATCGCTATCCGCCGAAGCGTGGGCCGTCGTTTCTCACGCGCTTCAATCCGTTCAATCGTCTGCTGCACAAGCACCGCACCAAGGGTAGCACCGGCATCTACGCCAAGCCGGGCGACTTCTACATCTTCCTGAACGACACATGGCACGGGCGTGTGGCCAATCTCCACGGCGCGCGAGCGATGATCGTGATGGCGGGCGCGTTCCCGACCGAATTCGCCTTCCCGGACAATCCCGATCCGTTTCCCGCCGAGATGGTAAACCGCCTGCCGCCCAAATACCGCAAGGCGGTGTCGCGCGACGCGCCGGCCAACAGCGGCACAGATACGATGACGCACCGGGTTCTGAAGTCGCAGCGCCCTGACCGTCCCACCGATCTGTTTTGGTGGGCGCGCAAGGAAAAGGAGGCGATGGTGCAACTCTCCCACGCCACCCTCTGGTGCGTGCAGCGCGTGCCGCGGCTCCACAGCCTTATCCGGCAACACGCGGCGCGCTAGCAGAGTCCTTGAGGTCATTGCCGCCTTGTCGCCGGGCCAACGGCCCCGGCGACGGTTTCAAGCACAGCCATGAAGCGGTCGGCGAACCGGCCGTCGATGCAGCCCCAGCGGGCGGCGTCGGGAACCTGCAGTTCGCGTAGCCTGTCGCGGTAGGCCGCGTCGGTTCCAAGGCGTCGTACGGCATCGGCGAAAGCCGTCCGATCCTCGACGGCGACCAGGCCGGTCGCGCCAGAGTAGTCATCGTAGCGGTATCGATAGCAGTCGTAATTAATTGTCGGCACGCCAAGTGCGAGCGCCCAGCGGATGGTCGCGGAGATGCAGGCGACATAAACGTCAGCGAGCGCGACGAGATGCTCGGTGGGGGTCGTCACCACACGGCAGCCGGCCCGCTCGAACGCCAGCAACGCGCCGAGTGGCAGCCTTGGATGCGGGCGCAGGACAACGTTTACGGCGCTTGTGAGCGGAGCCAACGCGCCCAGCCATCCCTCGACCAGCGCGGCGAAGCTCGGATATTCGAACGCGGCAGAACGGGCGGCGTACTGGTCAGGCGGGAATGCGACCACCATCAAGGGCCGCTGTGGATCGAGTCCGAGGCGGCTCGCAAGATCGCGCTGACGGCCGGCACGGTCCTGCCAAGCCTCATGCAGGCTCAAATCCACTGGACTCCCTGTCACCACGAGTTGCGCCTCGGCCACACCGCGCCTCCGATAGATATCGCCGGTGGCGCGGCTCTCGACGCAGATAAAGCCCGCGTGGCCGCTGTTGAGGACCCAAGGGGTCGCACTGTCGAGGCCAGTCCACTTCAGCGCCGCGATGTCGCTTATTGGAAGCCGCAGCACCGGATGCCGCTCGAACACACGGCCCCATTGCGGCCAGCAGCGCGCTGCGCTCCGGGCGATCCAACCCGAGACGCGGCGCGGATGGGAAACGGCCAGCACCTGCGCCGCTTCCTGGGGATTTGGGATCGTGGTCGGCAGCACGAGATAGGGGATCCCGCGCCTGCGTGCAGCCGCGGCCGCAAGATGGCTTGCGTCGGCGACGTTCTCCTCGAACAGCACAATCGCCTCGGGCCGCGCCACGCCAATGCGGCGCTCGAGATCGCGCAGCGCGCGTCGGAACCGCCGGACAAGGGCGACCATCCGCAGCGGGCTGTGCGCCACAAGCGCGCGTAGCCGCAGCATCAACGACCTCATCTGCGTGTCGGGCCGCGTCACAGCGCTCTCGCGCGACGCCCCCGGCAGCATGTCGATTGCCACCTCGGCCCGACCACGCAACTGGTCGCGCAGCGACTCGGCATAGCGGCGATCCACGTCCGACCGGCACAAAGCCAGGATCACACATTACTCCGGTAGACAGCAACGTCGGCGACGCCGGTCTCGTACCGCAACGGTCATTTACGCGAGCTTCGTGCGACACCGTTCGAGCTTCGGCCCATGAAGCGCGCAAGCAGGCGGCGGGCGATATAGCCCAGGCTGAAGCGACTTCGAACATAGGGAAGCCATTCCGGATTGGTCGCCTTGACCCATTGGCGGAACTCTTCGAGGTCAAGAGTTTGCCTCCCCAGCAGGTACCTCAAATTCTCCTCGACGCCGCGTACGTGGTCGAGTTCGGGACGCAGATATTTGATGGTACCGCGAAGCTGCGTATCAATGGTGAGTTGCTCCTCCTCGGGGGCCATCTCAACCGACATCTCGAGGTTCTTAAACGACCTCGCGCGACCTTCCTTATCGTAGAGACGCGGCATCACCTGGTGAAAGTGAAACGTGTCTTCGATCTTGCCGTGACGGAAGCCACCCTCCTCAATCACCCGAGCGAAGACAAAATCCTCTTGGCGGTAGACATAGTCGTCATCGATATGGCCGAGCCGCCCGTCGAATGCCTTCTTCCGGCCCATCTGGCTTCCGGCATAGGGCCGCCCAGGGGTCGAGTGCGGGTACTCGACGAGCGCGGTGATGCGCATCGGACATCCGAACCAGTCGTATTCATTGCGATGCCGACACATGGCGTCGAACCAGCCGTCCGGCAGATAGACGTCCGAATGCAGATAAACGAACCATTCGGTGTCGACCGCCTCGATCAGCTTGCGGACGCTGTAGCCAAGCGACTTGAAGGTCGTGTGGTCGAGCACTTCAGCGCGGGGAAACCGCCGCACAATCCGCAAGGCTTCCTCGGTGCAGCCTGCGTCGCCGATCAAAAGGCGGCTTACCGGGATTTCCCGGTAGATCGAGATCAAGTTCTTTTCCCACAACTCGTTGGTGTGCAGGACGGGAATGATGACATCCACGCCATTTGCGTCATGGCGGGAAAGCCGATCGACAAACTCCTCCTTTGAGTAGTAGCGGGCAAAAATGAAATTAAGCTCTCGCATCGAAGCGTCTTCTCAGTGACCGCGGTTGTGAACCCCCGTGATCATGAGCCAAGCGATCCGCGACTCATGGGGGAATACAGGAAGCGATGAGCCCGTCAGCCGGCCGATGATGACCTTCGGCGAGGCACCCAATTGAGTTTCGCCGGATCAGGCGGTGGCGCCTATGTCTTTTTCAAGGCTAGTTTCGAAGACAGCCAACGGCACGGTCTCTCTAACTCACGCCGGACCGGTCGAGTTCGGCCGACGGAGCCGTCTCCACAAGTTCTTCCGGCACATCGACGATGTCCAGCCTCTGGTGTTCGATCATCTCGCAATAGCGGCCGCGCGCCCGCAGCAATTCGTCATGCCGTCCTTGTTCGATCACCTGGCCGTTGTCAACAACAATGATGTTGTCGGCCCGCTTGATGGTCGCGAGCCGATGGGCAATGACAACCATCGTGCGCTTGCGTCCGAACGTGGCCATGGCGCCCTGCACGGCATGCTCAGTGATACTATCGAGGCTGCTGGTCGCCTCATCCATGATCATAAGCTGGGGATTGACCAGGATGGCGCGCGCGATTGCCAGCCGCTGCTGCTGCCCGCCCGAGAGGCGCGTACCGCGCTCGCCGAGTTGGGTCTGGGCCCCGTTGGGCAACGACGCGATGAAATCGGCGCAGGCGGCAGTCTCGGTCGCTATCCGTATCTCTTCGGGCGAGGCCGTGCGATTGAGGCTGTAGGTGAGGTTGCGCTCGACCGTATCGTTGACCAGGAAGATGCTCTGGCTGACGACGCTCATTGTCCGCCGCCAGGTTTCCAGCTTGAGTTTGCGGAGATCGACCCCATCGACTTCGATTGCGCCGGTCTGCGGATGGTAGAGTCGGCCCAGAAGCGCAACGATGGTCGACTTGCCAGCCCCGGATGGCCCGACGATCGCCGTCATTTTCCCCTTCGGAATGAAAAAAGACGCCTCCCTGAGGACATCGCCGGATTCTGTCTCGTAGGAGAACGTTACCGAGTTGAAGCGGATGCCATCGCGCAACTCGTGGAACTGTATGTCCCCGTCCTTTTGCCGCATCCGCCTGGCGCGGTCGACCCACTCCTCGTAGTCGAATACGGCGTCGAGATGCAGGAGGATGGCGTTCCGGGAATACGTGATGGCGCTCACCGGCGTGAGCAGCCGCTGCAACAGAAACAGGAGCAGAAGGACACTCGCCACCGAACCGGCACCGCCATCCGCTCCTCCCGATGCGGCAAACAACATCACGCAAATCAGCGCGCCCGATGTGGCGATAAACAGCGGGATAATCAGCGCATTGGCAAAGCCAAAGCGGCGCTGCGCAGACTTCAAGAGCGCGGTCGCCTCCTTGTGACGCTTAGAGATCCGCTCCTCCGCGACCGACAGACGGATCAGACTCATGCCTCCCACCGCCTCGCCGACCACTTGGCCGAGGTTCTCGCCGGCCCTCGTCACGTCGGCGCCTGTTCGCTTAAGGGGTCCTGACGAAACGGCACGCTGCAAATAGAAGACGCCACCCATGAACGCAATCGATAATAGCGTCAGCTTAACGCTGATCAGCATCATCATCGCGGTGTAAATCGTCAGCAAGGCGACGTTCGAGATTAGGCTGCCGAGAAAGCCCATCACTTGACCGATGCGCGACGGATAGCCGGAGACAAAGTTCTGGATACCGCCGAGCCGGCTTTTGTTGATGACCGACATGTCGAGATGGAGCAGATAGTCGAACGAGAGATTACGCACGTGCTGTTCGATCTTCGCCGGCAAGTAGACCTGAAGGTACTGGGTCAGAAACTGCAACGCGCTGCGCAATGCAACCACTGCAAGCATCAGTAGCGCGACAATCTTTATGCGGGTCTCGGCTGAGATGTGGCTGAAAGCATCCGACATCTGCGACAGTATGGGGATGTTGCCGAAATTTGGGGCGTTGGAGACTGAATCGAGCAGCGGCACGAACAGTCCAATGCCGATACCTTCAGTCAGCGCGCCGAGGGCGCTGATCACGATAAAGGTGACGAACAGCTTCTTCTCTTCGCCGATATGTTTCCAGCAGATAGCCAAAAAGGTTCGGTATTGATTCAGTCTAGACCGCACGAGATGTATTCCTTCAGAGCCTGTCGCGCGCTATCCAGCGACGAAACGTGTTGATGCAATGGCGGTAGAGTGACTTGGCTCGCTGGGTCGTTGTCTTGAGTCGTCTTGGAATGTAGGGCAGCCATTCCGGGTTGACGCGCAGCGTCCATTCCTTGAGTTCGCCGAGATCGACCTTGCGGAGTTCGTGGAGACGCACCAGGTTTGTGCGCAGATGCAACACTTGGAATCTGTCCGGACGCAAATATTTTATAGTGCCACGAACCTGGGTCTCGACCGTGGTCAGCTCCTCTTCCGGCGACATCTCCCACCCGATCTCGATGCCGGTGAATTTCCGGGCGCGGTCGTCGTTCCCGTAGAGCCGGGGCATGAGTTGATGGTAGTGAAACGTATCTTCGATCTTGCCGTGACGAAAATTACCGTCCTCGACGATCCGCGCGAACACGAAATCCTCCTGCCGGTAGACATAGTCATCGTCGATGCGGTCGATGCCGCCCATGAACGCGGACTTGCGCCCCATCTGGCTGCCGGCGTACGGCCGTTCACGGTTGACAAGCGGATATTCGATCAGCGCGGTGATACGCATCGGGCAACCGAACCAGTCGTATTCGCCCTGATGCTTGCGCATGGTGTCGAACCAGCCGTCCGGCAGATAGACGTCGGAATGCAGATAGATAAACCACTCGGTTTCAACCGCCTTAATAAGCTCGCGGACGCTATAGCCGAGTGATTTGAAATGCCGATGGTCGAGGACCTCGACGCGGGGAAATTTTCTCGCGGTCGTGATAGTGTCGTCCGCGCACCCGGCGTCGCCCAGCAGCAGACGGTTGACCGGGATTTCCCGATAGATCGAGATCAGGTTCTTTTCCCACAATTCGTTGGAGGAGAGCACCGGGATGATGATATCAACGGCGGCGTCTTCACCCCGCGCAAACCGATCGACAAACTCTTCCTTCGAATAGTATCGGGAAAAAATGTATTCAGATTCGGCCATTCTAGCGCATTCCAATCCCTTCATCGTCACTCCACCTGATCTGCCGCGCCGTGTGCGAAAGGCTATCGGAGCGCTCTGCCACCCAATCGCGAATGGCAGTGACAGATCCGGAAACCTGGCGACGGCAACCGACCGCGGGTTCGCCATGTCCATACCGATGGTGTTGGCCTGGTGGCCTGGCGCGGCCCAAATCAAGCGAGATCACGCTATATCTCCTTCGTTTTCGCGGACAAGGGCCGCAAGAATTCGTTCGCAGACGTCGACGATGCCAACTTGGGGCGTACGCCCGATCATCCGCGCGAGCCTTTCGGTCGAGGCCGCAAAGGTACAATTCGCTGGATTGGCGGCGCCGCGGTCGACGACATGGTTTTGATACTGAAGACCGTGGCGGGCGAAAATTTGTTTGGCGAGTTCGCGGCCGGACAGCGTGCGGCCTGTCGCGACGATGACGTCCTCGACCGGCATCCGCTCGGCGATGTCCACGGCGATATCCGTGTACTCCTCCGCCGCCCCCCAATCACAGTGGAATTCCAGCGTGTCGAATACGGCGCGATGGTGTTGGTCGCGAAGCGACCGATAAAGACTTGCCACCAGCTTGGGAACGAAGAACTGGCTCTCCCGCCGTTCTGACTCATGGTTGAAGAAATGCAGCACGGACGCTTTGATTCCGTGGTCGCGCCGGTAGCAACTGATCAGGTCCAACGCGGCGTTCTTGGTTACTGTGTAAAGGCAGGTGGCGCGCAGCGGTGACTGCTCGGTGACAACCGATGGGAAGACCGGGCCAAACACCTTGGACGATCCGGCATAGACCAGCACTCCAGCCGGCTGGTGCTGCCGGAGATATTCCAGGCAGACATGCACGGCGCCAACATTGACCGCAAGCATGTCCTGCCATTCGGTTTCGTAGCGCGTGCCCGCGCGACCATGGACCGCGGCGAAATGGAAGATCGTAGCTGGCCGCCATTCGGCCAGCAGGCTCGCCAGCCGCGCCGGCTGCCGCAGATCAAGGCAGACATGCCGGAACGGCGGAAGCTCAGGCCCGCCGCGCGGTTGCAGTCCCCGCGCAACCCCGGCCACCGTGTAGCCGCGGCGAAGCAGGTGCTCGACGAGATAGCTGCCATCCTGACCCCGGCTTCCCAGAACTAAGGCGCGCGGGGTTTCGATCCCGGTCACGACTGCACGGTCCGCTCAACGCTCCGCCGGCAGGTCGTCGCGACCCACGACCAGCACCTCGGGGAGTGGAAAGATCATGCTGGTCCCCGCCATGATCGCCTCGCGCTCGCGCTGCAGGAATTCGTTCTTGAAGTGCCACGGAAGTACCAGGTAGTAGTCCGGCTTCAGGGCACGGGACTGCTCCTCAGACACGATCGGGATGTCCGTGCCGAGCGTTCGCGCGCCGTGCTTCTCGGGATTGCGGTCGGCGGCGCATTCAACCACGGTCCTGTCGATCCCGTACCATTGCAGCAGCACGTTGCCCTTGGTCGAGGCGCCATAGACATGGATGGTCTTGCCCTCGGCCCGAATGGCGCGCAGCAACGCGGTCAGCTTGTCGCGCACCGCCAAAATTCGCTCCTGGAACGCGGTATAGGGCCTGTCTGATCCGAGATCGAGTGACGCCTCGCGGTCGCGCAACCGCTGGAGCTCAGCGCGATCCTCCGGCGTGCCGTGGGTTGCGTTCTCGGCGTGAGCGACATAAAGCCGGATACTGCCGCCGTTGATAGCGTTCAACTCGGCCCTAGCTGCGCGAAGACCGGCGGCTCGGAAGATGAATTCCAGCACCGCGAGACTGTAGTACTCCACATGCTCATGACAGATCGTGTCGAACGAGTTCTGTTCAAGCATTGTCGGCAGATACGACATCTCGACGATCCAGATGCCGCCGGGCGCGAGCACACTCTTGATGCTCTTGGCGAAGCCTACCGGGTCATCGAGATCGTAGAACATGGCGATCGAGGTGACGATGTCCACGGACCGGCCCGCAAGCGCTGCCGTCGCCTCGTCCGACGGATAGACGGTGTTGATGACGCGGATCGGCGGCTCGATGCCGCGCGCAATATCGGACGGGTCGACGCCAAACCGCTCGAACGTCTCCGGATAATTGCGTAGCAGCGTGCCATCGTTACAGCCGATGTCGAGCGCTCCACGGTGGTCGCCTTTCACCATCGACATCGCAACGTGGGCGATGCTTTTGAGATGCTCGCGCATCGTGCTGTTGACGTTGGAGCGATACCAGTAATTCGAATAGAGGATGTCAGCCGGGACCGAATGCGCCATCTGCAGAAGTCCGCAGGCGGCGCTATTCTTCGACGTGTCGCAGCGCAACAACAACATTGGGAACTTCGTCGTGGGCAGTTGAGGCGCGCCTTCCTTGACGAAGCTGCCCTGAAGATATTGCTCGCCAAGATCGATGACCGGCGTCAGGTGCGGTGAGCCGCAAACCCGGCAAGATGTACGCCGTTGCAAACGCATGTCGTGGTCTCTCAGTCTTTTTGATCGGCTTGGTTGTCGCCGAGTGGCTCGGCAATGAGATCATCGGTGTCATAGGCGCGCGTCGCGCGACAGCCGATGACGTCCCAAAAGAGCGTCGGCGGATGCCCTGTCCCAGGCCGCTTGATTGCAAGATTCTCGCGACAGAACGGCTCGCCGACCCCGATCGGCTTTCGCGCGACAATGCTCTTGCGCGCAACCGGCATCGTCTTGAGCTCCGACTGCGTCGGCACCTTGCCGCCCGGACCGAGCGCACGCTCGACCTGCCGGATACCCGCAACCATCGCCTTGAGCTCCGGCGGCTCGACGGACGCCTTGTGATCGGGTCCTTGCATCGTGCGATCGAGCGTCAGATGCTTCTCGATGATGGTTGCGCCGCGTGCGACGGCCGCGATTGGCACCGAAATGCCGACGCTATGGTCTGACAGACCGACCGGCAAACCGAAACGTTCGGCAAGTGCATCAATGGCACGGAGGTTGATCTCGTCGTCGGGCGCCGGATAGTCCGACGTGCAGTGGAGCAACGCTACGTTTCGCCTGAGCGCCTGCTGGCCTGCGATGCTCGTGAACGCAGCCTGGAACGCGGCACGGCTTGGCCTAGGCGTCCCGACATAGCCGAGTGCCAGAACTCCCAGCGCCTCCTCGACCTCGTCGAGCGTGGCCATTCCGGTCGAGAGGATGACGCTGCGGCCAGTGCCGGCCATCGAAAGGAGCAGCGGCGCGTTGGTGATGTCACCGGAGCCAACCTTCAACTGTTCTACGCCGAGACCGTCTACCAGAAGCTTCAGGCTGATTTCATCGAAGGGGGTCGAGAGAAAGCCGATGTTGCGAGACCGACAATGATCAAGCAGGCGGCGATGAGCCTCGTCATTCAGCTCGAGCGCCTTCAACATCGCGTGCTGGCTTTGGGCATGGCCAATGTTGCGCGCCTGGTAGTCCGCCTGCTTGGCGCTCCTTGTTGCCAGTTCATCGGCCCGGAATGTCTGAAACTTGACGATATCGGCGCCGGCGTCGGCTGCCGCATCGACAAGCAGCAAGGCGAGATCGAGGCGGCCGTTGTGGTTGACCCCGGCCTCGGCGATGACGGTCACGCCGGTCATGCAGAACGGCCGAATTCCAGCGACATGGAGGAAGGCAGGTTGACAATCCGTGCTTCCAAGGCCTCGGCCTGCGACAGATCCATGCGTGGACAGTTCTGGTACATCGGCAGCCGGTGCATTCCGGTCCACACCGGCCGGCACTGCAGGCCACGTGCGTGCGCCGCCTGCAGGAAGGCGTCCCGCGCCTGTTCGCTCGGCTCATCCAGCATCATGGTGATGAGCCAGTAGTTGCTCGTTGCATAGTTGGCGTCGGTAAAAATCGAGGCGCCTGCCACATTGCGGAACGCATTCTGATAACGGCCCTGCAATTTTCGCTTCGCAGCCAGAAACACGTCGAGCTGTTCGAGCTGGGCACAGCCCAGCGCCGCGTTGATATTGGGAAGCCGATAATTGTAGCCGACCTGATCGTGGATGAAGGCCCAGGCGTGCGGCTGCTTCGCGGTTGTCGTGAGGTGCTTGGCAGCCCTTGCCATCGCCGGATCGTTGATCAGAAGCGCGCCGCCTCCGCCAGTGGTCACCGGCTTGTTGCCGTTGAAGCTCAGCGTCGCGATTGCGCCGTGCGAGCCGACGTGGCGTCCCTTGTAGGTCGAGCCAAGCGCTTCGGCTGCGTCCTCGACAATCGGAATGTGCCAGCGCGCCGCCAGCTCCACGAGCGAGTCCATATCGACCGGATGGCCGAAGGTGTGCATCGGCACCAGAGCCGCGATCCGCCGGCCAGTCCGCTTGTTGCGACAGACGCCCTGCACGATTTCAGCGGTTTCGGCAAGGTCGCGGTCGAGCTTCTCCGGATCAATGCCGAGGCTGCGCGCATCAGAGTCGCAGAAGTGCGGCACAGCACCGCAATAGCTGACCGCATTGGCGGTCGCGATGAAGGTGAGCGCCGGCAAAACGACCTCGTCGCCGGGCCTTACGCCGACTAAGAGAAGCGCCGCATGCAGCGCCGCCGTGCCATTGACAGTCGCGACTGCGTGCGAGACCTCGCAGTGTTTGGCAAGCTGCCTCTCAAAATCATCGACAAACTTACCGACGGAGGAAACCCAACCGCTATCGAGTGTCTCCTTGACGTAATCCCATTCCTTGCCGCCGAAATATGGCTCGTGCAACGGAACCGGCCGGGTTGCGTTGCCGACCACCGCTTCGACCGCGGCAATAGCGGCTTCGACGTCGAACGGCTTGGAGCCACCAGCCCTTGCGCTCTCTTGTTTGGCACCTGGCATGTGCATCAATGGATCGATTGCGATCTAGCTGACTGAGTCAACGTCTCGTTGATCAGATTTTTCGCGGCCACGGTGAACCCGTCGGTGAAGAAATCCCGGCCATGCGTCGCCGCGTCGTCGCGCCAGCGTGTGAGTTTTTGCTCGTTGCCCGCGCGATCGTTCAACACCGCGAGCAGCTCCTGCGGACTGGCGACATGTGGCATCACGCTGACGATATTTCCAAGGTCGAACGAGCCGGCAAACCCGCCGGGAATGATACCCCCGCACAGCGAGACCGCTGGCATGCCAAGCCCGAGCGCTTCGACCAGAGCCATCGAGTTATAGGACACCACAACATCGGCATCCATCATTGCCTCGATCGGGCTAACACTGCTCACCAGCAATCGGAAACGATCCGGCGCGGTGTTTACCACCGGCTGATAAGTGTGTGCGTGTTCTTCGGGGTGAATCTTCAGCGCAACGTGCAATCCGTTTACCTTGAACGCATCGGACCGCGCCACCTCTTGCCAGAATGCGACGGCAGCCGGCCGGCTGGTCGCCTGCGTCATGAATACCAGCCGAAGCGGTCTGGCGTCGCGCCGGCGCGGCGGGACGCCATGGCGAAAGGCTTCCATCGCAGCAGACCCGATGGACGAAATTTCCGACTCCCGCCAGAAACCCGACCGCAGGATCAGGTCGCGGAACACCCGGCCGAATACCGCAATGCGATCAGGCACCGGCATGTCCGGCTTCAGCGAGCGGTAATCCGCGGGCCAGGCATAGTCCGGGCAATGCGGGCCGATCACGCCGTGCTGCAATTCGATGACTGGGAGACCGAGCTCATGTGCCGCCGCGATCTCGGCAAAGCGACCCGGCCCGTAGGTGACGACCAGTGCCTGCAAATGCGCGCGCTTCGCGAGCCTGCGGAACAGCCGCCGTTTGGCCTCGAACAGGCTCAACGCTAGGAGAATCTTGCGCTCGCGGACGGCCGGATCGAGCGGCATTTCACTACCCGCGAGCTCGCCTTCAATCCCGGCCGCGGTGCGCCGAATTCGGGGGCTCGCCATCAACGCCACCGCAAGCTGCTCGGCCACCGATTGATAAGGACTGAGATCAACCGCATCACTATTGGTGCGATGGATCGGACCGCCGGCCGGCCACGGCTGTTCGAGCGGCAAGCTTGGCTTTAGAAGCCCTTCGCCGCTGATCAGATCGCCGAAGATGAAATCCTGCACGCGGCCGTCGCGCAGTTGGTGTACGCGCGGGAGGTAGATCATGCCTACCGTACCGGTTCCGGGCGTCGCGTTGATCCGGCTGCGCTGCCGCACGGCGGTCACCAAGTCCTTGCCATATCGCGGCACCCGCTGCTTAAGCTTGCCGATCAATGACGCGCTGCCATTGAAGCTGCCCGGCTCATGCGCTTGCATCAGATGCCAGACCAACTGCATCTTCGCGATTGGCCAGGCGTGCCAGCGGCCGAGCCGAGGCTCCATGATGCCCGGCAGGCGGTCGATCTCGCCGAATAGCCGATAAACCTCGCTCTGTGTCATCATCGCTTGCATCAATGAAAGCGCGCGCCGGTCTGCTCAGCCCAGCGAACCACGTTGAGCCAGCGCCAGATGCCGGTATGGAAACTCGCGCGGCGGCGTTGCACAGCCGACCACTGTTCGAGCATCGCATCGGCACGCAACGCCGGAATGGCGCGGGCCGCGTCGCTGTTGAGCACCGAGGAGACCCATCCGCTGAGATCGCCGAGCCAATTCGATTCCGGCGTCTGAAAGCCGACCTTGTCGCGCCGGTCGAGCACCGCGTCGGGCACGAGGCCGCGCAGTGCCGCTCGCAACACCGATTTTGTTGTGCCATCGGTAGCGATCAGAAAACGCTCTGGCAGCGAGAACACGAACTCCGCGAGCCCTCGCGTGAGGAACGGCACACGGCTTTCGATCGAATGTGCCATCGAGTTGCGGTCCTCATAGCGCAGGAGTGCCGGAAGATTGGTCTCCGTGAAGGTTGCGGTGAGCGAGCCGCGTAGCGACGAGCGGTGTTCCCAGAAGTACCGGTCGTCGACCGCGTTGCGCTCAGCGAACCAGCCGTGGTCAACGCCTTGGCCGCCGCCAAGCCTGCGAAGTAGACCTACGCCCGACGCAAAGGGAGCGGCCGGCACAAGGCCTGCAAGAGTACGCAGCATGGCGCGTATAGCCCCACTTGACGAATTCGCTGCCGAAGACTTGAGCAGCGATAGCGCCGCGGCCGGCTGCCCGCCGCGGACCAGCGACGCCGCTCGTGCGCTTGCATAGAACGGATAACCTCCCAGCATTTCGTCGGCGCCCTGACCGTCGAGCATCACCTTGATGCCCGCGTCGTGGGCTGCGCCAAACACCCGATGCTGCGCATAGATGCTGGTACTGCCGAACGGCAGGTCCTGATCAGCGATGAGGCGGTCCAGATCACGCACCAGCTCCCTGGGCTGCACGCTGACCTTATGCACGGTCGCACGCGCCTCTTTGCCGACTAGGTCGGCCCAGCTCTCCTCATTGATTGGACCATCGGCCGCGTAGGTGAACGTGTGCAGATCGACTTGATCGCCGCCGACCGCCCGCATCGACATGACGATCGCTGAACTGTCGATACCCCCGGACAGACATGCACCGACCGGCACATCGCTGCGCAGATGGAGCTGCACACTGTCGACCAACAGGTCCTGCAACGTTCGCGCCGCCTCATCGAATGAGATGTCGCCATTCTCGCCCGTGGGCAGTTGCCAGTAGCGCCGCTCGCTAGTCGGCTTGGCGCCGTCGAGCCCAATCTCCATCACCGTCGCGGGCCGAATCTGGTGAACGTCTGCAAACAGCGTTTCGGCGCCGGTATCGGTCAGGCCGTACTGCAAATACTGGTAGAGTGGCTTCGGCGCAACATTGCGCGACACCAGCGGCAGCAATGCTTTCACCTCCGACGCGAAGGCAAACCCTTCCGGCAGCACGACGTAGTAGAGCGGCTTGATGCCAAAGCAGTCACGCGCAAGCACGAGCTTGCGCTCGCGCCAGTCGACGATGACGAAGGCGTACATCCCGACCAGCCGGTCGAGCGCAGCAACGCCCCAGCGCGCCCACGCGGCGAGCAGCACCTCCGTATCGGACGTCGAGCGGAAACGCTCTCCGGCCACCAGCAATTCCTTGCGCAACTCGACGTAGTTGTAGATCTCGCCATTGAAGATGATGTCGAAACGACCATCCACCGTGCTCATCGGCTGCCAGCCGGTTTCCGTCAGGTCGATGATTGAGAGCCGCCGGTGCACCAAGCCGAGGCGGATCGCACCCGGTGTGTAAAGATCCCGGCTGCGGCGCGGCGCGCCCTCCCCGTCCCACAGCAGAACGCCGTAGTCATCCGGTCCGCGATGGCGCAACGTCCTACTCATGGCCGTGAGGGCCGCGCCGGGGAACAACTCGGCGCGCCGCGTTAGGATGCCGCCAATGCCGCACACGTGAGCGTTAGACAGCGACCCGATCGGCGCCGGCTGCGACGCGCTCAAGCGCCAGGAAGTTGCGCAGTATACGCAAGCCTACCTCACCGCTCTTTTCGGGATGGAATTGCGTGCCGAACACATTACCCACCTGCAGCGCCGCCGAAATGCGGCGGCCATTGTAGTCGCAGTCAGCCAGGCGATAGCGCTCGTCCTCGGGGTTAGCTGTAAACGAATGCACGAAATAGACGGTGCTGCCCGGTGTAACGCCGTCGAGGATCGTGTGGCTCCACCCGGTCCCAGCCAGCTTGACGAGCGCGTTCCAACCGATGTGCGGGATCTTATGCCGGCTGCCATCGGCTGCGGTCGACGGAATGGCGCGAACGCGCCCCGGCACCAGACCCAACCCCCCGTGCTCGCCGAACTCCTCCCCGATCTCCATGAACATCTGCATTCCGACGCAGATGCCGAGGAGCGGCCTTCCCGAAGCGATGAAATCGAGGATCGGTTTGACCAGTGAGCGCCGGTTTAACTCGTTCATGCAATCGCCGAACGCGCCGACACCCGGCACCACCACGCGCTCGGCCGCATTGAGGCGGCCGATGTCGCCTGTCAGTTCAACGGTCGCGCCACACGCCTCAAAGGCGCGGCAGACGCTGAGCAAATTGCCTACGCCGTAGTCGACCACCAGCACCCGCCTTTTCATGCGGCGCTCCTGACCACGATGCCGGCCTTCTGCGCGCCGGCTCGGATGTCGGGCAGGGCCATGCGCTTGTAGTGAAGCACATCCGCCATGGCGACCGCATCAGCGTGGCCCTCCTGCACGACCGTAATCATGTGCTCGACCGTGCCCATACCGCCGCTGGCAATTACCGGCACCGAAACCGTGTCCGACACCGCGCGCGTCAGCTCCACGTCGAAGCCTTTGCGGGTGCCTTCGCAGTCTACTGAGGTCAACAGCACCTCACCAGCGCCTTCGTTGACGGCGCGTGTGGCCCATTCGATCACATCGAGACCGGTGCGCTCGCGGCCGTTGTCGGTGAACGCCTCCCAGCGCGCCTCACCGGTGCTGGCACGCTTGGCTTCGATTGACAGCACCATGCATTGCGAGCCGAAGCGCTTGGCGACTTCACCTAGCAATTCAGGCCGCGCCACCGCGGCAGTGTTGATCGCGACCTTGTCTGCGCCGCAGCGCAGAGCATTTTCCACATCCTTCAAAGTGCGAATGCCACCGCCGACTGTGATCGGAATGAAAATCTGCTCCGCGGTGCGTCGCACGATGTCCGATAGGCTGTTGCGATTGTAGAGGCTCGCGACAATGTCCATGTAGATGATCTCGTCGGCGCCCGCCTCGTAATAACTCCGCGCGTGTTGCTGCGGATCGCCGATCTTGCGCAAACCCTCAAGGTGCACGCCCTTGATGAGGTTTGGCGCCTTGATGTCGAGCCGCGCGATCAGACGGACGTTGGCCATGAACGAAGTCTACCGCATGTAGTCCGCGCCGACGGGAGTGCGCTCGAAGGCGGTGTGGCGCAATTTCCACACGCCGTCCTCCTGCTTCCAGATGTGGGGAGAGCGGAACCGATCGGCGAGATGCATGAAGTACTCGCGGTCCATAATCGGCTGCTCGAACAGCTTACTAGCCTCGGGGAATTCCTTTTCCGGAATGCTGAGGTAGCGGAAGATCTCTTCGGCAAAGCGTTCGGGGAATTCGCCGTCAAAGCGCTTCACCAGCGCGACGCCCTCCTCGCGCGTGATATCCTGCGAGCGGATTTCCTGCGCCGCGTCGTAGGTCGCGCGCCCAATGCCGAATTTGATGTATGTCGTATAGTAATGGAAGTCGTCGATGCGGTCGTCGATGCTGTTGTACTTGCTGTAGGTGCCTGGCGTGCGCTCCGGCGACGCCTGGAAGCCACCGTGCTCGACCGCGTAGTAGTAGCAGCTCTGCGGGTGCCACTTCAGGTAATAGCCGAGATAGTGCACTTCGACCTTCTTCTCCTCAATTTGAGCCGGATCGGCCGGAAAATACGGCACCAAATCAACCTCGGGCACGCCGAACTTGTTGATCAGGTCGTGCACTGACACGCCGCCGAGATGGATGGTGCTCTTATCCCTCGCGGTGAAATAGCTCCAGTCGCGGTTGGCGCTCGTGGTGTCGGCTTGCGGATTGCCGTACTCGGCCTCGTTCTCGCCGTAGAACACCAGCGGCAGATTGTGCAGCAGTGCCATTTTCGGCGCAAGGTTCTTCTGACCTAGCATGAACGCCTGGAAGGGGTGGAACAGATTCTCGACTGCAAGCCGCGTCAGCAGACGATGCGTGCGGCCGTTCGGCGTGTTGAGAAAGTTGTCGAAGCCGGCGTGGATCCAGGACTGGAAATTCTTCCAGCCCCATTCTGTGTAGATATGCGGCGCCCACGTGACCGTAAGCGGGTGCATCCCGTATTTGTGCTTGAGGATGTGGGCTGCGTAAAAGCTGTCCTTGCCGCCCGAGCCCGGCACTAGGCAGTCATAGTGGCCGTCGCTGCGTCGGAAGCGGTCGCAAAGCTCGTGCAGCTTCCGCTCCCGCTCGTCCCAGTCGATGGTGCCGTGCTTCTGCTCGGCGACGCGGCAGGCGTCGCAGACACCGTCCTTATCGAAGTGGATGGTGGCCTTGCGGCTTTCCTTGGTGTGCGTGAACTCGGTTGCCGAATTGGGGCGCTGATTGGAGATCACACAATTCCGACAGAATTCGACGTTCTGCGGCAAGCCGTAATAGGTCTTGGGATCGTTGGCCGAAGGCGAGTAGGCCTTCATGTCGACCGAGGCACGACGGAAATACTTATCCATGGTGAGCGCATGTTTCCTTTAGGAGAAAGTCAGCGATTTTCAGATCGAGTTCGCTGTCAATGTCGAGGGAACGCTCCCTCGGCATGACGTAGCCCAGCGAGCCCGGCCCGAAAAATGATTGGCCTGCGGTCAGGTGCGGCACCGTCGCGACATAAACCGCACCATTCAACGCATAGGCGCGCGGCGCGACTTGTCGGCGGTCGGGAATGCGGTCAGACGACATCACAGGCTCCATCATGCCATCGGACGTCAACGTCATCATCCAGTATGGGCTTTTTTCGGATTCACAGATGCCCACGCAGGCCGGTGCATTACGTTCCACGCAAAGCTCGATCGCGCCATCGATGTCCTGGCTCGTCCGCATCGGCGAGGTGGGTTGCAGCAAAACCAAGTAGCCATATTGCTCTGGCAGCGCGGCGATAGCATGGCGGACGACCGACAACGCGTCGGCCTCGTCGGTCGCAAGTTCTGCTGGCCGTCGAAAAGGCACCTCGCAGCCAAGAGCTTTCGCGACGTCGATGATCTCGGTGTCATCGGAAGAGAGAAGCACTCGGTCGACGTAGCGCGAGCCGCGGGCCGCCTCGATGCTCCAGGCGATCAGAGGCTTGCCACCGACCAAGCGGATGTTCTTGCGCGGCACCCCTTTGGAGCCGCCCCGCGCCGGAATCAGTGCGAGGACTCGGTGCGATTCAATCATCGCGACGGCTTGGTCTCGAACTCCACGAACTCGTGGAAATAGTCGTCATTGGCCTTGTGGAAGTCCTCGATGCGACCGACATCGAGCCAGTACTCCCGCACCGGAAATACGCTTGCGGTCATGCCCTTGCGCCGCATGTCGTCGAACAGCGCCGGCATGTCATAGCGCTTGGCCTTTGGGATGAGATCCATTGTCTGCGGCTCAAGCACGTAGATTCCGGCATTGACGAGGTAGCGCTTAACCGGCTTCTCCACGATTTCCGAGAGCCGGTGCTCGTCGATCTCAATGACGCCGTAGGGCACTTCCTGGATGTAATCGCGCACGCACATGGTGCCAGAGCAGCGGTGTTCTGCATGGAAGTCGAGCAGCGAACCGAACGCGATCTTGGTGAGAATATCGCCGTTCATGACGATCATCGGGTGCTGCGGCGCTTCCGGCAGCAGCGACAGTGCGCCCGCGGTGCCGAGAGGCTCTTCCTCCTCGACATAATCAATCTGGACGTCCCAGCGCGAACCGTCGCCGAAGTGATTTCGCACCAACTCACGACGATAATTCAGCGAGATGAAAAAACGCTGAAATCCCTGCCGAACCAGGCTTTCGAAAATGATCTGCAGGATCGGCTTGCCGCCGATCAGCAACATCGGTTTAGGGCAGTCGTCGGTCAGCGGACGGAGACGCTGGCCGCGGCCGCCCGCCATCAGGAACACCCAGTTTGGGCGCGCAGGAACGCGCAAAGCCTCTTCCAAGGTCCGCAGCGCAACGACACAGCCATTCGCGTCGACGATGGGGACCTGACGGCAAATGTTACGCCGCATCATGTCGAGCATAGCGGCCGGATCGTCGTCCGGATGCGCAACGTGAGGCGCCGCATTCATGATGCGCGTGACCGACTCATCAAGCGCGATACCGCGCAAAAGCCCGCGTCGGACGTCGCCGTCAGTGACGGTGCCGAGCAGACGTCGGTTCTCGTCGATGACCAGTGCGACCTTGGCCTCCGAACGCTCGATTGTCTCGATCGTCTGCTTGATCGAGGCAGCAGGCGAAATCAGCGTTTGCTCGACGGCGGACATGGTTCTTTATGCGCTTTCTACGTGACGCGCGTTGTCGGGGACGTCACGATACACAACGGAGCCGGCCGCAATGAGTGTGTTGCGGCCTATTGAGACACCTTGGATGACCGCCGCGCCGGTTCCGATGTGGGAGCCGTCGCCGACATTCACCGATCCCGAGAGCGTCACGCCGGGTGCAACGTGAACAGTTTCCCCGACCTTGCAGTCGTGATCTACCGAGGCACGGGTGTTGATGATGCTGTTGGCGCCGATCGATGCACCACTTTGAATCACGCAGCCGGCCATCACCTGCGCGCCCTCGCCCAGCGTCGCCGAAGGACTGATGACAGCGGACGGGTGCACCACGGTCGCAAAATGAAATCCTTTACCGCGCCAGCGACGGTAGATCGCGTCGCGCGGTGCGGTGGTCTGCGTCCCGCCGATGCCATTCACCAAGACGACATCGGCCGGGTTAAGGTGTTCGAGCGTCTCGTCTCCGCCAAGCACCTTGATGCCGCCCGACATCGAGCCAGACGGAAGCGCGGGATCGATAGCACCGAGAATCGAGCGCCCGGCGAGTTGCAGCGCTTCGATCAGCACTCGGGCGTGCCCTCCCGCTCCTATGACCACCACGGCCCCATCGCTCATCGGGAGATCCCCGCCGGCAGATCGTGAAAGCGCTTGCGCAAGATCCCGTTCAAATCAACATCGCGCAGCCGCTCGACGATGGCTTTCGCCGCATTGCCGGCGCGGCCATAGGGCGGGTTATCGGCCGCGATCACAGCATTCATGTCCGGATCAAGCGCACGGCGTATCGCCGCCTCGATGGCGTCGCGCTGCTCGGCGCTGTCGATCACGCTCGCAGCCTGCGGGCGGCCCTTCTGCCTGATACCGAGATTGACCGTCGGCGTGCCCGCCGCCGGTGCCTCGATTAAGCCACTCGACGAGTTGCCGATCACCACGTCAGCCTGCTTCAGTGCGGAGAGATAAAAGCGCAGACCGAGCGCCGCGATCAGCACTGCTCGACCGGCATGTTTCTCCGCATAGGCCCTAAGGCTCTCGTTGATGACACGGCCGCCTGGATCGGCATTGGCCTTGGTGAAGACGAGCGCGGCCTCCGGAAAGCGGTCGAGCGCGGCCAGCAGCTCGGCCACCATGGGCAAAGGATCGTCATCGTCGAGCGTCGCCGGGTGATAGGTGATGAGAAATAGTGGCTTGTCGAGGTCAAGACCAACGCGCTTGGCCAGCTCGGCGCGCCCCGGCAAATCGAGACGGGCAAAATTGTCTAGTCCCGGTGCACCGACGGTGAATACCCGCTCCGGGGCCTCGCCCATCTGGATCACGCGTTGCCGGAACGGCTCGGCGGCGACGAAGTGCAGATGCGAGAGCTTAGTGATGGCATGGCGGAAGGCGTCGTCGATCGCACCCTCGGAGATTTCGCCGCCGTGGATGTGCGCAACTGGCACCCGCATCAGGGCCGCCGCGCTGGCCGCGGCCAGTGTCTCAAAGCGGTCTCCGAGCAGCACCACGACATCGGGCTTTAGTTGCTTCAACGCTGCCGCAAGCCCTCCAACCGCAATACCGGTCGAGCGCGCGATTTCGGCCGGCTCGTCGCTGGTCAGCCGCATCGGAACTTCGGCGTCCACCGTGAACCCGTCCTGCCGGATCTGATCCACTGTATGGCCGAATACGTCCTCAAGATGCATCGCCGTCGCGATCACCTGAAGCTGCAATGCCGGATCGCTACCAATCGCCTGCATGAGCCAGTAGAACAGACCGTATTCCGCGCGAGTGCCAGTCACGATGCAGATGCGCCGCGGCATCTTAAGCCTGGAAGATGTCGTGGATCAGCCGCATGGTCTTAACCGCGTCAGCGAGCGGCACAGCCGCGCCCGTCCTACCGCGCACCGCCTCCACCACGCGCTCGGCCTGGCGGCGAAAGCCCGGCTTGAAGTCCGTGTCCCACGCGTCCGGCTCGACCGGATTGAGCTTGCGCTCGCCAGCGTTCTGGAAAATCGCCTTCTCCAAGGGCCGCAGCTCCCAGCGACGCCGCGGCGTGCTTACCGTGCAGGCCCACGGGCCCGGACCGTTCCAGATGCCTTCATAGAGGCCGACGTCGCCGCTTGCGAATGCGACCTTAGTAAGCACGACGCCCGGCTCATCGGGTCTCCAGCGCATAAGCGGCATCACCTCGACAATCTCGCCCCGCCCGAAGATGCGTAGATAGTCGACGAGATGAATCGAATTGGCATACATCCAGTTCCGGACCACTGGCTCGGCATGCCCTATATCGCGCGCAGTCTGCAGACTTTGCTGGTCCTGTACGTGGATGAAACGCGGCGCGGGATCGCTGTCGAGATCGTCGAGCACCGCGTTGGTGCTCGATAGCGTGCGGCGATTGAGACCAACATAGACCTTGCGGCCCTTTGCGGCCTTTGCGATGTCCTCCGCGTCGGCGAGATCGAGCCCGACCGGCTTCTCCATCAGGATGGCCCACGGCTGTGTCAGCGCCTGCTTCATCACCGGATTGATCGCCGTCTCGTAGACAGCGACCACCGCGAGGTCCGCTTTTGTCTGCGCGTGGAGATCCGCAATGTCCCTCGCGACCACCGGGATATTGAACTGCTTGGCGAGCGCGGCAGCCTTGTCGCAGGTCCGGTTCCAAATGCCCACAATCGAAACCCCCGGCACATCGGCAAACGCCTTGATGTGCTCCGGCGCCATCGAACCGCCGCCTATGATAGCAACGCGAACGGCGCTTTGATCCCCGGCCATCGTGGTCAAGCCCAAGCGAAGACACGATCGCGCGGCAGCTTCGCCGCGGTCAGATCGATGGTCGCGCCGCCCTGCTCGTGCGACAGATGAGCGGCCACTAGCACCTCCACCGCCATGCGGCCGACCGCGCCATCCGGATAATTCTTGTCGGCGAGCAGCGCCGACACCACGGCGCGGGTCGGCGCAACCGAGTCCGCGGGCGCGATTGTCCATTCGCGCTCGTCGTAAGGCATGCCGTAGCGCGTCGTCGGCTCGCCGGCATGCTCGGACTTGCGCACCACGAGGCGCGCCTTGCCTGCAAGCTCGTCGACATCAAGCCGTCCATTGCGCCCCACATAAGTCACGTGCATGCCGTGACCCTGATCGGTGCTAGCATCCATATAGAAGCGCTTGCCTCCGGTGGTGGTCACGCGCACAACACCGCCGCGATCCTCGAACTGCGGGCCGCGAGGATTCGGCACTTTCTCGCTGGAGAACCAAGCGGCGACCGTCGCGGGCATCTCGTCGGTCACGAAACGCATCATCTCGAAATAGTGGGAGCCGTTGTTGGCGAGGCCGAAGTTGCCCGCCACGACGTTGATGCTGGCAAGCCCGCCGAACGGCACGTCGCGCACGATCGCCTTTGGCCCGGTGTATTGCTCCATAAAGCGCATCTGATGATTGATGGCGAGCCGCGTGCCCGAGGCCTTGCAGGCCTCGATCATGCGATCGCATTGCGCAAGAGATACCGCCATTGGCTTCTCGCAGAGGATGGCGAGGGCGCCGGCGGCCGCTGCGAGACATACCAGGTCGGCATGGGACGGTGCGGTGGTCGCGATTACCATCAGCTCGGGCTTCGCCCGCTCGATCATCGCATTGGCATCGGCGAACAATGCCGTCGGCGGTAGCGAGAAATCGGTGCGGGCCTTCTCGCGCGCTGACTCCTGCAAATCGACGGCACCGGCGATGTCGAGGCCGAGGTCGCGCAACACCGAGAGGTGCCGGAGTCCCATGCGACCGAGGCCGATCAGCCCTGCTTTCACGTTTTATCCGCCTTGCCGCCTAGACCATATATCGGTCGTTTCGGTAGCGGGCCTGGTTGGCCGGATCCGAAAACCAGTCGCAGGTTATCTTGAGACCGCGCTTGAAGCCGTCACGGCCGCCGAACTCCGGTTGCCAGCCGAGCAACTCCCGTGCCTTGCCGTTGTCCGCCCACAGTCGCTCGACCTCGCTATTGGCTGGGCGCACGCGCTCGTCCTCGCATTCGAGGGCGACGCTCTTGCCCATCACCTCGGCGATCAAGGTCACGGTCTCGCCGATGCTGACCTCGTAGTTGCTACCGATGTTGATGACCTCGCCCACCGACTTCGCGCTGTCGTGGATCGCGATCACGCCGCGCACCGTGTCGCCGACGAAGTTGAAGTCGCGCGTCGGTCGCGTGGCACCGAGCCTGACGACATTGCTGCGGCGGCCCGCGAGTTGCGTGATGACGGTCGGGATCACAGCGCGGGTCGACTGCCGCGGGCCGTAAGTGTTGAACGGCCGGGCGATGGCGACCGGCGTGCCGAAGGAGCGGAAATAGGACATTGCGATCTGGTCGGCGCCGATCTTGGTCGCCGCATAGGGCGACTGACCAACCAGCGGATGCTCCTCGGTGATCGGCACGAACTGCGCGGTGCCATACACTTCGCTGGTCGAGGTCACCACCACTTTGGACAGGCCGAGATCGCGTGCCGCCTGTACCACATTCAGCGTGCCGCGTACGTTGACATCCACGTAGCTTTCGGCAGCGTAATACGAGTACGGAATGCCGATCAGTGCCGCGAGATGCAGAACGCTGGCGCACCCCTTCATCGCGGTGCGAAGGCCGTTGGCGTCGCGCACGTCTCCCATCACGACGTCGAGCGAGGCACGAATGTGCTCTGGCACCGTGTCGAGCCAGCCCCATTGGCCAAATGAATTGTAGAGCACGAAAGCGCGCACATCGCGGCCTTGCCGCACCAGTTCTTCGATTAGATGCGAGCCGATAAAGCCGTCAGCGCCGGTAACGAGAATCTTGTTCATGGAATTGCTGGCACAGGCGTGCAAACGCGTGCAGGCCGGTTCAGGGGCCCACCTCTTCCAGCCCGCCGGCTGCAGTCTCGCGATAGCGGCGGCCTTCGCGACGGCAGACCAAGTCCCTGCCGAGCGGTTCGCCGGCTCGGCTGACCCAGCCTTTGCGCAGCGCAGGCACGCCTGCCATCAGCGCAAAGTCCAGCACGTCACGGGTCACCACTGCGCCTGCGGCGACGAACGCATAGGCGCCGATGGTGTGGCCACAGACGATGGTAGCATTCGCGCCAATGGTCGCGCCGCGTCCAACTCGGGTGGGCGCGAACTCCGCCTTGCGCGAGACGAAGGCGCGCGGCGTCACCACATTGGTGAACACGCAGCTTGGGCCGCAGAACACGTCGTCCTCAAGAATCACGCCCTCATAGATGCTGACATTGTTCTGTATCTTACAGCCTGCGCCGATCACCGCCCGCGGGCCGATCATGACGTTCTGCCCGATCGAGCAGTTGCGGCCGATGACGCTGCCCGGCAGCACATGGCAGAAATGCCAGATCACTGTGCCCGCACCGATCTCGGCCGGGTCGTCCACGTAGGAGCTCTGGTGGATCGACACGCCCGGAAACCGGGCGTCCTCGCGCAGCCCGCTGCTCATGGCGATACGTGCCTTCCCACCATCGGGTGGCGCTCGCCGCGTTGCGGCTCGACTGGGAGTTGACGCAACTGCGAGACGATCTCGATCGAGGGACGCACCTCGTCGATGCCGAAGCCGCGGCCGTTCATGATCTCCTGGTAGCTCAATGTGTGCAGGTCGGTGAACCCGTCGGAAAAGTCTACCGTTTCTCCGTCGATGATTAGCGAACGGTAGCTGGCCCGCTCCCCGGCTACTGGCGGGAGATCGCGGCGGTCCACAGAGAGGAACCAGCGTATCCGGGCACGACCGCATTCAAGATAACCGGCGGCGTGCTCGTCGTCGCGCGACTGCACGATGTTCTGACGGACCGGTCCGAACACATGCACCAACATGTCAAAGAAGTGCACGCCGATGTTGGTCGCAATCCCTCCGGACTTTGCCTTGTCGCCCTTCCATGAAGCATGGTACCAACGCCCACGCGAGGTGATGTAAGTCAGGTCGACGGCGAACTCGTTCTGCTTCGATGCCTCGACCTTGGCCTTCAGGGCTGCCACCGCCGGATGCAGGCGAAGCTGCAAGACCGTTGAAATCCTGCGGCCGGTCTCGCGCTCGATTTCGGCCAGCGCATCGATATTCCACGGATTGAGCACAAGTGGCTTCTCACAGATGGCGTCGATGTCGGAACGCAATGCAAAGCGGCAATGCGCATCGTGGAGATAATTGGGCGAGCAGATTGCCGAGTAGTCTATCTTTTCGCCGCGGCGGCGCAGCTTATCGACATGCCGATCGAACCGCTCGAACTCAACGAAGAAGTCGGCATCGGGGAAATAACTGTCCAGGACTCCCACGGAATCCTTGGGGTCGAAGGCGACCTTGAGATTGCCGCCGACCGCCTTGATTGCCTTGAGATGGCGCGGCGCGATGTACCCTGCCGCCCCAATCAGCGCAAAGTTCTTTACGGCCATCTTAATTCAATCTGTGCTGATAGAGTCTGGTAGGCTACCGCAGCCCGGGTGACTTAGGTCACTCCAGGCCACTAGAGCCAGCAACGTGACGGCAGCGAAACTACGCCGCGGCCACCGAGTCCAAATCGAGGACTACCCGGACCTTGCGGCCCAAAAGGTCGAGCAGAACGGTCACCCGTTCGGCGTCGGACATCTCTTCGTAAAGGCCGTTCAGGCTTGAGAAAACCCCATCAAGCACACGGATCTTGTCGCCGCGCACGAACCGCACCGGATTGACCAGCTTGATGAAGCCTCCGTTGTCCTCGCGGGTCTTGAGCGCTTCGACCACCCCGGGGCTGACACAGGCAGGCGTATCACCACGGCAGACCATCTGGCTCACGCCGACAGTCGAACGGATCGGCCGCCAAGGTTGCGTAGCGAGATCGAGTAACACGAACAGATAACGCGGGAACAGCGGGGCCGGGACCGTCTCTATTTTGCGCGCGTGGCGCCGCCGCTTGAGGTATTGTGGCAGATAGATCTCGAACCCCTGGCGCATGAGATGTGCGGACGCCTTGCGCTCCGCATGCGGCTGCGTTTGCACGACGTACCAGTGCCGGATGAGCTCCTCGTTCATGCGGACGCCTCTTGCTCCCGAACTTGCGGCTGGAGCAGACGCTTGCGCAGCAACGCCGGCACCAACACGCGTTCGGCATCGAAACGGTGAAGCAGAGACTCCCAGGTGTCCCGCGTTGAGGTGAGATCGGTCAGCAGGATGGCGTCGAACGGCTCATCGAAAGCTTCCCACGACGAGAAAAGCCGCGTTCCGACGAAGCGGCCTTCCGAGGCCAGTGGATCGATCACGGCGACGATTGTCAGGCCGGTGTCCATGGCGCAGATCGCGGCAATCTCGGCAAGATCCGACTTGCCGGCAAAGACGACGCGCTTGAGGCCGCGCTCGCTCGCAGCCTGCAGCAGCGCAAGGCAATCAACTTTCGCTTCGCGGAACAGCTGAAAGGAATACGAAAAATACTCGACGGTCAGCCGCGACTTTTCGGCGAAACCTTGGGGCGTGAGATAGTAAACGTAGCGGCGAGCCGGAGCCTGATAAGCCTTAAGCAGGCCCTTTTTGACGCAGCGCTTGAGGTAGGCATTGACGAGGCCGAGCGCGATTCCGAGTTCGGAGGCAAGCCGCCGCTGCGATTGGCCGCCGTCCCGCTCCACGGAATCGAGAAGGCCCAGTATGATCCGGCCTTGGTCGCTATCTTTGTCTTGGGTTACCTCGGCCACCGCCCACCCGATCTAGCGTCAACCAAGTGGACTCTTAGTTTGTTCATGCTATGAACGTCAAGCACGATGTTCACGAGTTGAACGCGAACATCCGGCTGGGTTAACTTTCGTATCTAGTTGATTGTAAAAGATAATCGGCGACACCGCCGGGATCAGTGGGAGCACCGGGATCGAGGCCGAGCGACCTTGGAATTCCGGCGGGGCTGAGCAAATCAATGTGCGGAATCGCCGGTTTCATTTCGCTCAACGCAAACGGAGCCGGCCCCTCCCCTGACACCGTGGCGCTACGCATGGCCGACGCCGTGCCGCACCGTGGCCCAGACGGCCGGGCCGGCTGGGGCGATGCCGAGGCCGGCGTAGGCCTCGGACACCGACGACTAGCCATCATCGATCTGACCCCGACTGGCGTGCAGCCGATGCACTCGGCCGACGGGCGCTATGTCCTCGTCTACAACGGGGAAGTCTACAATTTTCAAGAGCTTCGTTCCGAACTCGCAACACTGGGCCACGTCTTCCGCGGCACCTCCGACACCGAAGTGATGCTGGCAGCCTGCGTCGAATGGGGACCAGACAAGGCTGTCGAGCGCTTCGTCGGAATGTTCGCGTTTGCGCTTTACGATCGCCGGGAACGGACATTGCGACTCGTACGCGATCGCCTTGGCGTCAAGCCGCTCTATTGGGCGGTGTTCGACAACATCCTGCTGTTCGGCTCCGAATTGCGGGCGCTCATGGCACATCCTTCGTTCCGAAAGGACATCGACCGCGAGGCGATCGCCGCGATGTTGCGCTATTGTTACGTCCCTGCCCCGGCCACGGCGTTCCTCGGCGTATACAAACTGCCGGCTGGGTCTATTCTAACGCTGCGGCAGGGTGGCACTCCCTTGATTCGGTCCTATTGGCGTGCCGACGGGATCACTTGGCGACGACCCGTCACGCCATGTGGTCCCGAGGAAGTGGCGGAGCGGCTAGACGAACTTCTGCGGGACGCCGTCGCACGCCGCATGATCGCCGACGTTCCGCTCGGTGCGTTTCTTTCTGGCGGTACCGATTCGTCGGCCGTCGTCGCGCTAATGCAAGCGCAGTCGGCCCGGCCAATCCGTACGTTCACCATTGGCTTCCATGACGCGGCTTATGACGAGTCGCAGTCCGCCCGTGAGTTGGCCTTGCATCTCGGCACCGATCACACCGAGGTGGTGCTTGAACCGCATGCCGCGGTCAACCTCGTATCGCAGGCCGCGGACTGGTTCGACGAGCCGTTCGGCGACTCTTCGCAACTGCCGACCTATCTCGTATCGCAGATGACACGAGCGCATGTCACGGTGGCGCTTTCAGGCGACGGTGGCGACGAACTGTTCGGCGGCTACCCGAAATACTGGTGGCTTGACCGCGTGTGGAGGATCGCCGGCCGGATGCCGCGGCCGCTGCGCTCGGCACTGGGCGGATCCATCGCGGCGCTACCGGAACCATTTCTCAAGGGGCTCGCGGGAGCGCTCGATCCCGCGCGCGCCGAGCGCGTCGGCGAAAAGGCGCGCCGCCTGGCTTCGGCGCTGGCTGCTACGGGCGCCGACGAAGCGGCACTCGAGCTTGCAACAGTAGGGTTGCGCGACCCGAGCCTCGTTCTAGGCGCATCCGGCAGCTTCCGATTGCAAGCCGCGGCCAAGACCGAGGAAGCGCCCGATCTCATCGCGCGGATGCAGGCCAGCGACGCCATGACGTCGCTCCCTGACGACATGCTGACCAAGGTCGACCGCTGCTCGATGGCGGTATCCCTCGAGGTGCGTGCGCCGCTGCTCGATCATCGGCTGTTCGAATATGTGTGGTCGTTACCGGCCACGGTCCGGCGCGGTGACGGCACGCCAAAAGCCCTGTTTCGCGCGGCGCTCGCCCGCTATCTGCCGGCGACGCTCGTCCACCGCCCGAAGCGCGGTTTCTCGGTACCGATCGGAAACTGGCTGCGCGGGCCCCTGCGCGGCTGGGCCGAGGACCTGCTCGCGTCGTCCGAACTGGCTCGTACGGGCCTGTTCGATCCGTCACGTACACGCGCGATCTGGCAAAGGCATATTTCAGGCATCGAGGACAACGCCACGGGTTTGTGGAATGTGCTGATGGCACAGAGCTGGGCGAACCGATGGCTTTCCTCGTCGACACATCTTCCTCGGGCTTGACGCTCATGGCGCTGGAAAAACTGGGAGTCGCACGGAATGACAATAGACAGAACATCGGAGATCGAGGCTCGCAGTCAAATCCGAACACGCGCGGCTAGCCTCCTGCTGCTCAGGCGCACGTAGCTTCAGATGCCTCGCATCCTGTTCGCAGTCCATACGTCTACCGCTTTTGTGGAGCCATTCCGGCTCGCCAAGCTTCTCGCCGCCGAGGGCATGGAGCCCGTATTCACCTTTGCGTTCGACCACTGGACAGCAGACAGCTTCACGCAGGAGTGCGGGAGCGCGGGGATCAGCGTCGTCAAGCTGCCCGAGCTGACAGGCGCCTGGAACCGGCTGCTGGCCAAGTTGAAGTGGCTGGCCCTGGGGACCCATCGGCGGTGGGGCTGGTGGGGCCTGCATTTTCTTGCCGAGTTTCTAGACCTGCGCGCATCGCTGCTACGGGTCCGGGCGACCTTCGACGCACTTCGCCCCGACCTGTTGGTCATGAGCATTGACCTCGCGGGTTATGACACCGGCGCCTATGTCAAAGTTGCCCATCAACGCGGTTGCAAGGTCCTGCTGATCTCCTCGATGATGTCGATCGGTCTTGATCAGGCGGAGGTCTACTACAACAATCCCGACTATCACGTCCGTGGCCATCCCCGCCGATGGCTAGCCCGCGCTTTCCCTCACTGGGTCTTTAGGCACCGCGGACGCGATATCCTGCGCTGTCCGCCGGGGCGCGTGCTCGCGATGGAGCTCCTGCGCATCGCGCCTCCCACCCCTTGGCTCTTCAACAGTAGCTGGGCGGAGGCCTTCAACATGGAAAGTGACGCCATGTTGGAATATTACGCGACCGCCGGAATTCCGCGCACGCAGATGGTCGTGACCGGCTCCACGTCCGACGATGTCATGGCAGCCGCTCGGGCCGAGGCGGTCGAGCGGCGCGAGACCCTGTACCGCTCGCTAGGGCTCCCTGCAGGACGGCCGATGCTCCTGACGGCGCTGCCCCCGGACTTTCTCGATCAGCCCGGCGGGCGCCCTGAATGCGATTTCCGGGAGTACGAAGCCCTGGTCGATTTTTGGATGAAAACGTGCTGCAGCATTAGCTCCCACAATGTCGTTATCGCGCTGCATCCATCGGTGTCGCTCGCCGAAGGAGCCAAGTTCGAGCGATACGGCGCCAGGGTCGCCCCGCTGAACACGGCGGATCTGGTTCCGCTCTGCGACATTTTCGTCGCCAGCATCTCGTCCACGATCCGCTGGGCGATCGCCTGCGGCACGCCGGTAGTGAACTACGACATCTACCGCTATCGCTACACGGACTTCATCGGGATCGCAGGTGTCTGAGGTGGCCCCGGTTATCTGAACAGATTTTCCGCGTCGTTAAGTGGAGCCTCTGCCGTGGTTAGGCTGCCAAGC